>NZ_JBVIRL010000005.1:379338-418236 GCF_055576085.1 Kitasatospora sp. NPDC033851 | reverse complement strand
CCTCAGAGCTCGAACGGCTCCGGCGGCGAGAGTGCTCACCTGCTGGCGGCTACGGCACCGAGTCTTCTACAACCCGGTAGCTCCCATTAGGCGGCAACCGGCCGCAGGGATGTACGCCTCCGCTCTGGACCACGGTGTGCCTACGACGCCGGGCCCGTGCGCCATCCTCATGACTGTCGGTGGTGGTCCGTAGAATCTTCCCGTGAGCGATTCAGACAAGTCCCAGCTGACCGAGACGGAGATCCGTACCCGGCACATCACGCCTGCCCTGAGTACCGCCGGTTGGCCCCTGACGTCGCTCCGCGAGGAGTACTACTACTTCTCGGCTGGACGCATCCAGGTAGTCGGCAAGAAGGGTGTGCGCAAGAAGCCCAAGAAGGTCGACTACCTGCTTGAGTGGCGTCCCAACCTCCCGATCGCCGTGGTCGAGGCCAAGGACAACAACCACGAGCCGGGCGACGGCATGCAGCAGGCCATTGAGTACGCCGAGCAGCTCGACGTGCCCTCGGTCTTTACCAGCAACGGTGACTCGTTCGTGTGGCACGACCGCACCGGCATCCGGCCAGAGATCGAGGTCGAGATCCCGCTGGAGCAGTTCCCCTCTCCCGAAGCCCTCTACCAGCTGTACAAGCAGTGGAAGGGCATCAAGGACGCCGACGAGCCGGTGATCGCAGGTCAGTTCCATGACGATGGGTCGGGACGCCGGCCGCGCTACTACCAGCGCATCGCGATCAACCGGACGCTCGAAGCGATCGCCAAGGGGCAGCGCCGGCTTTTGCTGGTCATGGCCACGGGGACGGGTAAGACCTACACCGCCGCGCAGATCATCTGGCGCTTCATGGAGTCCTTCCGGGCGATCAACCCGGACAAGGGCCAGGCCCGCGTGCTGTTTCTGGCCGACCGCAACATCCTGATCGACCAGACCATGATGAACGACTTCGCCATGTTCAAGGGGCGTATGGCCAAGCTCAGCGCCTCGCGCGGCACCATCTCCAAGGTGGCGAACGCCGACGACCCGGACGGCGGGGGCAGCAAGGTCGTTGACAAGAGCTTCGAGCTGTACCTCTCCCTGTACCAGGCGGTGACTGGCACCGAGGAGATCGACAACGTCTACAAGCAGTTCTCACCCGACTTCTTCGACCTGATCATTGTCGACGAGTGCCACCGTGGCAGTGCCCGGGAGGACAGCGCTTGGCGCGGCATCCTGGAGTACTTCGGCTCGGCCGTCCAGCTGGGCATGACGGCCACGCCTAAGGAGACCAAGACCGTCAGCAACAGCGACTACTTCGGTGACCCGCTCTACACCTACTCCCTGAAGCAGGGCATCGATGACGGCTTCCTGGCCCCGTACAAGGTCATCCGCACGGCGCTCGACGTCGACACCTTCGGCTGGCGGCCGGAGGAGGGACAAGTCGACGACTCGGGAACGCTGATCCCCGACCGGCACTACACCGGCGAGGACATCGACGACTCGATCGTCTTCCCAGAGCGCGACAAGCGGGTTGCCGAGCGCATCACTGAGTACCTGAAGAGTACGGACCGCTACGCCAAGACGATCGTCTTCTGCCAGGACATCCCGCACGCCAACCGCATGCGCCGGATACTGGCCAACCTCAACGCCGATGAGGTCCGCAAGGACTCCCGCTATGTCATGCAGATCACTGGCGACGACCAGCAGGGCAAGCAGGAACTCGACAACTTCATCGATCCTGAGATGCCCTACCCCGTGATCGCGACGACCAGCAAGCTGCTGGCGACCGGTGTGGACGCCCAGACCTGCAAGCTGATCGTGCTCAACAGCCGGGTCGAGAGCATGACCGACTTCAAGCAGATGATCGGGCGCGGCACCCGCGTGCGAACGGACTACGACAAATGGTTCTTCGTGATCATGGACTTCAAGAACGTCACCAAGCTGTTTGCCGACAAGGACTTCGACGGCGATCCGGTCAAGGTCTACGAGCTGCCGCCCGACGGCGATATGAACGATGCCGTCGAAGAGCTGGACGACGTCGACGAGACCGAGGGCGAAGACCAGGACGACGGCCCGGAGCAGTGGGTCGAACGGCCGGGAGCGCGCAACGTCCGTCGCAAGCGGATCGTAGTCAGCGGCCAGGCCGTGACGATCATCGGCGAACAGGTGCAGATGCTCGGGACCGACGGCAAGCCGCTCACCTCCAGCCTCAAGGAGTTCGTCCGCAGCGGCCTACTGGAGCGATACCCGACCGCAGACGACTTCGTGAACGCCTGGTCGGCCGCGGACCAGCGATCGGCTCTGCTCGACGAGCTGGTGGACGCCGGCATACCGCTGGAAGACCTGGTGGAACAGTCAGGCCTCGCGCTTGATCCATTCGACATGGCGCTCGATGTTGCCTACGAACGCCAGCCGATCGAGCGTCGGCAGCGGGCCGCAGCAGTCCACGCGAACGGCTACCTTGGCAAATACCAGGGCCAGATGCGCTCCGTGTTGGAGGCGCTGCTCGAAAAGTACGTCGAGTCCGGCGTGCGCTCGTTGGAGGACATCGGGGTGCTGCGGGTGGAGCCCTTCCGCTCGATGGGCGGCCCCATGGAGCTCATACGATCCTTCGGAACCCGCGAGACCTATTTCAAGGCCGTGCATGGCCTTGAGCAGCAGTTGTACCAGGAGGCGCAGTGATTTCGTCCACGCTCATCAAGTCCATCCAAGACGTCATGCGGCAAGACCAGGGTGTGGACGGCGATGCGCAGCGCCTCAGCCAGCTCGTCTGGATGATCTTCCTCAAGATCCTGGACGACACTGAGCAGGAGCTGGAGTTGATGACCGACGGCTACGTGCCGGCGATCCCAGCGCAGTACCAGTGGCGGGCCTGGGCTGGCGACGAAGAAGGCTTGACCGGTGAGGGCCTCAACGACTTCGTCAACAACGACCTCTTCCCGGCGCTGCGCAAGCTGAGTGGCGGTACCAACCCGCGGACCCTGATCGTGCGCGAGGCCTTCGAGGACTCGTACAACTATATGAAGAGTGGCACACTGCTCCGTCAGGTGATCAACAAGATCAACTCGATCGACTTCACGGTTCGAGCCGACCGGCACCAGTTCAACGACCTCTACGAGAAGCTGCTCAAGGACCTCCAGAGCGCCGGCAACGCCGGTGAGTACTACACGCCGAGGGCGCTGACGCAGTTCATCGTGGAGATGGTGCATCCCCAGCTTGGGGAAGTGGTGTTGGACCCGGCCTGCGGCACCGGAGGCTTCCTGGCCAACACCATCGACCACCTGCGGGGGCAGGTGAAGACGCCCGACGACGAAGCGCTTCTACAGGCCTCGCTGCGGGGCATCGAGAAGAAGCAGTTGCCGCACCTGCTCTGCCTCACCAACATGATCCTGCACGGGATCGACGCGCCGACCGCCATCCGCCGGGCCAATACCCTGACCCGCCCGCTCCGTGACTATGGTCCGGCCGACCGCGTAGACGTGATCGTCACCAACCCGCCCTTCGGTGGCGTCGAGGAGCCAGGGGTTGAGCAGAACTTCCCGCAGAAATTTCGTACTCGCGAGACGGCTGATCTCTTTCTTGTCCTTATTATGCGGCTGCTCAAGCCGGGAGGCCGGGCGGGGGTAGTGCTTCCGGACGGGACACTTTTTGGCGAGCGGGGAGTCAAGACTCGCGTCAAGGAACAACTGCTGGAAGAGTGCAATCTGCACACGATTGTCCGGCTGCCAAACTCGGTGTTTGCGCCCTACACGACAATCGCGACTAATCTCCTGTTCTTCACCAAGGGTGAGCCTACATCTGAGGTCTGGTACTACGAACACCGGCTGCCGCTTGGGGTTAAGGCGTACAACAAGACATCACCCATTCGTGTCGAAGAGTTTGACGATATTCGCGAGTGGTGGGGAAATCGTGTTGAGAACGACCATGCTTGGCGAGTCTCGATCGACGAGTTGAAGGATCGCGGGTACGATCTTAATATTCACCATCCCGCGAGTCGTATCACGGAGACGGTCCGCGCAGCCAGCGTGTTGACTGATCACCGAAGCGACCAACATCGTATTGATCATATCTCGGAGAGTCTCGGCAAGTTGCTACGCGAGACGGTCACTGGGGCTGATGAAAGTGATCAGCGCGTGGTGGCGGACAACCTGCCTGAGATCGCCAGAATTTCGGGCGGTGCAGACTATGCTTGGAAAGTTGTGGTCTCGGCCGCTTTGCGTGGACAGACAAGCCACACGGCTGGGTCCCCCTCAGGCCTTGTTGGCGAGGGCATTCCGATTGAGGAGAGCGGCCCCTGGGATCTGCCGGAAACGTGGAACTGGGTAAGCCTGGCTCATCTGTCGGAGAGCGTCCTCGGGAAGATGCTCGATAAGGCCAAGAATAAGGGAGAATATAGGCCCTACCTTCGGAATACTAATGTTCGCTGGTTCGGGTTCGATCTGGACGATCTCAAAGAGATGCGCTTCGAGGATCGTGAATTCGACCGGTATGGGCTGCTGCCGGGAGACGTGATCGTGTGCGAGGGGGGCGAACCGGGTCGAGCTGCTGTGTGGAAGCGCGACGACATCGACATGAGGATTCAGAAGGCCCTGCATCGTGTTCGGTGTAACCACCTACTGCGACCTGAGTGGCTTGTCTATGTGCTGCGTGGTTTCGCTGACGACGGAACGCTGAAGTCCTTTTTCACTGGGATCGGAATCAAGCACCTAACTGGGGCGTCCCTAAAGAAGATTCCCATCCCGCTTCCTCCCGTAGGCGAGCAGGATCAGATTCTAGCCATGCTTGAAACTGTGCAGGCGGGCGTCGCTGAGCTAAATGCCGCCCTCGACTCACAGACGCGATTGAATTAAGCGGAGGCTTTAGGGTCATTGAAGCACTGCGTGCCCGTCGCCCTGGGCAGTAAAGCCCAGGGCGACGGACGTTTTGCTCAGAGGGCGCTATGTCCCTCTTCTTGGAGGCCCGTTCAGCGTGTGTTGAGTGGTGTCTGCGCGGTGGTGCGTATGTCAGTGCATGGAGCGACGTGCGTATCCGAGTGATCTGCCCGACGAGCAATGGGCCTTGATCGAGCCGTTCGTGACGGAGTGGAAGCAGCGGCAGGTGGCCCGGTCGGTGACTGGGGACCCGGGGTCCTGTGACCTGCGGGAGGCGGTGAATGGGATCCTCTACCAGAACCGGACGGGTTGTCAGTGGCGGTACCTGCCGCACGATCTTCCGGCCTGGTCGGCGGTGTTCTACTACTTCCGGTTGTGGCGCGAGGACGGCCTCGACATCCGGATCCAGGTGGTCCTGCGCTGCCGGACACGCGAACGGGCAGGGCGGTTAGGGGACCCGTCGCTGCTGGTGATCGACACCCAGTCGGTCCGGGCGCCGGCCGGAGTCCCGAAGGCGACCACCGGGCTGGATGCGGGGAACAAGACGCCGGGCCGCAAGCGGGGCATCGCGGTCGACACGCTCGGCCTGGTCGTGGCCGCCGTCGTCCTGCCGGCCTCCGCGCACGACAACACCGCCGGAATCGCCCTGCTCGACCGGGCCGCGGAGGTGTGGGGGAACCGCTTAGAGAAGGTCCTGGTCATCCACGGCGTCCTGAACGACATCCGTGTCGAGGTCGTGCGCCGCAGCGAGGCGGACAAGGCCGCCGGTTTCGTCCCGCTGGCCAAACACTGGGCGGTGGAGAGGTCGCTGGGGGTCGTTGATGCTCTTCCGGCGGCTGGCCCGTGAGTACGACCACCGCTCGACACCGCTGCCTCGCGGATCCACTGGGCCTCGGTCGCCAGCATGCTCCGCCGCATCGCCTGCCGGCCGCAGCCCTGGCGGGACACCGCCCCCGCGTGAGCGACGACCTCCACCACCGCCTCCGCACCGCACGCGAGGATGCCGCCGCCCACCTCGAAAGCCTCCGCCAACAACTCGCCGACCTTACCGAGGCCCTGACCGCAGCTCCAGAGCGGCTCGTCGAACTTGCCACCGCCCGAAGGGTCCTGGACGAACTCGCCGGCACCGAGCCCGGACCCGCCGAGCCCGGCTCCGCCTACGAACACCTCCTCACCGCCTTCAACGACTACCCCGAAGTGCCGCTGCGCGCGCGAGAACTCCACGAGATCCTTGGCCTGCCCCTCGACGACTCGGCCATCAACGTCACCCGCAGCCGCCTGGGACGACTCGTCCGACAGGGCACCCTCATCCAACCCGGACGCGGCCTCTATCAAAGACGGACATAGCGACCTCTCACAGCTCTTTGTCCTTGCTTCGTACCGCCATACGCTGGTCCGTACGGAACGGGCTTGACGCCCGCCCCGAAGGTCACAAGAGATCAATTTTGGCAGTTACTGTCCGAAGCTATTGCGCAATGACTCACAGCATTGGGCATTCATTGGGCATCAGGCGCCAACATTGCGCATCGATTCGCGGATCCTAGAGTCACGTAGGGTCCGTGGATTCGTGCGCAGTGGATCCTGCGGGAACCCTCGGGTCCGTACTCGGTGAGAACTGAGCGTGGTGGTGAGGTGAGCGCTTGCAGCTGCTATCGCCGTTGGAGCTGCTCGCTGTCGGTAGCGGCGTGGAGGATCTCCTGGGCTTCGAGGAGGAACTCACGTCCGCGTTCGGTGGCGGCGAGGGGCCTGGCGGAGCGGTCGATGATCTGGAAGCCAACTGCCTTTTCGACGCTGATGACTCGTTGGCGGAGCGCGCTGTCGGTTCCGGCGCCGGCACTTCGGGCCGCGGCGGCGAAGCTGGGGTGGCCGGGGATCTGGGTGATGGCTCGCAGTCGGTTGAGGGCTTGCGAGTTCATGACTATTTTGCGCATGTCCTCGGACAGGGGGCGGCGAAGTTTCAGGTGTCCGACGGCGTTGTAGCACTGCCCTCCAGCGGGTCGGATCGTGATGCCCCAGGCTCTGGCCATCTTGGTGAGGTGGTAGTGGGTGACGTCGCTTTCGCGGGCGAGGTTGGCGATGTCGCGTTGGCGTTCGATGTATTCGTGGTGGAGCCATTCGCGGGTGATGTCAGGGCGGTCTGGGAGCCGTCGTGGCCGGGGACGGAGTGGGATGCCGCCTTGTCTGAGGAGTCGGCGGACTGTGTCGGGACTGCAAGACGCCAGCCTGGCGATGTGCGTGAGTTCCAGTTTCTGGTTCACGTATAGGTCGCGGAGTCGGTCCGGAGCGAGAATGCCTTCGCGGGTCTTGACCGTTCTCGCGGTGCGTGTGCTGAGGTGCTTGCCGATCACGTCGCTGGGGGTGGCTGCGCCGGTCTCCGTGAGATCGCAGTAGAGGCGGACGTGTTCTGTGGCCAGGCCGAGAGCATCAGCGGCCTCGTGGACGGTGCCGGACATTGCGAGCAGGTCGCGGAATTCGTCCGTGACGATGTCTGTGGGGGAGAGGCCGGGCCATTGGACGGCGGTGACCCAGGCGTCGGGTGGTTCCCAGGTGACGGGTTCGGTGATCTTGTGGTGGGTGAGGTTGTCCTCGGCCTGCTGGCGGAGGAACGAGCGGAGGGCCTGGGGTGCATGGAACCGGAACTGCGAGCAGTGCCATGCGAATCGGTAGGACGCTCCTTCGGGTGGGGGATGAACCTCGCCAGTCAGCAGCATCAGGAGATACGCACGCATGAGGAGGACGCGATGCTGCTGGCCGGGGTTCCAGCCCTGCTGTGCGCATAGCCGTGTATATGCGTCGAGATCGAGGGTGACCGTGGTGCTGGTGAAGGTGGCTCGCCGTCGGGCGTAGTCGATGGGAGAGCCGTGCTCGTCCAAGGCGCGGGCGAGCTGGGCCAGCGTGGATGCCAGTGGGGTCAGATCGTGATCGAGATAGAGGCGTCGTTCGATGCTGTCGCGATCGGTATTGATCTCCTGGTTGCCCAGAAGCGGGCCGACACGTTCGAAGTTCAGCTGGGGCGGCCCGCCGGGAAGCAGGAGGAAGCTGCTACAGCCGCGGCGGAACGTGCCCGCGCGGGGGGCTTTGTTGTTCGTGGGCCGTGGGAGCAGGCGCATCGTCCATCCGGGCCAGAGCATCGCGGGGATCATGGTCGCCCGGCGGGTGATGGCGTCGGCGGGGAGGTCCGGCCAGCGTGGTCGTGGGCTGGCACTGGCGTAACGAAGTCGGGCGTGCAGGGTGGCGCTGGAGTCGAGCTTGGCCAGCACGCGCCCGACCAGTCCGGGACCGCTCCAGGTCCATCGGTCGGCCATCGCGCCGATGTTGTTCTTCGAGGTCTTCAGCAGTGAGCGGTCGGCTTCGAGGATCCACTCGAAAAGTGCCTCGTGATCGGCATGGCCGGGGTGAAGGGCGACGCGGGCCAGTGCGGTGCCGACGGCGGCGTTGTGGGCGTCGTGTCCGACGTCCTCGCTGGTCAGTTGTGGTAGCTCTCCGCCGCATTCGGCCACCACGGTGTGTACGACTTCCGGTGCTCGGTCCGCGATGGTGTGTAGGCCACGCAGAATGCGCCAGGCCAGAGCGTAGAGCTGCTTGACCTCGGCCAGCGCGGTCGGCCTTGCGGCCGGTTCGCCGTTCAGCAGCGTGGCGATGTGCTGCTGGGCGCCCAGTACGAGTCCCGAGGCGGGCAGCGGGGCGGCCGGGGCCTGCGTGAGGTCGGCTCCGCAGGCCGCTCTGAGGCCGAGACTGCTGTGGGCTCGCGTGCAGGCGCCCGTTGCGCGGGGGCCGAGCCGTCTGGCCTTCCAGGGGTGCGGGGGCTGATTGCAGTCCGGACAGAAGTCCAGCAGCAGAGTGTGGTGGGTGGGACAAGCGAAAGCCCACGGGAGGCGCCAGAAGAGCGGCCCGCGGCCGGCGTTATCGCCCAGGCACCCAGGGCAGTAGCGGGCTCGGCTTCCGCTGAATCTCCAGGCCGGTGGTCTGGCCAGCTTGCGCCGGTCGGGCAGGATCGCCACTGCCAGTCCGTCATAAGGTTCGAGCGTCATGCTGGTGAGTGCCTGCCGTTCGACGCCGGTGGCCCTCTCCAAGGCGGCCGCTTCTTCGGCGGTGAGCCGTAGCGCGAGGTGTGACGTGCGGGCGCCGGGCAGTCCGACAGCATCAAGGAAGGCGCTGTTGGTGACGCGGAGGCGCCGGGCGTAGGCGCCGATCCAGCTTTCCAGGGCCTCGCCGGCCAGCGGCGTAACCACGAGGGGGATGCGGTCAGGTGTCCAGAGCGTCATGCCGGCCGTTTCAGGGCCGGTGAGCGCAGACCGGGTCGCGTGGTCAAAAGCCCTGCCTTGACCGCGGCATCGAGTTCCAGGCGGGCCTCCTCCGCCGCCGCGTCGTTCTTGACCCCGTTCATCAGCTCTTCATCAAGGCGCTCGTGACCGCGGCGGATCGCCCGCAGACACCCGCGGTTGATCAGCGACATCAACGAGGCGAAGTGCCCGGTCGAGCGGGCATAGAGGTAGTCCGAGAGGTCCTCGGCCAGCATGCCGGGAAACTTCTCCGCGAGGACCAGTTGCTGTTCGATCGTCTTCAGCAGCGTCCTCCACTCCAGACGGCCCTGCTCGCTTTCGACATCGAAAGGCCGCAGGGTCAGCGGGGTGGTGCGTCGCCCGAACTGGGCGAAGAGAGAGTCTCCGTGGCCCATGCCTTCCTTGAGGATGCCGCGGTGCTGGACTCCGACACCCACATAGATCAAGGTGACCGGGAAGACGTTCGACAGATACTTCAACTGGTTCGCCATCCTGGACGAGTTGGTTCTCGAACCCGCCAGGAAGTGGACATCATCCACGATGATCGCGGTGGTCTTCATGCTCAGCACCGCATCGACGGCCCGCTCGGCCAGAGTGTCGGCGTCCCCGGTGACCGGCAGGCCGTAGAAGCGGCAGATCGAGGCATTCAGCCCGCGGACCTGCGTGTTGCCGCTCAAAGCGATGTAGATCACCGGGACCCTGCGGTCTCCGCTGGGCGTGGTCTCCCCTCGCAGGGCGACCTGTTTGCGGTAGAGGCCGCAACCGTAAGCCCGCACTGCCGTACTCTTCCCCAGCCCCGGATACGCATCCACCAGCGCGGCCGGCTTGGTCTTGTCGCCGTCGTGCCGGTTCGACTCCACGATCTCCGCAAGCTCATCGTGCAGCGCGAGGAGTTGGGGCGTGTCGATCGGACCGATGTTGGCGTGCCAGACCTCCCGGCCGTCGTTGTGCACCAACAGATCCCGCGGCGAGAGGCTGGCGAGCTGGGCCCGGGTGAGCTGCTTGGGCTTGACGCGGTCCGGGCCGTTGACCTCCTGCAGCCAGCCCGCAAGCCGGGTGGGCGAGTACTGGCGGTCATCGCCCTCGAACGGCGCGAGGCCCCCGGCCGTACTCAACGGCTCTCCCAGACATCCGCGTAGTACTCATCCTCATCGACCAGGCCCGCGATCTCCTCATCTGCCGGGGCTGCCTCGCACTCCTCGTCCTCGTCGTCGTCCCCGCCCAGGTCCTCATCCGCAGGCGCGACCACCTGCAAATCCGGTGCCGACTCCGAGCCCGCTCCCGCGTCCGGCGAACCGAGCGCTGCCAGACGGCGCACGGAGGGAAGCTCGGCGATCTCGTCGACCTCGGGATCGCCTTCGCCGACCAGCCGCAGACGGTCCTGCGACAAGCGCACCGCCATGCGCCGCTCCGTCCGGTCCTCCGTCAGCCCAGCACCCCAGCGTTCCAGCAACTCGATCAGGGCGCGCTTGGTGTCCGGGAAACGATGCGTCTTGGCCGCGAGCCGGCGTGCGTACTTCAACGCTTCCAGGCTGGCCGGCCCGTTCAGGGCCGGGGCATGCTCTCAGTCCAGGGTGTGCCACAGGTGTGGCTGCTTCGGATCCTGGAAGTAGATCTTCCTGATGTCGGCGCGATCCACGGCGACAGGCCATTTGCCGGCGTGCTCGCCGCGGTGCGGGCTGACCTGGTTGCGGTAGTCGTCGAGCCCGTCACCGTTGTAGCGGAGCCCGTTGATCTCCACCCCGTAGTGGTGGATGGGGCACCACTCCTCTTCCAGGAACTCGAACGCGAGGCCCGGCCTGGACGGGATGCGCAAGGGCCCCGCCCGGTTCACGCCGTGCTCGAACATCTCCAACGGGCTCAGCTTCAGTCCGGGGACCTCCGGGACTGTCAGCCCCCGGTGGTGCCGCCTGTGATAGATCAAAGTGATCCATTCGCGGATGATCATCTCAAGCTCGTCCAGGAAGAAGTACGCCTCGTCCTCGACTTTCTCGCCCCGGCTGTGCACGTCCGGCCCCTTGTAGCCCGGCAGAGCCGCCAACAGCCCCTGGTTCAACGTCTTGAACCACCGTTCCACCGGCTTGTCGGTCGGCGTATAGGGACGCGCCGGCTGCAGCGAGATCTCCAGCTTCGCGCAGACGCTCGCGATGTGGTTCGAGACATAGATCTTGCCGTGGTCGTAGATGATCGTCTCCGCGGCAACAGGCGGCAGCAGCGGCTGCCCGTCCGCGTCCACCAGCTTCTCCGCGTCGAACACCACGGTGGAGGGAACCCCGCAGTACGGAAATGGCTCACCCGTGCCGGTAGACACTTCCCGCGGACGAACCGTCTCGAACAAGACGCCGGCCACGTCGGTCGACTTCGTCGACACCGGCGTCAGCCGCAGCCCTGTGATCACCTTGCTGTAGAGGTCCATCGCGACCGTGAGCTCGCACTGCACCCACCGACACGTCACCGGCTCCATCGCGAAGACATCCAGACTGTTGGTGTCCAACACGACGTACTCACCCGGCCGCGTCGCCCGCAGCCTGCCGAAGACCCCCTGCGGACGGTTCGCAATCGACCGCTTCCCCTTCGTACTGCCATCGAACGCGTTCGTCCCCCGGCCGAGCTCCTTCAGCAGCGCGTACCCTTTCGTCTGCTTCGGAATACTCACCACACCGGGGCCGTACTCCTTGACCACACGCTCCTCGATCTCCAGCAGCACCAGACCACGAACCGGGCGGCTGGACTTCTCAAGGCTCTTGATCACCGAGCGGGCTGTCTCCAACCAGCGCGGATCCACGCGGTCCAGCACGCTCGTGGGCTCGCGCTTGCTCACCAGGCCCGCTGGCCCCGACTCCTCCACCAGTGCCACCCACCGGCGCACCGTGGTCACGCTGACGCCGAGCTCCGCGGCCTTCGCCTTGTACCGATGCATCAAGGGCACTCCCGGCGCGTAGTCAGGCCGCGGTTCACCCTCCAACGCCATCTCAGCAGAGCCCAACTGGTAGCTGGACCGCACTTCCTGGACGTGCCGGAACCGGGTGGTGAGCGCGTCGTCCTCCGCGGTGCTGAGCTCGCCCAGCGTCGTTGCGACCGTCGGCTGTGCAGGCGGAGTTTCCACCAGGAGCTCGGTGGAGGGATGGGCCATCAGTACCGACAGATCGATCTGCCGCCACGTGGGACGGCCGTCCGCCGAGATCTGCTGCAGGAGAATACGGCGGCCTTCGATCTCCGCGATGGTGAACTGCTCGCCGTCGTAGGTCAGCGGCAGGCCTGTCCGAAGCGGTGTAGTCCAGGTGTTCACGCGGACCTCCGCAGGACCCAGTCGCCACTGAGCGGACGGGACAGATCGGTGGTCAGCCGTCCTGACCACACCAGAGCGAGCAGTGGTGGCCGTGCCTCGTAGTCGGGCCGCCCGGCGGCCAGGCGGCGCTCAGCGTCCGCGAGCTGGTCCCCGTCCCGGACCGTCTGCCAGGCCCGCTCGATGTCGGCCTCGGGGACCACCCCGGGTCGGCGGTATGCCGCCAGGAAGCGGACGTTCTCCAAGAGCACACGATCCGCCCCGGACCAGATCTCGTACTCCCAGCCATGCCGCTCGATCAATTCCCCTGGCCAGGCCAGAGCTTCCACGATCTTCGGATCGGCAAGCCGATCAGCTGGTTTGACGTTGACCACGCGTACCGTCCCCAACGCCGTGACTAGCAGAAAATCTGGAACATGGCGACGAACGCGATCTCCGACCCGGGCCGTCAGATGACACGGCTGGGCGTAGATTCCACGTACCGCAGGATCCATGTCGGCGAGGAGCAGCCGTGCTAACTCCAGCCGGCTCTCGTAGACGACGGGCCCAGCCATCGTCGCCGACGCGTATCGCCCCGAGTGGTGCGTCTGGCCGTGTACGGAGCGAAAACTCCGCCACGGCACCGACCAGGTAAAGTCCGCCAGCCGCAGATCCGAGAAACGGACCTTGCACACCGACGCGTCGTCATACCGGATCGACGCCATGGCCGGCGCGCTCTTCTTGCCGGACCGCACTGGACTCTGAACAACCATAGGAGCGACCGTAGTTACTGACCGCAGTCAGTGCCCACGGAACGGCGAAAGTGCCCAATCGCTGTCTATTTCACGTGGATAGTGTCCATCAAAATGCGGAACCTACACCGCAACGGAGCCCCTCAGGACCCGGCGAGCAGGTCCCGCAGCAGGGTGACGGTGTCGGAGTCGAGGTCGCGGCCGGTGCGGCGGCTGAGGGCGTCCAGCCGGTTGACGGCGCGCAGGAGCTGGTCGCGTGCGCCGGCCGAGGCGTAGGCGTAGAACAGGTCCCGGTGCAGGAGTTCGACGTCCGGGGCCACCGCGAGGCCGCGGAAGACGGCTGCCTCGGCGCTGCGGTGGTCGCCGTACTGCAGGCGGCGAGCGGCCAGTTCATGGGCGGTGTCGACGATCGCCGCGATCATGTCCTGGCGCTCGGCCTCGGCCCAGCCGTACGAGGCGGGCGGGGCCTCGGCGAACGGGGCGCCGCGGACCAGGGCGAGCGCGTGGGCCAGGGCGGCGTCGGCGGTGGCGCTGGTGCTGCGCATGCCGCGCCGGTAGAGGCTGCGGAACTCGTCCCAGTCGCAGGTGACCGCCGGGGTGAACGAGTAGCCCTCGGTGGTGTCGGTGGGCAGGAAGGCGCGGCCCTCGGGCGAGATGCCGAACCAGGCGGACAGGTCGGCGAGTTTGCCCGGCAGCGGGCTCTTGGCGTCGGCCGCGGTGGGGTGCGGGTCGAGGTGTGCGGCGCCGGGGTGCAGGTCGTGGTCGAGGGCGTGGTGGTCGGAGCCGGGGCGCAGCGCGAGGTAGACGGCGAGCTCGGTGAGCCGGGGCAGCGCGCCGGTTTCGGCGGTGCCGAGGACGCCCGCGACGTCCACCGGGCCGAGCAGCCGGATCCGGGGCGCGTTGCGGGCGGCGTGCGCCTCCGGGGACCGGAGGATGGCGAGCAGGTCGTCGCTGTCGCTGCGACCGAGTGCGGTCCGGGCGACGGGGGCGACGGCGGCGGCAGCGGAGCCGGGCTCGGAGGCGGATCCGGAGGCGGGACCGGGCTCCACCCCGGGCTCGGCGGCGCCGGCTTCGGCGTCCTCGGTCTCCACCGCCTCGGCCTCGGCCTCGGCCTCGGTTTCGGACACGGTTGCGGTTGCGGCTGCGGCTCCGGGTCCCGCCTCGACAGTCGGCTGCGGCTCCTCGACGGGCTCCGGGGTGACCGGACGCGGCACGACCGGCTGGACGGCGAGCACGGCCGTCGGAGCGGCCTCCGCCGGGGCGTCCACCGCCTCGGCAACCACCTCGCCAGTCGCGTCCTCGCCGACCCCGGCAGCGGTCCCCTCCGGCTCCTCGGCCTCCGGCGCTCCCGGCCGCCGCAGGTCCCGGGTGGCCTCGTCGCCCGCCGCCTGCCGTCCCTGGCCGTTGACCGCGAAACGCGCCGGACCGGCCGGAACCGAAGCCGGACCAGTCGGCGCCGGGGCGGGCGTCACCGGGTCCGTGCCCGCGAACGGGCTGGCCCCGGTGCCGATGGCCCGGGCGAGCAGCCGCGGGCCGGCGGCCGTGTCCGCACCGCTCTCCGGCGCACCGCTCTCCGCCGCACCGCCGGAGGCCCCGACGGCGACCAGTACCGGTACGGCGGCGGGCAGTTCGGTGGTGTCGGTGTCCTCCGGCCCGTCCAGGGTCCAGGCCGGGGCGGGGTGCTGGGTGGTGTCGTCGGCGGCCCGGAGCAGCTCGGCGACCTGGTCGTACTGCCGCGCGCTGAGCCGCTGCAGCTCGACGGTGAGGTGCAGGCCGGGGATGGCGGCCTGGCCGGTGGTCGGGAGGGTCCAGCGGGCGACCGGGCCGGTTCCGCGCTCGGGGGCGAGGGTGATGACGGCGACGCAGGTGCGCGGACGGCCGTCGAGCAGCCGGCCGAGCTCGGCGGGGATCCCGCCGCCGGGCTGCTGGGCGCAGAGCACGATCTCGGGGATCCACGACTCGTCGGCCTGGCCCCGGCTGCGGGCGTCGCGCGGGCTGGCGGCCTCGGCGGCGACCAGGGTGGCGCGGGCCTTGGCGGTGCGCGGGCCGAGGGCGGCGAGCGCGGCCTCCAGGGTGGTGTGGCGGTGCACGCGTTCGGCGGCCGGGCCGCTGATCGGCACCTCCTCGGCGAGGTCGACCAGGTGCAGGTGGAGCCGGTCGGCGAGCGGGCTGTGGGCGAGTTCGATGGCGAGGGTGCGCAGCACGTCGCGGGCGTCGTCCGGGTGGCCGGAGAGGTGGAGCAACCGGACGGCCTCCAGGTCGGCGAGGACCACCGAGCCGTCGGGCGAGGTACCGAGGGTGACCAGCGCGGGGTACGGCGCGGCGGTCTTGCGGGCCTGGGCGGCGCTGAGCATGTCGCCGGACTCGGCGCTGCACCACCAGACGTTGGCGGCGTGCGCGGCGCGGAACGGCGCGATCGGGGTGGCCGGTCCGGACAGGTGCAGCTCGACGGTGTGGCCGGGGGTGATCCGGGCGGCGACGATGGCGGGCAGGCGTTTGCCGCCGCGCACGGTGTTGCGGGCCAGGGTGCGCAGGGCGCGGTCCAGCAGTTCGAGCCCGGCCTGGTCCTGCCGGGCCATCAGCTCGTTCTCGAAGGCGGCGGCCTCGGCGGCGGGCATCGCGATGCGGTGCCGGGGGCGGCGGGCGCGCTGCTGGGTGCCGCGCTTGTGGGCGACGGTGCCGACCATGATGGCGGCAAGCAGGATGCCGACGGTGGAGGCCGTGAGGGCGACGGTGTAGTCGTCGTTGGTAGCCGGGTCGGCGTGCGCGGCGGGCGCGGGCGCCGGGGTGGGCGCGTGCGTCGGCGCCGGCGCCGGCTGCGGCGCGCCCTGCGACGGCGCGGGAGCCGGTGCAGGGGCCGGAGCGGGCGCTGGGGCCGGAGCGGGCGCGGGCACCGGAGCGGGCGCAGGGGCCGGAGCGGGCGCGGGCGTGGCGGCCGCTCCCGGCACCGTGAGCACCATCCCCGGCACCACCACGTCCGGGTTGGTCAGCTGCTCCCCGTCCGGTGCCTGCACCCCCTTGTTGGCCTCGAACAGCTTCGGCCACTCCTCCCCGTCCCCCAGCTCCCGCTGGGCGATGGCCGACAGGCTGTCCCCGGCCTGCACGGTGACGGTCCGCTGCCCGCCCGTGCCCGCGCCCGGCTCCGTCCCGGCCTGCGGCGAGGTCCCCTGTGGCGAGGTTCCCTGCGGAGTCCCCTGCGCCGTGTCGCCCGAGGGCGCGGGCGCCGGAGCGGGCGCGGGTGCCGGCGTCGGGCTCTTCGCCTCGTCCGGCTTGGCGTCCGCCGGCATCAGCAGTTCCCAGCCGGGCTGGATCGGCCGGTCGGCGTCGAAGCGGATGCCCGAATCGTCCATCACCCGCCCGTCGTTGAGCTTGGCGATCTCCATCCACCGTTCACCCGAGCCCAGTTGTCGCTCGGCGATGGACCACAGGCTGTCGGCGGGCCGGCTGTCCCGCACGGTGTACGTGGGCTGCTGCTCGGCGGCGGGTGTCAGGGCGGGCGCGGACTGCGCGGCGGGCAGGGCGGCGCGCTGCACGCCCGGGGTCAACTGGGCCTGGACGGCCGGGGTGTGGGTCAGTTCGGGCACGGCCGCGAAGGCCGAGCCGGCCACCGGCAGCAGGGCGAGCACCGAGCCGACCAGCCCGGCCGCGATCCGCTGGCTCCAGCCGAAGGCCGGGATCCGGCGGGCGATCCGGCCGCGCAGCTGGGCGGGGATCTCCAGCAGGACGGAGAGCGCGAAGCACCCCCAGGCGAGCCAGCCGACCCCCACCAGCGCCCACAGGAACAGCCGTCCGTCGTCCGGGCTGGTGAGCGCCTCGCCCACGCCGCCCGGCGCGACGTCACCCATCCCGGCGACCGCGTGGGTGCCGTACAGCAGCAGCGCGGGGACGCCGACCAGCAGGACGAGCAGGGTGACCAGCGCGGCGAGCGCGGTGATCAGGGCGCCGCCGCGGCCGCCGCCGCGCGGCGGTCGGGGCGTCGGCGCGCCGGGCCGTCGCGTGCCCCCGCCGCCTCTGTGCGTGGCTCCGGTATGCGTGGCTCCGGCCCGGCCGGTACGGGCCTGGGCGGTTCGGGCCTGGTCCTTGGCACGTGGCGCGGCCATCAGTCGGTCTCCGCTTTCTCGACTCCGTGGACGAGGGTCGCACTGCCCTTGCCCGTTACCTTCCGCTCCCCGAGGGCGCCCAGCAGGACGGGCCGGTAGTCGGCCTGCACGGTGACGGTGACGACCTTGCCGTCACCGGAGAACTCGATGCCGCCGGCCTTCAGGCCGTACAGGCCGAGGTAGGCGTCGGCGGCGTCCCGGACGTACTTCTCCTCGACCTTGAAGCCCGCCCCCTGCAGCACGGCGGCCTGGTCGAGCTGCTGTCCGCCGACCCGCGCGGCCTCCTGGGCGTAGGCGTCGGTGCGCTCGGCGACCCGCAGTCGGCCGCCCGCGTCGATCACCAGGGCGATGACGAGGACGACGTAGGCCGCGCAGATGGCGACGAAGAGGGCCACCGCGCCCCGGTCGGACCGGCGCGCCCGCGCCCGTCGCCGCAGACGGCTCACCACCCGCATCCCCTCCCCCCAATCCGCACGCTGTTCTCCCCACCGGCCCCACCGGGCGCCACTCGGTACCGTTGCGTCATCCCCCGAGCGCTCTCCGCTTGCGTCTCCCCCGCGGGGGCCGCCTCCAATCCCCCGTTTTCGCCGTGGCGGCGGCGCGCGTCGTCATGTGCCCCGGTAGCGGTCCACCACCGAGGTGAACTCGCCGACGAGGTGTTTCGTCACGGGCACTCCGGACGGCCCACCGAGCAGGTCGGCCAGTTCGACGTCGCAGACCACCGTGACCTTGACGGTCGTGACCGGACCGCCCGGCAGGTCCAGCTCACCCTTGACCACGTGGACGTCGCCGTTCCGGCAGGACACACCCTGCTGGCGCAGCGACGCGAAGGCGGAGTCCCTGGCCGGCTGGTCCATCCCGTCCACGCTGCGCTGCAGCGAGGCGGTCCGGGCGCCGGCGCGGGCGGCGGCCTCGACGCTGCCGGCCGTGGTCTGCACCCGTCCGGCGGCGATGGCCACCAGGACCAGGCCGACCACGGGCGGCACAACGATCGCCGCCTCGATCGCGACCCCGCCGCGGTCCCGCCGCCGGGGGCGCCACCGGCGCAGGCGTGAACCGGGCGGGCGCGCACCGGGCAGCCTCGGTCTCACGGCTTCACCACCGGCGGTACGAAGCGCTCGCGCGGCGCCTCGGCGAACTGCGTGACGCTGGGCGCCGAGAGCCCGGGTATCAGCAGCGGCGGCGTCAGTTCCACGGTGACCCGGATGGTCTCGGGCGTGCTGCCGTCGGTCCGCACCGTGTAGTCGTGCGCGCCCTGCCGGTCGAGGAAGTCCCGGGCCTGCCGGCGCGCCGCATCGTTCTTCACCTCGTCCGTCGCGTTCCCCTGTGCCCGCCCGGCGTCCACGCCCTCGCGGGCGGCGCTGAGCGCGACCTGCCGGTCGTACCACCACAGTGCGGCCTGGACGACGAGTAGCAGGAGCAGCAGGACGACCGGGAAGACGATGGCGAGACTGACGCTCATCGACCCCCGGTCGGCTCCGCGGCGGAGAGGACGGCGCATCACTTGGTGGCGCCGCCCGCGGCCGCGCCACCCGGCAGGTTCGGGTCCTGCTCCACCTTCTGGACGACCTTGTCCTTCAGCAGGTACAGCGCGGTCGCGACGGCGCCTGCGACGAACACCAACGCGATGATGGCGAGAGCGAGTTCGATGCTGATCGCGCCGCGGTCGCCACGCGCCCGGGCGGCCCGCAGCCGGCCGAGCCGCAGCGTGAACAGCAGCAGGGCGAACTGCACCGGCAACAGGACGGGCCGCAGTGCCCGGCCGGCCAGCTGGGCGAGTCGTACGGTCATCGGTTCTCCCGGGGATGTGCGATGTGGTGTGGGGTGGTGTGGTGTCGGCTGCTCTGGAACGGGCGTCGGTCAGACTCGGTCGGGCTCGGTCGGGCGTCAGTTGAGCATCTGGTGGAGCGCCGGGAAGACGATCAGGACGGTCATCAGCAGCGTCAGGGCGGCCCCCGGCGCGACCATGCGCTCGCTGTCGGCGTTGGCGCGGGCGAGGTCCTCGGCGAGGAGTTCGCCGCGCAGGCCCTTGGCGCGGGCCCGCAGGGTGTCGTACACGGCGGCACCGTCGGTGCCGGACAGCCGCATGATGTCGGCCACGTCCTGCAGCGGGGTGAGTCCCAACTCCTCGGCCAGCGCGTCGAGTCCGGCCCACGGCGGGAGCCGGTCGGTGGCCGCGCGCTCCAGCGCGTCGCGGATCCGCCGGAACACCGCGCCCTGCCCGACCGCGGCGGCCCGGCGCAGCGCCTCGGCGGGGCCGCAGTCGGCGGCGCGCTCCAGCGCGACGAGTTCCAGGTAGGCGGCGAGGCCGTGCAGGTACTCGGTGCGCGCCTCCTTGGCCTCGCCGCGCACGATGGCGTCCGGAATGAACCAGAGGAGGCCGGCCAGCAGCGGCCCGGCGACGAGCGGCAGCGCGAAGGGCAGGCCGATGTCCATCAGCACGGCCATCGCGCCCAGGTAGGCGGGCAGCACCAGGCCGAGCGCGGCGAACAGCAGCTTGTGCACCATGAACCGGGCCGGGGTGCGGCCGATCAGGGCGAGTTCGCGGCGCGGGACGGAGACCCCGCGCAGGTGGACGGACCGCTCGCCGATCCGGTCGTACCAGCGCGGCCGCTCGTCCGGGTCCTGCTCGCGGTCGGCCGGGACGGCGTGCAGCCGGTCCAGCGCCTGGCGCAGGTCCGGGGCGGCGGGCCGCAGTTCGGCGACCAGCAGGGCGAGGCCGCCGGCCGCGACGGCGCCGGCCAGCACGGACCAGGGGGAGATCATCGGGCCTCCCCGAGCTGCTCGGCCGGCTCGGCCTCGGGCGTCTGCGCGCCCGTCCGCCGCCTGCTCCTGCTGCGCCGGTCCGGCGTGAGCAGCCGGGGCACCGGCGGGTGGGAGGCCAGCGCCCGCATCCAGGCGATGATCGCCACGAACAGGGCGGCGACCACGGCGAGGACCAGCTGACCGAGGAAGGTGCCGTACGGCCGGGTGTACTCGGTGTTGAAGGAGCCGACCGTGACGACCAGCACGATGATGCCCACCAGCCAGCGGATGGTGGTCCGGTGCTTGGCCCGGTCGGCCTCGATGACGCGGCGCTGACGGACCTCCTCGCGCACCGAGTCGGCCATGTCGGACAGCGTGCGGGCCAGGCCCGGTCCGCTGTCCCCGGCCCGCAGCACGAGCGCGGCGAGCACCTTGTCGGCGGTGGCGTCGGCCAGGCTGTCGGCGAAGGCGTGCAGCGCCTCCTCGGGCCGCCAGCGGGCCTGCAGCCGGGCGGCCAGCTCGCCGATCTCGTCCTCCAGGGCGGTGGGGGCGGTGCGGCGGCTGGTGACGATGGCCTGGTTCAGGCCGACGCCGAGCAGCAGCACGTCGGCGATCCGCTGGGTCCACTCGGACAGCGCTTCGAGCCGCTCGATCCGGTGGGTGTCCGCGCGGGTGGTGTCGAACAGCCAGGGCAGGCCGAAGATGGCCAGCGGCGCCAGCAGCGCGGTCAGCGGGATGCCGGTGAACAGCCAGGCCAGCGGCCCGCCGACGAGCGCCAGCGGCAGCTGGACCCGGCGCAGCCGCACCATCCGGGGCGCGGCCGCCCCGGGGGCGCCGTACCAGAACACGTGGGCGCGCCCGGCGAGCGGGTTGGTCCGCGCGGCCGCGTCCTCGTCACCGGGCTCGCTGCCGCGGGCCCAGGCCGCCAGGGCGACCAGGCCGCCCGCGACCGCCAGCCCGCACAGGGCGAACAGCAGCATCACCGCGCGCCACCGCCGATCCGCAGTTGCAGCGGGGTGGCCCAACTCCCGTACCGGGAGTCGAGCAGCCCGGCGTCGAAGCCGGCCCGGCGCAGGTCGTCCAGGCACTGCGGCGGGGTGTGCGGGACGGCCCGCGGCTCACCGAGGTCCGGCCTGGGGCCGAACACGGTGTTCAGCGCGGGACGGCCGCTCTCGCCGAGGCCGGTGACCTCCAGGACGTGGGAGACGAAGCGGTGCCGGCGGCCTCCGACGGCGGTCTCGTCGACCATGGTGACGTGCACGATGAGGTCCAGGGCGTTGGCGGTGAGCCGGTAGGCGAGCGAGTCGGTCATGTGCGAGCCGTACTCCAGGCAGAGTTCGGCGATGCGGTCGACCACCATGTGCGGGCCGCGGGCGTGCAGGGTGCACATCGAGCCGCCCTCGCCGTTGGTCATCACCCGCAGCATCGGGACGACCTCGCCGGAGCGGACCTCGCCGACGATGATGCGCGAGAGGGTCATGCGCAGCGCGGCCGGGATGAGGTCGCCGATCGTCAACTCCCCGGCCAGCCGCCCCTCGACGCGTTCGCCGTTGCCCTCGCGGGCCTCCATCGGAACGACCTGGCGGAGGTGGCCGAGGGTGTGCAGCCAGAGCTCGAACTCCGATTCCAGGGTGCCGATCCGCTCGTCCGGCGGGATCTCGGCGGCCATCGCGCGCAGCAGGCTGGTCTTGCCGACGCCCTGGGTGCCGGTGATCATCACGTTCTTCCGGGCCCGGATCGCGGCGGCCAGGAAGGCGGCCAAGGTGGTGTCCAGGGTGCCGAGTTCGACCATCTCGGGCAGTGTCGCGGAGGCCACCCGGTGGCGCCGGATCGCCACGTACGGGCGGGGCGTCACCTCGGTGAGCGCCTGCAGGCGCATGCCGCCCTCCAGCCGCAGCGCGAGGGTGGGGCTGGCGGTGGACAGGCTGCGCTCGCCACCGCCGTGCTGACGGGCCAAGTCCTGCAGCAGTTCGATGAGTTCGGCGTCGCTTTCGGCCACCGGCGGGACCTGGCGCAGGGGTTGGTGCACCTTGGAGACCCAGACGTCGTCACAGCCGTTGATCAGGATGTTCTCGATCTCCGGGTCGTCCAGGTAGGGCTGGAGCCGGCCGGCCCGGAAGAGGAGGTCGAAGACGGCCTCGGCGAGGGCGCGGTCCTGCTCCCGGGTGGGCGGGATGCCGTGGGTCTGCGCGTAGGCGTCGGACCAGCGGGCGACGGCTTCCTCGATCAGCGCCCGGCCGCGCTGACGGCGGGTGGCGCGGTCCGGCTCGGAACCGGAGGCGGTGGTCAACCGGCTGATCTGCTGGTGGAGTTCGGCCGCGACCTGACGCTTGAGCTCCCGGGCGACCTGCGGGTCGACGACCGGCCGGGCGGCGGAGCCACGCACGTCCAGCGAGGGCAGCTGGGAGGGCACGGCGGTCGGCGCGGCCGAGCCGGGCACGACCGGGCCGGGGGGGACGGGGCCGGGGACTACGGGGCCGGGGGTCACGGGCTGCGGCGCGACCGGGCCGGTCGCGGGCGTGGGCGCGGCCGTCGGCGTCGGTGCGGCCGCCGGAGCGGCCCAGGGCAGCGCGGCCGGGTCGGCCGCCGGGCGCTGGTGCAGGGGGCTACCGCGCACGGAGCACCTCCCCGGGGTTGTGCGGGTACTGCCCGTTCACCTGCACCTGATCATCCGTCACAGTCGGTTGCTGAAGCGGGTACCGGTCGTCCTGCTCGGCCCGCTGCGGCGACTGCACGTGCGCCGGGAACGGCGCCGGTGCGGCCGGCTGCGGCGCCAGCCCGGCCAGCGGCGCCACCGGACCGGTGATGATCACCGGCGGAACCGGCTGCGGCGGCGTGTACGACGGCGACTCGGCCTCCACCGGACCGTAGGGCGACTGCCCGTACCCGGCCCGGCCGTACGCGGCCTGGCTGTACGCGGGCTGGCTGTACGGAGCCTGTCCGTAGGTGGTCTGCGCGTACGTGGTCGGGGCGGGCGTCGGCACCGGCTGGGTCGGCACCGGAGGAGTGGGCACCGCCGGAGCCGGTACCGGGGTCGGCACCGCAGCCGCCACCGCAGCGCCCGCCACCGGAGCGGCCGCCGACAGCCGGGCCGGCGCCTGACCCGGCACCACCGCCGCCGAGCCCGCGCCCGGCGCGAGCCGCTGCCGCCTGCGGCGGACCAGCAGCTGCACCTCGTCCGCCGCCGACCGCGCCGTCCGCATCAGCTCGGAGCGGACGAACCGCCGGTCGGTGGTGTCGCCGCCGTCGGAGAGCACCTTCGCCGTCCGGGTGGCGTGCGGCAGCATCCCGAGCACCGGCAGCCCGAGTTCGCGCGCCACCTCCGCGCGCGTGTACGGCCCCTCGGCGACCAGCAGCAGCCCGAGCGCGTCCGAGCCGGTGCCGGCGGAGGCCAGGTCCTCGGTGAGGGCGGACAGTCGGGGCCGGATCGAGCTCAGTCCGCGCAGCGTGGTCCGGACGGTCACCGCCACCACGTCCGCCCGGCGGGCCAGCACCGCGCTCGCGCCGGTGGCGCCGGAGCGGCCGAGGTCCACGATGACGTCGTAGCCCTGCTGTTCGACGGCGTGCAGCAGTTCGGCGAGCGGCTCCCAGGTGTAGGCGAGGCCGGGGGCCTGGGTGGGGTCGGTGAGTCCGGGGAGCAGCAGGCGTTCGGCGTCGCCGTCCGGCGAGAGGTCGATCAGCTGCTCCCAGATGGTCTGCGCGAGCAGTCCGCGCCGGTCGGCCACGGCCAGGTTGCGCAGCCCGTAGACGGCTTCGACCCGGCCTTCCAGGGCGCCCGCGAGCACGGCGCCGCCGTCCGGGTCGGCCTCGACCAGCAGGATGCGCCGCCCGGGCTGAAGCGGCCAGGCCAGGAGCAGGGCCAGCGCGGTCGTGGTCGCGCCGGGCGCGCCCGGGCCGCCGACCACCGCGATCACCGCCATCAGGCGCCCCCGGTCGCGGTCGGAGCCCCGGACGCACCGGTCCCGGCCGAGGGTGCACCGGCCGGGGGCGCAGCGGCGGAAGGAGCACCGGCGGCGGGGCTGCCGCTCGGCGCCGGGCCGGGCGTGGTGCCGCCGCCCGCGCCCCCGGCCGAGGCGCCGCGCGGCGCCAGCAGCACCTGGATCCGCCCGCTCGCCACCCACTGCGCCAGCCGGGGCCCGTCCGCGGTGCCGACCGCGACATCGATCACCTGGCTGCCGTCGGTGTCCACCCGGCCGACGGTGATCACCGTCGCGGCCAGCGAGTCGGCCCGGCCGTTGTCGGGCGTGTAGACCACGACCAGTTGCACCCCGGGCTGGAGCCGGCTGGCGGGCAGCTGGCTGCGCTTGGCCGACACCCCGACCACGATCTGCCCGGGCTGCACGGTGAGGCCCTGGGCCAGGTCGCCGCTGGTGAGCATCGCGCCGCGCTTGAGGTCGGTGGCGGCCCGCATGCCGACCGCCTTCGTCCGGTCCTGGGCCGACACCGGGTGCAGCGCCGGGTCGCCCGCGATCCGGGCCACCACCAGGTCGTCCTCGGTGATCACCTGGCCCCACGGCACGTCCCGGGCGAGCGCCAGCACCGCGACCCGCTGGCCGGTGCTGTTGTAGAGGACGGCCCCGCCCAGCCCGCCGGCCGCGATCAGCGCGATCGCCATCGCCAGCACCGCCGGGCGCCGCCGCCTCGCCCGCATGGTCCGCCCGGGCGCGTGCGGCACCGCCCGCCCCCGGCCACGGCCCTTGCCCGGACCGCCGGCCTGCTCCTGCTGCTCCGGGAGCGCCACGGAGGCCCCGGCGCCCGCGGGTGTGCCGGATCCCGGCGTCGCGAATGTACGGTTCTCCACCGGGTTCCGCCCTTCCCTTGTACGTTGCCGGATCGTCAGTAGTCGAATCGCCGCCGTGCGGCGGTCAGTTGAGGACCTGCACCTCGGCGACCTTGAGCGTGAACTTCGAGGACTGCGGGATGTCGACATCGAAGACCTTGGCGTTCGGCCCGGTCACGACGACGTGGCCCTGCCAGTTCGCCGTCACGGTGCCGGCGAAGACCCCGTCCTTCTTGGTGCCCGATCCGACGGCGAACGCGTACCCGCAGTCCGGCGACGCGGCGGCGCCGTACTTCGGGTCGTACGGCGTTCCGGGCTTGTCGCAGGTCACCTCGACGCCCGTGTCGAAGGTCCAGGTCACGTTCTTCAGCACGGGCGTGACGGTGACCGAGGCTCCGGGCACCTCGAGCTTCTTCGGATCGGGCGCCCGCACGCCGTCCAGCCAGAGCCAGACCGGCGCCTTGACCACGGCCGTGCCCTTGGGTGCCACGCCGGCGGCCGGCTTCGGGAACTTCATCTCGTGGGCGAGGCTGAGACCGACGGCCGCCAGGTTCAGCACCGGCGGACCGGCCGGCGCGCTCGACTCGAACACGCTCTGGACGCCGTCCGTGCCACCGCCCGTCTGCGGGCAGATCTTCGTGTAGATCGCGCCTTCCGTGGACTTGTGCCCGTCCCACTCCGGCGCGCCCTCCGGCGGCTGGGGGTCCTGCACCCTGAAATAGCAGCCCACGTCGCTGTTGAACCAGCCGCGTTCCGGGTCGTGGCAGGCCCATTCCACCCCGTGGTAGCTGCACACCAGCGGGCCGTCGGACGAGCCGCCGCCACCGCCCGACTGGGTGGAGCCGGGATCGGGGGTCTTGCCGCCGGTGTGGACGTCCGAGCAGATCTTGTCGGGGGCGCACTGGGTGGCACCCCCGCTCGGTGGTTCGTCCGCCGACGCCACCGCCGCCGTGGACAGCAGCAACCCGGCGGACAACGGTGCGAGGATCACGAATCGCCGGGCCCGATAGCGCCTGTTCAGCATGTCCGGTCCACCTCCCGCTTGAAGTCGTAGATCAGCCAACGTGCTTGGAACCAGCGCAGGGACGCCGTCGCCAGGTAGCGGTTCAGCCGTTGGGCCGGATCCTTCGCGGCCCGCGTGACGGCATCGACACGATGCCAGTCGGTCACATCGACGCAGTCCTCGATCACGGCGGTCTGCGGATCGGCTTTGAGGTCAATGGCCTTGACCACCGCGGAATTGCGCGGCGTTCCGGTCATCACCAGTTTGGCGTCGTGAAGTTGGCGGAGTCCGACCAGGACGTCCGACAGTGCGCGTCCGGAGGAGTACGACTCCAGCGAGAATCCGTCCGAATCCGTACGGGCGAAGGCGTCGGCCTGCGCCTGCCACCAGTCCTGATAAGTCTTCAGGGCCAGTCGGCCCATCGCCCCTTCCGGTCCGTCGGTCGGCGCGATCGAGGCGTTTGACGAACCACTCGAAGGAGTTACCGGAGCCGCTCCCGCAACCGTGGGCGCCGTCGCCCCGAGGTGATCGACGGAACCGCCGGAACCACCGCTCGCACAAGCGCCGAGCAGTAACACCAGAATCGCCCCACCGACCCCAACGGCCCCAGGGCGCAACACATTTCCGCGCTGCCGCATGGCCCCACCTCGTCGCGACCGACCCGATCCGTGATCCACGGCCGCCAGAAGAATTCCGCTGTCCCGCCGGTCTTTCCGCTGGGGATCGATTCTTCGCCAACCCACCCCATCACGGCAACACCTCAGGCCCCCTGACCTTACGCGGAAGGCGGTTCCGTCGGGGCACTTTCCCGCCACAGAACGGCCAACAGTTCTTCGGAAAGCGACAATCCGGCCAATGCGCCCCGAACCGCGGCCCGATTGCGCATCAAGAGGCGTCCGCCCTGCGGCGGAACGAGCAGGCGCGCGCCCGGCGCACCCGAACTACCGGCCGACTCCCGCCCGTCCGTCAGTGCCGCCACGGCTGGCTGGAGGTCCGACGGGGCGACGGCCGCGGGGGCACCCGGAACGCCCTGGCGCAGGACGGTGGTCAGCGCCCGGCTGAACGAGCCCTCACCGCCCGGCAGTACGGCGTCCCGGCCGCGTCTGCCCGGGGCGTAGCGCCCGATCCGGCCCCACAGCGGGACGCGCGGGAAGCTCAGCAGCTCACCCGCGCTGTCCTCGCCGCCGCGCTCCAGGGCCGCCCAGGTGTCCCGGTCGGCCACCGCGTCGACCAGCAGCAGCGCCTCCTCCTGGTCGCCGTGCACCATCGCACTGACCACCCAGTCCCAGGCCAGGCCCCTGCGGTAGGCGTTGTCGGGGGTGCTGCCGCCGGTGACCAGGGCGAGCCGGCGCCCGCGCGGGTCGGCCACCAACTGGCCGACCAGGCAGACCACCAGCCAGCGGCCCGGGTGCTGGGCCGCGTCCCGGACGGCGGTGAGCATCGCGTTGGCGTCCGCGTCCGGCGCCGCCGCGGTGACCCGGCAGCCGGCCGCGCCGGTGTCGAAGCACATACCGGGCAGCACCTCGGCGAGCAGCCGGGCCCCGTCCGGCGCGAGCGCCGCACCGCCGAAGGCCCGGTCGGGCCCGCCGTCCGCCCCGATCACCACCAGATCGACCCCACCCGCCATCGGTCTCCCCCTCCTGGCCGGCCCCGGCGCACCCGGGGCCGCCGCCCGCCACTGTGGTGCGCCCGCCGAGCACTTCGCGGGCGAGCCACCGTCCGCGTCACCGCTCGCCGCACCATTCCGGTCCACGTCGCCGTTCCGGTCCACGTCGCCGTTCCGGTCCACGTCGCCGTTCCGGTCCACGTCGCCGTTCCGCCGCCGGGCAGGCTATCGCCCCGGGCGGCCGCCGACGGGGCTCCCGACCCGTCCGCCCAGGGACCATGGGCCCTATCGACGCCCGCGCCGACCGAGGACGATCGGACGCATGGAGCCTGAGGACCGTGTGGAGACCCTGAGCGAGGCCGAGTGCCTGCGACTGCTCAGCACCGTGCCCGTCGGGCGCGTGGTGTACACCGAGCACGCACTGCCGGCCGTCCTGCCGGTCTCCTTCGAGGTCCTGGACGGGCGGCTGGTGCTCGCCGTGCGCCGGGGAAGTACCACCGCGCGCGGGCTTGACGGCACCGTGGTCGCCTTCCAGGCCGATCTGCTGGACCCCCTCACCCGCACCGGTTGGAGCGTGCTGGTGCACGGGCGCTCCGACGTGGTGCGCGACCCCGAGCAGGTGCGGCGGGTGCTGCGTTCCGGCCTGCGGCCGTGGATCGGCGACCCGGAGCCGCTGTTCGTCGCCCTGGTGCCCGAGCTGGTCAGCGGCCGGCGGCTGTTCCCGACCGGGCAGGGCGCCCCGGGGCGCGCCGCGCTGCGGCCGTGAGCAGCTCGGCCGGGGGCTTCCGCTCGGCCTCCTGCCGGGGGCTTCCGCTCGGGCTCCTGACAGATACCGGTGGGTAGGCATACGCTTCCGGCGTCCTGACCCCTCCCCGGGCCTGTCCCCCACCAGGAGCGCACCGTGACGACCTTCGCCTCCCTCGCCGAGCTGACCGCCGCCGTCGGCACCGAGCTGGGCACCAGCGAGTGGCACACCATCGAGCAGCGGCAGATCGACCTGTTCGCCGAGGCGACAGGCGACCACCAGTGGATCCACGTCGACCCGGAGCGGGCCAAGGAGAGCCAGTTCGGCTCGACCATCGCGCACGGCTACCTGACCCAGTCGATGATCCCGGTGCTGGCGAAGGAGTGCTACGCCGTCGAGGGCGTGCGGATGGCGCTGAACTACGGCTCCGAGAAGGTGCGCTTCCCCGCGCCGGTGCCGGTGGGCACGGCGATCCGGGCCACCGCCGAGCTGCTCTCGGCCACCGAGGTGCCCGGCGGCGTCCAGGCCGTGGTGCGCTTCACCATCAGGAGCGAGCAGAGCGCCAAGCCGCACTGCGTCGCGGAGACGATCACCCGCTTCTACGCCTGACCGGGTGGGGCGGGTACGGCGGGTACGGCGGATACGGCGGATACGGCGGGCCGCGCCGCCGATGCCTGCCGGGTGGGGCGGATACGGCGGTCCCCCGATTGGACCGCGCCGGGCCCTCCACCAGGTCCGGACGGCCCACGGCGAGTAACCTCCGACGAGATGGTTGTCGTATCGCAGCGACCTCGGCCGCTCGCAGTGCCCCGGCCGCCGCTGCGGTGCGCGTCCCGGCACGCCTGGTAGCCGTGACCGTCCTTGGAGGAGCCGTGCCCCGCCCCGCCCCGTGGTTCTCCCGCCTCGCCGGTCTGTCCTCGCAGTTCGCCCCGCCGCCCGCGGGCCCCGCCACCGACCGAGCCGCCGAGCGCGCCGTCCCCGGACTGGCCGGGCTGCCCCGGGCCGCCTGGCACCGGGTCCGGACCGACGCGTTCGGCGCCGAACCCCGGGGCGAGCGGCTGGCCCGGATCCGCCGCTCCCCGCAGTTCGCCGACGGCGCCTTCCGCAACCCGGTGCCGACCCGCCGCCTGGTGTACGAACGCAGCCCGCTGGAGATCACCCGCGCCCAGCTGACCGGGGACAAGACCCTCCGGTTCCCGGGCGCCGCCGTACCCGTGCACCGGCTGCTCCCGGCCGACCTGGCCACACCGCCGGAGTCCGGGCTGCGGCTGACCTGGCTGGGCCACGCCACCGTGCTCGCCGAGATCGGCGGGCGGCGCGTCCTGCTCGACCCGGTCTGGGGCGAGCGCTGCTCCCCGTTCGCCTGGACCGGCCCCAAGCGGCTGCACCCGGTGCCGCTGCCGCTCTCCGAACTCGGGCCGGTGGACGTGGTCGTGGTCTCCCACGACCACTACGACCACCTGGACATGGCCACCATCCGGGCACTGATCGGGACGGAGGCCGTGTTCGCCGTACCGCTCGGGGTCGGGGCGCACCTGGAGCACTGGGGCGTGCCGGCCGAGCGGATCGTCGAGCTGGACTGGTGGGAGTCCGCCGAGGTCGCCGGACTGACCCTGACCGCCACGCCGGCCCGCCACTACTGCAGCCGCGGCCCGCGCACCAGCGCCCTGTTCCTGTGGGCCTCCTGGGTGGTGTCCGGCGGCGGGCACCGGCTCTTCCACAGCGGGGACACCGGCTACTTCCCGGGCTTCGCCGAGATCGGCCGCCGGCTCGGCCCGTTCGACGCGACGATGGTGCAGGTCGGCGCGTACAGCGACTTCTGGCCCGAGGTGCACATGACGCCCGAGGAGGGCGTGCGGGCGCACCTGGACCTGGGCGGCGAGCTGCTGCTGCCGATCCACTGGTGCACGTTCAACCTCGCGCTGCACCCCTGGGAGGAGCCCGCCGAGCGGGCGGTCGCCGCCGCCCAGGCGCTCGGCGCCCGCCTCGCGATGCCCCGGCCGGGCAAGCCCTTCGAGCCCGCCGACCCGCCCGCGCTGCGCCTGTGGTGGCGCGCCGTCACCGCCGCCCCGCGCAGCTTCGAACCTCCGGTCGTCGGCGAGCGGGAAGCCGTGGCAGGGACGGCTCCGGAGACGGCCGCGGTGCGCGAAGAGGTGACGGAGTTCAGCTGACAACTTTCAGCGGACAGAGTTCAGCGAACAGATTTCAACATCTGTTCGCTGAACGTTGTCACTGACCGAGGGGTCTGGCAGTCCCATTGGAACGACGCACGACTGAAACGTGTTCTACCGCCCCCTCCGTCAAACCCCCACCCCGGCCGAGTTACCCACGTCACACCACGACACGGTTGGCTTCTGCCACTATGGCCTCGTGACCGACCTGACCGAACCGCCCGTCCGGGCCGCCCGGGACGCCCACCCGACCTCCCCGTTCGCCGAGCTGCTGGAGCTCGAGCAGCTGGACGAGAACACGTTCCGGGGCTACTGCCACGCCGGTGCCCCGATGCGCGCCTTCGGCGGCCACGTCGCCGCGCAGGCGCTCGTCGCCGCCGGGCGCACCTGCGAGGACCGGCGCCCGGTGCACTCGCTGCACGGCTACTTCCTGCTGCCGGGCACCCCGACCCGACCGATCGACTACGTGGTCGAGCGGGTGCGCGAGGGCATCTCGTACACCACCCGCCGGGTGACGGCCATGCAGAAGCGGAACGAGATCTTCTCGCTCTCCGTCTCCCTCAAGCACCCCGAGCCGGGCGGCGACCGCCGCCGCGAGATGCCGCCGCTGCCCGCCCCGGAGTCCCTGCCGGACGCCGTCGCCGAGGCCCCGGAGGAGGTCCGCAGGATGGTGGCGGCCAGCGGCGGATTCCGCGACCTCGACGTGCGCTTCGTCCCGCCGGGGTCGCCCGGGGTGCCGCCGTCCGTCCCCGGACTGCTCCAGCAGTTCGTCTGGATGCGCACCGCCTCCCCACTTCCGGACGGCGACCCGCTGCTGCACGCCGGCGCGCTCACCTACCTGTCCGACCTCACCCTGGCCTCCACCGCCGGGCTGGACGAGCAGCCGAACTTCTTCCAGCGCACCGAGCCGCCCACGCTGCTGATGGCCTCGCTGGACCACGCGATGTGGTTCCACCGCCCGTTCCGGGCCGACGAGTGGCTGCTGTTCGCCCAGCGCAGCCCGTCCTCCTCGGACGGCCGCGGCCTGGCGCTCGGCGAGTTCTACGACCGGGACGGCCGGCTGGTCGCCTCGGCCGTCCAGGAGGCGCTGATCCGCCGGCAGTCGTAGCGCCTCCGGGCCCCGGTGACCTACCGGCGAACGGAAGGCGGCCGGTCGGCGTCATACTCCTGAGCGGCCCTGGCCCGTATCATGGTGCGGGTGACCAAGGTTGACCTGTCACCACGGCCGGTGGAGGCCATGTCTCCACGTCAGCTCCAACGCCGCGAAAGCCTGATCGCGGCCGCGCTCGCCCTGGTGAACGAGATCGGCGTCGAGCGGCTGCAGATGAAGCAGGTCTGCGAGCGGTCCGGAGTCGCCCTGGGGACGGCGTACCGCTACTTCTCCTCCAAGGACCACCTCCTGGCGGCGGCGATCGCCGAGTGGCACCGCCTGCTGCTGGCCGACCTGGTGGCCGAGCTGCGCGGGCCCCGGGCCGGGCCGGGGGCCACCGACCGGGCGGTCCGGTTCGTCCGGGGCGGGATGCGGGCCTACCAGCGGCAGCCCGAACTCGCCCGGCTGCGGGTGGCCGTGGCGGCCTCCACCGATCCCTTCGCCAGCGAGGCGCTGCAAGGCATGGCCCGGGCCGACAGCACTGCCCTGCAGGCGGTGACGGCCGAAGTTCCGGCCGCGTCCAGCGACCTGGTGCGGCACATCGTCGCCCACGCCTGGCAGGGCGAGCTGACCGCCTGGGTGACCGGCCGCACCACCCTCGGGGACGCCAGACGGCGCCTGGAGGACGTGGTGCGGCTGGTGCTGACCCCGTACGAAACGCGGTACCCGGCCCCGTACGAGGTCCACTCCACCGGCTGAGCCCCGCCCGGCCCGGGGTGCGGACCACCGACCGACCCTCAGGCGGGTCGGTCGACGGGCCGGCCCCGGGGCGGGTTCAGACCACCGTCACCGGGTGGGCCACCACCGCGCCGAACAGGTAGCCCTCCCGGTTGAACGCCGCCCGCTCGGGCTGGCTGTTGCCCCGGCGGTCCGTCGCGCGGGCGCGCAGCTCGTACCGGCCGGGCCGCTCGGGGTGCCAGTCGAAGCTCCAGCGCGTCCAGTCGTCGGCGTGCGACCCGCCGTGCAGCGCGGCGCGCCGCCAGGTCCGGCCGCCGTCGGTGCTCACTTCGACCCGGCGCACCGCCGCCGCGCCGGACCACGAACGCCCGTGCAACCGGTGGCCGTGGCCGGCCTCCAGTACCGCGCCCGGGGCCAGCTCGAACGCGCTGCGGACCACCTGCGCGGAGAGCGGCTCGCTACCGCCGGGCGGGTAGTCGGGGCCGAACATCCGGTAGAAGTCGGTGTTCCACGGTGACTGGAGCGGGTGGTCGGCGACTTCGATGGTGCCGACCCACTTGATCGAGGCGATCCCCACCCAGCCGGGTACCACCAGCCGCAGCGGCGCACCGTGGTCGGGGGTCAGCGGCTCCTCGTTCATCTCGTACGCGAGCAGCGCGTCCTCCAGCGCCTTGGCGACCGGCAGCGGGCGGCGCACCGGGCCGTGGTTGACGCCGTCGACCACGTAGTCCGCGTCCAGCCCGGTCGGCAGCACGTCGACCGCCGCCCCGGTCAGCCCGGCCGCCCGCAGCACCTCCGCCAGCCGCACGCCCCGCCAGGCCGCCGAGCCGATCCCGCCGAGCGTCCACGGCGTGCCCGGGACGCACTGGCCCTGCTGACGGCGGAAGTAGTCACGGCCGTTTCCGGCGCACTCGATCACCGCGCTGATCCGGGTCGCGGGCAGCGCGCGCAGGCCTGCCAGGTCGAACTCCACCGGCCGCTCGGCCGTCGGGGCACCCCGCAGGCCGCTGCCGAACAGCCGCAGCCGCCAGGTGTCGGGGTCGATCACCGGGGTGCCGGTGTGGTTGCGGACGAAGAACCGCTCCACCGGCACGTGCCGGCCGACGGCGGCCCCGCCCTCGGCGTCGCGCAGGGCCTCCCAGCGCATCTCGGCGTTGGTGCCGTGCGGGACGAACCACTCGGCGGGCAGCGGCTTGACGATTCCCGACGCGTCGTTGTCGGACCTGACGTGTCCCGACGCGACGTCACCGGAGCCGGGACTTCCGGTCGTGACCTCACTGAAGCTGACATCACTGAAGCTGACATTGCCGGAGCTGACATTGCCGGAGCTGACGTTTCCGGACATGGGGCCTGGGCACCTCCTCGGCGACCGCCCGGCCCGGGGCAACTCCGGCGCGGCCGACGCGGGCACGGTGAGCGCCCCGGCGGCGGAGAGCGTTCGTACGGTGTCCGAACGGCCTCCCTGGTCTCAGCGTAGGCGTTCCGGCGCGGTACGTAACCATGGCGGCGGTGGCGGGAGCGGGTTCCGGGCGTGTCGGCGGGTTGCCGTCGAACCCGGATCAGGCCCGTGCGCTTGACCTTCTCACCGGTGTGAACACCTACCGTCCTCGCTGTCGGAGGAATCACCGTCCACGAAGGAGCGAAGCCATGCCTTCCGCCCCCGCCCCGCTCGCCCGGATCGTCCAGGGTTCCGGCCCCGGCCTGCTGCTCGCCCACGGTGCCGGCGGCAGCGCCCGGGACAACTGGGGCCCGCTGCTGCCCGACCTCGCCGTCCACCGCACCGTCGTCGCCCCCGACTTCCCCGGCTCCGGCGACAGTCCGTACGAGCCCGGCCGGCTCACCCTGGACGACCTGGCCGAGCGGCTGGTCGCCGCCGCCGACGCGGAGGGCCTGGACACCTTCGACCTGGCCGGCTACTCGCTCGGCGCCGCCGTCGCCGTCCGGATCGCCACCCGCCACCCCGAGCGGGTCCGCTCACTGCTGCTGCTCGCGGGCGTGGCCGGCGGCTCGGCGCGGATGCGGATCCTCTCCGAGCTGATCGTCGACCTCGAGGAGCGGCCCGACGACCTGGCCCGGCTGGTACTCGCCGTCACGTTCGCCGGGTCCTGGGTGGACGCCCTGCCCGCCGAACAGCTCGCGGGGCTGGGGGAGGCGCTCAAGTCCCCGCAGCCGGCCGGTTTCCGGCAGCAGTTCCGGCTCGCCGGCGAGGCCGACGTGCGCGCGGAGCTGGCGGCGATAGCCGTGCCGGCCCTGGTCGTCGGCACCGCCGAGGACATGCTCGTCCCGCCGTCCCAGCACCGCCTGCTGGCCGAGGGCATCCCCGGCGCGCGCTTCGCCCAACTCGCCACCGGCCACCTGCCGATGGTCGAGGCGCTGCCCGAACTGCGCGACGTGGTACTGGAGTTCGTCAAGGGCCTCGGACAGGACTGAACGGGCGGGGGCGGCGGCGGGAACACCCCGGCCGGCTGCGACGTTCGGCCGATCATGCGCATCGGAGAACTCGCCCGCCTGACCGGGGTGTCCACCCGGCTGCTCCGCTACTACGAGGAGCAGGGCCTGCTCCGGCCCGCCCGCACGACGGCCGGCTACCGCGAGTACGGCGAGCAGGACACCGTACGGGTGCGGCAGGTCCGCAGCCTGCTCGCGGCCGGTCTGAGCACCCGGGTCATCGCCGAGCTGCTGCCGTGCGCCGCCGGCCCGGTCCCCGTCCTGGAGGCCTGCCCGAACCTGCTCGCCACCCTGCGCGGCGAACTCGCCGACCTGGACGCCCGGATCGACGACCTCACCCGCAGCCGCCGGGCGCTCTCCCACTACCTCACGACCGCGCACGATCCGGCCGAGGAGCGCGCCGCCTGACGGGACGCAGGCCCGCACCCGCCGCCTCCCCGGCGCGCCCTCCCGCCGCTCGCGGAACCGACTGGACACAGTGCGACATACAGATCGAATCCCGTATGTCGAGAGGTCCGTCCGATGAGCAGCCAGCCACCGCAGCCCGGCCGGCGCGTGAAGGAGCCCGACGAACCCGCCGCGACCCTCCCCACCGACCGGGCGGTCTTCGGCATCAACGCGGTCCTGGTGCTCGGCTCGGCGACCAGCCTCGGCCTCGGCGCGCTGCAGGTCGCCGACGGCCTCGGGTACGTCACCTCCGTCGCAACACCCAGAACGCCCAGCTGGTCATCATCGGCTCGTGAAGGAGCTCCGCGAGGACCCGGCCGCCGGCCCCTCCCGCTTCCACCCGGCGCACGGCCTGCGGGACGCCGTCCGGGTCGCCGTCCGGGTCGCCGTCGGCGATCAGACCACACCGCGCTGACCTGCGCGTACGCCCCGCTCCCGACGAGTGGGGCGTACGCGGCCAACCGACGCCCAACCCCCCTCCGGACTTCACCCGCGCGTACCGACCGTTCACGCCGCCCTGGAAACCTCCCTGTCATGAACGCCAGCCCTCAGGCGCCCTACCAGGAACCGCGCTTCCCCCTCCCCAAGCGGCACCGCCGCCTGCTCGCCTGCACCGCCGTCCTCGCCTCCATCGCCCTCGGCACCCTGGGCGTCGGCGCCACCGTGGAAACCGTCGACCACGGCCCTCTCGCCAGCGCGACCGCCAGCAAATAGCCGCACCCACCCCTCTCCATCCAGCACCGCCGTCCCGCATCCGAACGCGGTGCTTTTGCTTTCCCCGTCCCGAGACGGACACGGCGGCAGCACACCCGTCGTTCGCCGCGGGGGCGGGGCACGGGCGGGATGCGGCGGTGGGACGCGGGGGCAGGAGATGCAGGAGGTCGGACGCGGCGCAGGGCGCTACGCCCGCTGTTCGGTGCGGGGGCCCGGTGGGGGCGGGACGAAGGGGCCGGGGCGGGAGTGGCGGCCGGTGCCGGGGGTGGGGCGGAGGTCCGGGGCGGGGGCGAAGCGGGCGGCGTGGGGACGCAGGTGCCAGGTCGGGGGGCGCTTGAGCTGGGGGGTGGGGGTGATCAGGCCGAGGCGGTGGAGGAGGTCCAGGGCGTCGCGGCGCAGGGCGGTGCGGTCGGAGAGGTAGCGGGCCGGGAGGCCGTACTCGTCGGCGATGTCGCCGAGGACGCCGTCTATCAGCGCGTCGGCGATCGGGACGTCGCCCTCGGTGGTCTCGCCGGGCAGCGGGCGGACCTCCTCGACCAGGCGCTCGACCAGCAGCACGCTGGCCTGGGCGAGGGTGCCGGCGCCAGGGAGGGCGACATCGGTGAGTTCGGCGGCCGGGTCGAGCAGGGCGACGCCCTCGGCGCGCAGTTCGGCCTCCAGGCCGAGGAATTCGGCGAGCGCGGCGGGACCGCTGAGCCGGTGCTCGTGCAGCCAGGCTCGGCGGTCCTCGGGGAGGTCGGCGGCGAGGACGGCGGGCGTCTCGGCGAGGAGGCGGCGCACGGCGGTGGCGGGCTCGGCCTCGGCGGCACGGCGGATGAGGTCGGCGGCGTCGTCGGCGAGGGCGGGCGGGCCGGCCGGGACGGCGCGGGCGAGTTCGCGGTCCACGGTCAGCACGAAGGTGTCGTCGGCGGGGTCGCCCGGCGGATCGCCGAGCACCTGCCACTCGGCCAGCGTGGCGAGCGCCATGTCGAGGTCGGCCGGGTCGGCGGTCAGCCCGGGCGCGGCGGCGCGCATCGCGTCGAGCAGCCGCCGGTACTCGAGTTGCTCGGGCGCGTCGACCAACAGGGCCAGGGCGAGCGCGAGTTGGGCGTAGCCGCCGGGGGTGAACGGCGCGCCGGTGACGGGGTGTTCGAGGCGGCGGGCGGTGCCGGGGCCGAGGCCGGCCTTGCAGAGCCGGGCGTGCCAGGGCCCGACCTCGAGGCGGTAGCCGAGCAGGGTGTCGAAGCGCTCGGCGAGCCAGTCGCGGTGACGCCGGATCAGCGGGAAGCCGTCGGCGTGCGGGCCGGAGGCGGTGACCAGCGGGTGGGCGAGCAGCAGCCGGGCGGCGATCCGGCGCTCGGCGGCGGGAAGCTCCTCGCCGGAACGATCCTGCGCGACCGTGACCGCGAGCGGCGGCGGACACGCACTCGCGGCGGTCTCCGGCATCGCCCGGGTGCGCTCGGGCTTGCGGTGCCTGCCGGGCCCGCCCGGCTTGGCGCCTGACCGGACGACGGGCAGCGCGGCGGAGTCCCGCCGGGCGCGGCGCAGCCCGCCGTCGGCGCGGGCCTCTCGGGTACGCGCGGACGCGAGGCCGTGGGCGGTGGGGCCGTGCCACCAGCTGACGTCGGGGTCGGCGGGCTCGGCGGGCGCGCCGAGGTGGCGGGCGGGGTAGAGGCCGAAGGAGGCGGTGCAGAGGTCGTCGGCGGTGCCGGGGGCGGCGGCCGCGAACCAGTGGGCCAGCCGCAGCAGCCCCGGGTCGGGCGAGAGGACCGCGCCGGTCGGGGCACCGGCGGCCTGCGCGTCGTCAGTGACGGCTGCGGGAGCGGTCCCGGGCGCCACGTCGGCCGCATCGGCGCCATCGACCGCGTCGACCGCGTCAACGGCACCGACGGAATCAACGGCACCGACGGAATCGACGGCATCGGCCCGCGCGGCTTCGCGTACGGCGAGGACGGCGGCGGCGGTTCCCCGACCTGCCCCGCCCGTACGTCCGTCCGGCCTGCCGGCGGCCACCCGGGTGGCGCCGACCGCGTACTCCTGCTGATCCATGTCGGGGTCCAGCGTAGACGGTGCCCGGGTCACCCGGTGGCAGCAACCGCCCTCCTGAGGAAGTCTCCGCAAGAGCGCTCGAATCGGCCGCCCGCCCTCCGCTCCGAGTCCTCCCGCCACCCCTCGACTCCCCAGCCACCCCGTCACCCGCCGGGCGCCGTCCGGGTTACGCACCGGTAGCCCGCCCTTCCGCCGCTTGTTCGGCTCCCTTAGGGTCGGTGCGGATCCCCCCACCGCCCGACCGTCGGAGGCCGCGCCAGCATGAGCATTCGTACGACCACCCGTGCCGTCCTCGGCGCGCGCCTGCGTTCGGCCACCGGCCTGCTGGGCGGCTTCGCGGCCACCTCGGCAACGCATCTGGGCTCGATCCTGTCCGGCGCGTCGGTACTGCAGAACGCCACCAAGCCGGCGCTGATGCCGCTGCTGGCCGCGCACAGCGTGGCGGCGGCCAGGACCGCCGAGCGGGAGGCGCCCAAGCTGCTGGCGCCGGCGCTGCTGCTGAGCGCGGGCGGCGACGTACTGCTCCAGCTGAAGAACGACCCCGCGTTCCTCGCCGGCATGGGCTCCTTCGCGGCGGCGCACGTCTGCTACGTGACGATGTTCGTCCAGCGCGGCGCGCTCACCGACCGCCGTCGGGCCCTGGTGGTCGCGGCCGCGTACGCGACGGCCTGGGTGGCGCTGGTGGGCCGGCTCTGGCCGGACCTCGGGGACCTGCGGGTCCCGGTGGCCGGCTACAGCCTGCTGCTCGCCTCGACGGCCGTCACCTCGGCCGGGCTGGGCCGGCGGACCGGGTTGGGCGGGGCACTGTTCCTGCTCTCCGACACGCTGATCGCCACCAAGCTGGCGAAGTGGCGGGAGCTGCCGGGGCATCAGTTCTGGATCATGGCGACCTATGTGCTGGCCCAGTACCTGCTGGCGAGCGGCCTGCTCGCGCACGAGGACGGGCTCACGCGGGAGACGGGGCTCACGCAGGGGCCCGGGTTCGCGTGGCAGGGCCCGCAGGGGCAGCAGGCCTGACAGGGCGCCGCGCCGCCGGACCCGGCAGGGTCCGGCGGCCCCGCCCGGGGGCCCCCAGGGGGGGGGGGCCGGCAGGGCCCGCGCCACCCCAGCAGCCCCAAGCCGCCCCCACCACCCGGCACCC
>NZ_JBVIRL010000005.1:0-379328 GCF_055576085.1 Kitasatospora sp. NPDC033851 | reverse complement strand
CGCGGGCGCGCGCCGGGGCGGCCGGCGGCGCCCCCCCCCCGGCGCCCGCCCCCCCCCCCCCCCCCCCCCCCCCCCCCCCCCCCCCCCCCCCCCCCCCCCCCCCGCGGCGCTGCGGCGCGAAGGGGGTGAGGGCCGTCAGGCACCGCGCCTCCGAAGCAGCCAGAAGCCGCCGACACCTCCCGCGACCAGCGCGAGACCGCCGGCCAGCTCCGCCGGGTCCTCCACGACCGAGCCGCCGAGGCCGGTCTGCACGGCACCGTGCGGGGCGACCTGCTGGCTGCCGGCGCCGGACTGCCCGAGCGAGCCGGCCCACTCCCCCGCCGCCTTGCCCCAGTCGCCGAGGCTCTTGTCGGGAGTGGTGGTGGCGGCGACGGTGGTGACCGTCACGGTGGTGGAGAAGGCGCCGCCGTCCGGGCAGGTGCCGTCGACCTTGCTGTCCCCGGAGTGCTGGGAGGCCAGCCGGGCGGAGCCGGTGTGCTTGCCGTCGGAGCCCAGGGTGAGGGTCGCCGGGCCGCCCTCGAAGGCGGCGGAGCGGGCGGTGATGGTCTTGGCGTCGGGCTTGTCCGACTTCTCGCAGGAGACCGTGACCGTCACGGTCTGGCCCGGTGCGGCCTGGGACGGGCTGACCGAGGCCGCGCCGTCCCTGGCGGAAGCGAGGGGGGCCGTCAGGCCGGTCAGCGCCGTCGCGCCGATCAGGGCGGCGGCGGCCGTACGCAAGGGGCGCATGCCGGAACCTCCGGGATTCTCGGGCGCAGCCGGGGACTCCCATGTCCACGTAGTCGATCAACTGCACCCGGTCATTCACCGACGGTAGGCACGCGCCCCGCGATCAGCCAGCGCTCAGGACCGTTCGGGTTACGGCCCGTCTACCCGGGGTCACCGGCGACGGGCCCCCGGGCACGGCTCGGCGGCTGACTCATCCGGTGCCACTCAGCCGGCTGACTCATCCGCGCGGCTCACAGGTCGAGGTCCACCACGACCGGCGCGTGGTCCGAGGTGCCCTTGCCCTTGCGGGCCTCGCGGTCGACGTAGCTGTCGGTGACGGCGTCGGCGAAGGCCTTGTTGGCGTAGGTGAGGTCGATCCGCATGCCCCGGTTCTTGGGGAAGGCCAGCTGGCGGTAGTCCCAGTAGGTGTAGGGGTGGTCGTACTTCAGCGGGCGCGGCACCACGTCCTGCAGGCCGATCTCGCCGAGGGCCTCCAGCGCGGCGCGCTCGACCGGGGTGACGTGGGTGAGGCCCTCGAAGGCGGCGACGTCGAAGACGTCCTCGTCGGCCGGGGCGATGTTGAAGTCGCCGAGGACGGCGAACGGACGGGGGCCGGCGGCGTCCTCGACGGAGGCCTTGCGCAGCGCCTCCAGCCACTCCAGCTTGTAGTGGTAGTGCGCGTGGCCGACCTCGCGGCCGTTGGGCACGTAGACCGACCAGACCCGGACCGGGCCGCAGGTGGCGGCGATGGCGCGCGGCTCGACATCGGGCAGCAGGGCGCCGTCGGCGAGGTAGCCGGGCTGGCCGGGCAGGTCGCGCACGACGTCCTCCAGGCCGAGCCGGGAGACGATGGCGACGCCGTTCCACCGGCCGGTGCCGTGCGCGGCCGTCTCGTAGCCGAGCTCGCGGACCTCGTCGTACGGGAAGGCGTCGGCCGCGCACTTGAGCTCCTGGAGGCAGAGCACGTCGGGCTTGGCGCTCTCCAGCCACTCCAGGAGCTTGGGCAGCCGCGCGGTGACGGAGTTGATGTTCCAGGTGGCGATGCGGACGGTCACGGCGGGCGGCCTTCCCGGTGGTTCGGTACGGACGGAGGTACGGACGGAGGTACTGGCGGAGGTACGGACGGGGCGGGCCGACCCTCGTGAGGGAGGCCCACCCCGAACATACCGCCCGCCACTGACAATCCGGACGGCTCAGCACACGGGCGCCGACCCGGTCAGCACACGGGCGCCGACCGGGTCAGCGTGCGGACCGGACCACCGCCGCCGCGCCGCCGCCGCGCCGCACGGGTTCGGCGGCGGCCACCCAGCGTCCGTCCGGCAGCCGTTCCACGCCGGTGGCGGCGCCGATCTCGGCCACACCGGTGAAGGCGTGTCCGAGTGCCTCCAACTCGGCCCGCTCGGGCAGTGCCAGGAAGGCGGGCTCGGCCTGGGTCGCGGCGGTGTTGCGCTGACTGGCGCGCGGCGCGGCGATCGCCTGTTCCAGGCTCAGGCCGCGGTCCAGCCGTCCGAGCAGCACCTGCAGCGTGGTGGTGATGATAGTCGCGCCACCGGGGCTGCCGGTGGCGAGGAAGGGCTCGCCGTCGCGCAGCACGACGGTCGGGGACATCGAGGAGCGCGGCCGCTTGCCCGGGCCTGGCAGGTTGGGGTCGGGAACGCCGGGGGCGAGCGGGGCGAAGTCGAAGTCGGTCAGCTCGTTGTTGAGCAGGAAGCCCCGGCCGGGAACGGTGATTCCGCTGCCGCCGGTCTGCTCGATGGTGAGCGTGTAGGAGACGATGTTGCCCCAGCGGTCGGCGACCGTCAGGTGGGTGGTGTTGGGGCCCTCGTACGGCTCGGCGACGGCCTGGCCGGTGTCGGCGCAGTCCGCCGGGTGGCGCGGGTCGCCGGAGGCGAGCGGGCTGGTGAGCGCGTGGTCGGGGCTGATCAGGCAGGCCCGGGAGGCGGCGTAGCGCTCGGAGAGCAGTTGCTTGGTGGGCACGTCGACGGCGGCCGGGTCGCCGACCCAGCGGTTGCGGTCGGCGAAGGAGATCCGGGAGGCCTCCAGGAAGTGGTGGTAGTACTGCGTGCTGCTGTAGGCGGAGACGTCGCCGCCGTCCTCCAGGATGTTGAGCGCCTCGCCGACGGTGGTGCCGCCGGAGCTGGAGGGGGCCATCGAGTAGACGTCGTAGGCGCCGTGGGCGACGTGCGTGGGCGCCTGGTCGCGGACCCGGTAGGCCGCGAGGTCGGCGGTGTCGACCCTGCCGGGGCGGGCGTTGCGGCCGGAGGCCGGGTCGACCGGCGGGTGCTGCAGGGTGTTGACGATGTCCTCGGCCAACGTGCCCCGGTAGAAGGCCTTCACGCCGTCCTTGGCGAGCAGCCGGTAGGTCGCGGCGAGGTCCGGGTTGCGCAGGACGCTGCCGACCTCGGGGGGCTTGCCGCCGGGCAGGTAGAGCTTGGCGGTGGCCGGGAAGTCCTTGAACCTGGCCTGGTTGTCGGCGGTCTGGCTGCGGAAGGTGTCGTCCACGACGAAGCCGCTGTCGGCGATCCGCTCGGCGGGTTCGAGGGTCTGGGCGAGCGAGCGGGTGCCCCACTGGCGGAGTGCGGCGTCCCAGGTGGCCGGGGTGCCGGGGACGCCCACGGAGAGGCCGCTGGTGACGGCGTCGGCGAAGGGCAGCGGTTTGCCGTCCTCCAGGAACAGCCCGGCGTCGGCGCCGCGGGCGGCGGTCTCGCGGCCGTCGATGGTGTGCACCCGGCCGGTGGCGTGGTCGTAGTAGACGAAGTACCCGCCGCCGCCGATGCCGGAGGAGTACGGCTCGGTGACCCCGAGGGCCGCCGCGGCGGCGACCGCCGCGTCCACGGCGTTGCCGCCCTTGCGCAGTACCTCGATCCCGGCGGCGGTGGCGTCCGCGTCGACGGTGGCCACCGCTCCGCCCCAGCCCACCGCCTCGGGCGCCTTCGGTGGCGGGGCCGCGGCCCCGGCCGGCAGCGCGGTGGACCAGATCAGTGCGGTGCTGAGCAGCAGTGGTGGTGCCAGACGGGTCAGAACCCTCATCCGAGCCCTCCTGAGTCGACGTCAACTCAGTTGTTCCACAGGCGGGGATGATCCGACAACCACACCATGCTGCTACCGGCGGGTAGTTGACGGGGCAGCGGAGAAGGATCCGGCTTCCGGCCTTTCGGCAGGTCACATTCCGGATGCGATCGTGGTCGATGAGATGAACAGTCGTTCATGCGACGGATAGGTTGCGCGGGAGCCTCACGACTTCCTCACAAAAAGGACCAGCCCCCTCCGTGTATCCGGCCCCGGCATCCCCGCACCCTGTCGCCGCCCCCGCCCGACGCCCCTGGTGGCAGCGGCGCGGCGTGCTCATCGCCAGCTTCCTCGTCTTCCCGTTCGCGGCGTTCCTGATCGCGTGGAGCCGGCCGAGGGCGCTCTGGAAGAAACTCCTCAGCACCGCGGTGGCCGCGGTCTGCTGCCTGGCCTGGATCGGCGCCTTGACCGACCCCAAGCCCGCTTCGCACACCCCCGCCCCGGCCGCGGCCACCGCAACGGCGATGGCGACGGCCGAACCGACCCCCACCACGGCCTCGCCCCCGACCACTCCGACGCCGACGCCGACGCCCACGGAGACGCCGTCCGCCGCCCCGACACCCACGCCCGAGCCCCCGGCTCCCACGCCCGCCGCCACCGTCCAGCAGCCCGGGACCGCCGCCCCTGCCCCGAAGCCCCCGAAGTCCGACCCGCCTGCCGCAACCCGACCGGCCGACGGCGGGTCCTCCACCACCGGCGGCACCTCGACCGGCGGGGGGTCGGCCACCGGCGGCGGCAGCAGCAGCGGTGGCGGTTCCTCGAGCAGCGGCGGATCCGGCACGGGCGGCAGCGCCGGAACCGTACACCCGGGCTCGTTCTGTTCCCCGGCCGGCGCCACCGGCGTCACCAGCAAGGGCACGCCGATGGTCTGCGGCGCCGGCAGCGACGGCCGCGACCGCTGGAAGGCCGCGGGCTGACACCGCAGAGCGAACAACTGCCAAGCGACAGCCGACAGCCGACAGAGTTCAGAAAACAGATGACGAAATCTGTTCGCTGAACTCTGTCGGCTGAAAGTTGTGCCCCCCTTACAGTGCGGTGCGCTCCACCCGGCGCCGCTTGATGGTGCGGAAGCGCCGGGCGACCTGGCGGGCGAGGTCGGCTGCGCCGACCAGGCCGGCGTCGTTGCCGAGGGCGGCGTGCACGATGGCGGCCTCGGGCCGGAAGCCGCGGCCGGTGAGGGTGCGGCGGAAGGTGTCGCGGGCCGGGCCGAGCAGCAGGTCGCCGGCCTCGGAGACGCCGCCGCCGATGACGAAGCGGCCCGGGTCCAGCCCTGCGGCCAGGTTGGCGATGCCGACGCCCAGCCAGGTGCCGACCTCGTACAGCAGCTCGATGGCGATCGGGTCGCCCTCCTGCGCGGCCTCGGTGACCAGCGGGCCGGTGATGCCCTCGACCGTCCCGCCCGCCCGGGCCAGCAGCGGCTGCACGACCGGGGATTCCTCGGCGACCAGCTCACGCGCGTCGCGCACCAGCGCGTTGCCGGAGGAGTACTGCTCCCAGCAGCCGCGGTTGCCGCACGGGCAGCGGTGGCCGCCGGGCAGGACCTGCATGTGCCCGAACTCGCCCGCCAGCCCGTACTTGCCGCGGTCGACGTAGCCGTCGCGCACCACGGCGCCGCCGATGCCGGTGCCCAGGGTGAGCATCACCATGTGGTCCTCGCCGCGCCCGGCGCCGAAGCGCCACTCGGCCCAGGCGGCCGCGTTGGCGTCGTTCTCCACGATCACCGGGAAGCGCAGCCGCGCACTGAGCACCTCCCGGAGCGGCTCGTTGCGCCAGTTGAGGTGCGGGGCGAACAGCACCCGGGAGCGGTCGGCGTCGACCCAGCCGGCCGCGCCGATGCCGACCGCGTGGACGTCGTGCCGGTCGGCGAGCTGCAGCACCAGCTCGACGATGACGTCCTCGACCACCTTCGGACTCTTGCTCTTGTCCGGTGTGTCGGTGCGCAGCTTCTCCAGCACCTTGCCCTCGCCGTCGACCACCCCGGCGACCACCTTGGTGCCGCCGATGTCGACGCCGATGGTGGGCAGTCGCAGTATCCCCGCGGGCAGGGCGCGGCGGCGGCGTTCGGCGCGCGGGCCGAGGCCGAGCAGGGTGGGCAGGACGGGCGGCCGGCTGCTGCCTTGAGGGCTGGTCACGACTGCGGGGGCTCCTCACGGGAGACGGGTGCGGAGGGACGGGCCAGCTCGTGTGACAGCTCGGCGAGGTCGGAGCCGCCGGCCATCTCGGTGGTGAGCTGTTCCAGGCTGATCTCGGCGCGCGGGTGGCTGCCCGCCATCCGGCCGCGCTTGAGCAGGGTGAAGTGGTCGCCGACCAGGTACGCGTGGTGCGGGTTGTGGGTGATGAGCACGACTCCGAGTCCGGCGTCGCGGGCGGCGGTGACGTACTTGAGCACCACCCCGGACTGCTTGACACCGAGCGCTGCGGTGGGCTCGTCCAGGATCAGTGCCTTGGCGCCGAAGTGCACCGCGCGGGCGATCGCCACGCACTGGCGCTGGCCGCCGGACAGGGTGCCGATGGGCCGGTCGACGTCGTGCAGGTCGATGCCCATCTTGGCGAGCGCCTCGCGGGTGGTGGCACGCATGCTCTCGGCGTCCAGCCGCAGGCCGCCCCAGCGGCGCATGCCCTGTTCGGAGCCGAGGAAGAAGTTGCGCCAGACCGGCATCAGCGGGACGACGGCGAGGTCCTGGTAGACGGTGGCGATGCCGCGGTCCAGGGCCTGGCGCGGGGAGTCCAGGCGGACCTCCTCGCCGCCGACGGTGTAGCTGCCCTCGTCGTGCCGGTGCAGCCCCGAGATGATCTTGATCAGGGTGGACTTGCCGGCGCCGTTGTCGCCGAGCACGCAGCTGATCTCGCCGGCCCGCAGGGTCAGCGAGACGTCCTGGAGGGCCCGGACGGTGCCGTAGCTCTTGCCGACGCCCTCGAGGGAGAGGAGTTCCTCGTTCATCGGAACCTCGCTCATCGGAACCTCGGTCCTCGAATCCCCGGTGCTCATCGCGGCCCCCGCTCGGCCCGGTGCTTGACGTAGGCGTTCAGCAGCGCGGCCAGCAGCAGCATCGCGCCGAGGAAGAACTTGAACCAGTCCGGGTTCCACTGGGCGTAGATGATGCCCTTGCTGGCCATGCCGAAGATCAGCGCGCCGAGCGCGGAGCCGACCACCGAGCCGTAGCCGCCGGTGATCAGGCAGCCGCCGATGACGGCCGCGACGATGTAGATCAGCTCGTTGCCGACGCCCTCGCCGGACTGCACGGTGTCGAAGGAGAACAGCAGGTGCTGGCCGAGCACCCAGGCGCCGAAGCCGACGCCCAGGTAGAGGAGGGTCTTGGTCCGGGCGACCGGCACGCCGACGGCGCGGGCGGCTTCCGCGTCACCGCCGACGGCGAAGATCCAGTTGCCGAAGCGGGTGCGCAGCAGCACCCAGCTGCCCACCACCAGCAGGCCGAGCCACCACCAGACGGTCGCCTTGATCGTCAGCCCGCCGACCGTGACCTCGGAGGCGAACAGTCGGCGGCAGGTCTCGAAGCCCTCCATGTCGGCGATCGACTTGGTGGAGACGGTGCCGGAGATCGCCTTGGTGACGCCCAGGTTGGCGCCGGTCAGCATCAGGAACGTGCCGAGGGTGACGATGAAGCTGGGCAGCTTGGTGCGGCCGAGCATCCAGCCGTTGAACCAGCCGATGGCCAGCGTGGTCGCGAGCGAGACCAGCACACCGACCCAGGTCACCGCGGTGAACTGGTAGGAGACCATCGAGGAGGTCAGCGCGGCGGTGGTGACCATCACACCGGCCGAGAGGTCGAACTCGCCGCCGATCATCAGCAGCGAGACCGGCACCGCCATGATCCCGATGGTGGACGCCGCGTAGAGCACGGTGCCCAGCGAGGAGAGCCGCAGGAAGGGCTCGGCGACGGCGGCGAAGACCACGAAGACCGCGACGGCGGCGATCAGCGAACCCAGCTCCGGGCGGGCGAGGAGCCGCCGCAGGGCCGCCGGACGGTCCTGGACGAGGCCGTCCTGGGCGAGGAGGTCCGAGCTCACCGGGTCCCCCTCGCCACGTACTCGGCGAGCGCGTCGGCGTTGTCCTTGGTCAGGATCTGCGGGCCGGTCTCGACCGGCTTGCCGCCGCCGAGCATGTCCAGGTTGGACTTGTAGAGCCAGAGCAGGTCGACGCCCTCGTAGCCCTGGAGGTAGGGCTGCTGGTCGACGGCGAAGCCGACGCTGCCGGACTTGAGCCCGGCCACCACCTGCGGGCCGAGGTCGAAGGTGTCCAGCTCCGCCGGGCGGTGGGTGTCCTGGATGGCCTGCAGCCCGGTGGCGGCCATCGAGCCGGAGAGGGTGAGCACGGTGTCGATGGCCGGGTCGGCCTGGAGCTTGGCGGAGATCGCGGCGCGGGCGTCGGGCATGTCGACGCCGTTGACGTAGAGCACCTGGAAGGACCCGCCGGCCTTGGACTGGGCGCCGGAGCAGCGCTGCTCCTGGCCGACGTTGCCCTGCTCGTGGATGACGCAGAGCACGTTCTTGCGGCCGCGGCCGGCCAGCTCGGTACCGGCCGCCTGGCCGGCGGTGGACTCGTCCTGGCCGATGTGGGTGAGCGCGCCGAACTTCTGCGAGTAGTCCTGGCCGGAGTTGACGGTGATCACGGGGATGCCCGCCGCCTTGGCCTTGGCGAGGACGTCGGCCATGGCGTCGCCCTTGGCGAGCGTGACCAGCAGGCCGTCGACCTTCTGGTCGATGGCGGCCTGGACGAGCTGGACCTGGTTCTGGGTCTGCGCGTCGTTCGAGTACAGGAAGGTGATGTTGTCCTTGGCCGCGGCCTGCTCGGCGCCCTTGCGCACGGTGTCCCAGAAGGCGTCGCCGGGGCCGGAGTGGGTCACCATGGCGACCTTCCAGCGCGGGGTGGTGACGGCACTGCCGGCCGCGGTCGCGGCCTTGGCGCGGGCCTCCTCGGCGCGTCTGCCTCCGGTACTGCTGCATCCGGCCGCGGTGACCGCGAGGGCCAGGACGGCGCACACGGGCCAGAGGCGTCGGGACGGGCGAAAGCGGGTGATGCTCATCCCCATAGTCTCCCTGGCGGGGTCTCGCGCATTCGCACCGCCTCGCCCGGCGGCGCGAACGCCCCGGGAGGTAAGGTGCCGCGGGGGACCTTTCCTGGAAGTTCGCTGAACATCTGGCCCGGACGACCTCCGTCCGAGTGACAGACTGGGCGCCGATCCGAAGGGGGATCATCACGAGAACGTGATGTTCCTCTCAGGTTCCGCACAGATTCGGACGGCAACCGATCACCGGTTATCGGCCGTCTGATGCCATTGACGTGCGTTCGGGCGAATGGGACCCGGGCGGCGAGCGACCCGGATACGAGAACTTGATGGAACTGACAGGTACGCCATTCTTCATCCTCACCGTCATCCTTGTGCCGGTGTCCATCACAGTGGCGTTGCTGTTCTGGGGGAAGGTCGGCGGCCCTCAGCCGGTGAAGACCCTCACCCGGATCGTCATGATCATGTTCTGCCAGATCACGGCCGTCCTGATGGTCTTCGTGATGGTCAACAACGCCAACCTGATCTACGGCAACTGGGACGACCTGCTCGGCACCGGCAACCACGTCCGCGCGGTGCCCCCGGTGCCCCCGGCGGACGGGGCCGGCAACCCGGGCGGTGACGCCGCCAAGGAGGCGCCGAAGGTCAAGCAGAGCTTCGGCGGCGTGAACGACCCGGCGGTCCCCAACGACGTGCAGAAGACCGAGCTCAAGGGCCAGGTCTCCGGCGTCGACGGCGAGGTGCTGGTCTGGCTGCCGCCGCAGTACAACGAGCCGGCGTACAAGGACAAGAAGTTCCCCGTGGTCGAGCTGATCCCGGGCTTCCCGGGCTCCTCCTCCACCTGGTACGGCACGCTCAAGGTCTCCGAGCAGCTCAAGCCGCTGATGCAGCAGGGCAAGGTCGCCCCGTTCATCCTGGTCTCGCCGCGCACCCTGCTGCTCGGCAGCAACCAGGACGCCGGCTGCACCGACATCCCCGGGAAGGTCAACGCCGACGCCTGGATCACCCGGGACGTCCCGCAGATGGTGCTGGACAACTTCCGCGCCGACCCGTCCGCCGACCGCTGGGCGATCGCCGGCTACTCGGCCGGCGCGCACTGCGCGGCCAAGCTGTCGCTGGCCCACCCCAACCGGTACCGGGCCGCCATCGCGATGTCCGGCTACAACGACCCCGCGAACGAGAAGGACTCGCTGGTCGGCAAGGACCCCAAGCTGCGCGAGGCCAACAACCCGGTCACCATCCTGAAGTCCGCCCCGCAGCCGCCGAAGGTCGCCATGCTCGTCAGCGGCTCGAAGGGCGACGGCTACGAGGACGGCGAGGCCATCCGCGCCGCCGCCAAGGCCCCGACCACCGTCCAGGTCGAGGAGGGCACCGGCCCGCACACCACCGAGCAGTGGAAGAAGGCGGTCCCGAGCGCCTTCCAGTGGCTGACCTCGATCATCCCGGCGCAGTAGCCGACCCGGGTACCCCGGTACGACGAGGGCCCGCCGCGATCACGTCGCGGCGGGCCCTTCCGTTTGCCTGAGGCCGTGTGCCACCGTACGTCGAAGCCCCCGTGCCGGAGCCCGCCGGCCGAACGACCCGTCAGGCCAGTTCGAGCGCCAGGTAGAAGTCCACCCGGTCCTCCAGCCGGGAGAGGTCACGCCCGGTCAGCTCCTCGATCCGGCCGATCCGGTAGCGCAGGGTGTTCACGTGGACGTGCAGCTGCGCGGCGCAGCGGGTCCAGGAGCCGTCCGAGCGCAGGAAGGCCTCCAGGGTGCGGACCAGGTCCGCCTGGTGCTCGATGTCGTACGCGATCACCTTGTCGAGCAGCCTGCTGCGGAAAGCGCGGCGGACCTCGTCCGGGACGGCGGCCAGCAGCAGGACGTGCGAGGCGAGTTCCTCGGGGCCCGCGACGCAGACCCGGCCGACCCGGGAGGCGGCGATCCGGCGGGCGTGCCGGGCCTCCTCCAGGGCGCCGCGCAGGCCGCCGGCCTCGGAGGCGGGGGCGGAGACGCCGAGGGTGATCCGGCCCTCGGAGCCGAGCCCGGCCTCCAGCGGGGCGAGCAGGTCGCGCATGGTGTCGGCGGGCACCGGGCTGTCCAGGGCGGGCAGCACCACGACGGCGCCATTGCCCGTCCCGGCGACCAGGGCGCGGTCGCTGGTGACGCCGAGCGCCTCCTCCAGGACGGCCCGGACGGCGCCCTCGGGCAGGCCGGTGCCCTCGGCGCTGATCACCAGCCAGGAGCCTTCCTCGGCCCGGGTCTTGGGCTCGGGGAGCTCGTAGCGGGCGGCCATCGCCGAGGAGGCGTACAGGGTGCGGCTGATCTCGGCCGGGTCGGCGTCGCGGCGCAGCAGGGCGAGCACCTCGTCGGCGAGGCGGCGGCGCAGCCGGCGGCCCTCGTCGCGGCGGTGGCGCTCGGCGGCGACCAGGCGGGCCAGGTTCTCGGCGAGCTGCTGGCGCTTGGTGGTCCACTCGGTGATGTCGCCGGCCACCGCGAGCATCCAGTCGGCGAGCGACACCTCTTGCTCGGCGGAGGCCACGGCGGGCAGCAGGGAGTAGGAGCCGGCGGCCAGGCGGGCCCGGTGCGGGGGGCGGCGGCGCTGGCGCTGGGCGGCGAGGTGGGCGCGGACCAGCTGGTCGCGGTCCTCGGCGGAGAGCCGGTCGGCGGGGCCGGCGATCACCGCACCGGTGGGGGCGAGCACCCAGCAGTCCAGGTCGAGGTCGCCGCCGAGCAGGTCGAGCACCGCGTCCAGGCCGCCGCCGCCGGCCGCCGAGACCAGCAGCCGGTGCCGGTCGACGAGGGCGGCGAGGTCGGCGGCGCGGTCGGCGGAGACCTGGCGGCCGATGAACTCGGTGACGGTGCCGAAGGCGATGTCGTCGGGGACGGCCAGCAGCGGCATCCGGTGCCGGCGGCAGGCCTCGACCAGGTCCGCGGGCACCGGGCCGACCTCGGCCTCGCCGGCCGCGAGGGCGACCGCGCCGCCGGCCGCGAGGGTCCGCACGAAGCGCTCGGAGTCGGCCGGGACGGTGCGCCAGAGCATGCCGGTGAGCACCAGTTCGCCACCGTGGAGGTAGCGGCCGGGGTCCTGCAGGTCCGTGGTCATCACGCCGCTGACCTGCCGGTCCAGCTCTTCCTCGGCCGCGAGCAGGCGCAGTCTCGGGGCGCCGGGGGCGAGCAGGTCACGAACGCGCATCCGCGGACTCCTTGGGGGACGGGATCGGGGGCCGGATCGGGGCCGGATCAGGGGGCTGAACCGGGGGTCTGAATCGGGGGGCTGGATCGGGGCTGGGCGGGGCCGGATCGGGGAAACGGAGGGGTGGGGGGGTGACCGGTCCTTCGGTCCGGGGGTCACAGTGTGCCCGAACATCCGTGCTCGGCGTTACGCACCAGCGGGCGCTCGGATCACGGGGCCGTAGCCCGTCCGTCACGGCCGGATTACGGTCGTAGGTAGCACTCGGCGGAGACCTGGGCTGCGAAATTCTGCTCCTTAGAGGAACGTACAGGATGCCGGGCGGGACCACAGCCGGGGCTTCATGCCATCGGTGACTGCCAGTGGGCCGCGTCACAGGAGTTCACTGGGCGACACGCCGCCGGACACCCGGCAGGCGACGACTTGAGGAGACACCCGCATGGAGTTCCTTCGGCCCGCCACCTGGGACGAGGCACTCGCGGCGAAGGCTGAGTACCCGACCGCGCTGCCCATCTCGGGTGGTACGGACGTCATGGTCGAGATGAACTTCGACGTGCACCGGCCATCCGCGATTCTCGACCTGAACCGCATCACCGAGCTCACCGAATGGTCCAACGACGGCAGCGTCGTCAAGCTCGGCGCCTCGGTCCCGTACACCCGGATCATCGACGAGCTGTCCGGGCCGCTGCCCGGGCTCGCCCTGGCGGCCCACACCGTCGGCTCGCCGCAGATCCGCAACCGCGGCGGGGTCGGCGGCAACCTCGGCGGGGCCTCCCCGGCCGGTGACGCGCACCCCGCGCTGCTGGCGGCCGGGCGGGACGTGTTCGTGGAGGCGGCCTCGGTGCGCGGCACCCGGATGATCCCGATCGACGAGTTCTACCTCGGCGTGAAGCGCAACAGTCTGGCGGCCGACGAGCTGATCCGGGCGGTGCACATCCCGGTGGCGGACGGCCCGCAGCAGTTCTCGAAGATCGGCACCCGCAACGCCATGGTGATCGCGGTCTGCGCGTTCGGCTTCGCCCTCCACCCGAAGAACGGGACCGTCGGCACCGGGATCGGTTCGGCTGCCCCCACGCCGCGCCGCGCCGTCGAGGCCGAGGAGTACCTGCAGGGCGTGCTCGCCGAGCGCGGGCTCTGGGAGTCCGGCGACCTGCTGGGCGCCGAGGTGATCCAGCGGTTCGGCGAGCTGGTGAAGGCCGCGGCCTCGCCGATCGACGACGTCCGGGGCACCGCCGACTACCGGCGCCACTCCCTGGCCGTGATGGCCCGCCGCACCCTCACCTGGTGTTGGAACGACTACAGCAAGCAGATCAGGAGTGCGGCATGAGGGTCACTTTCACCGCCAACGGCAAGCCGGTCGAGGCCGACGACGTGTGGGAGGGCGAGAGCCTGCTCTACGTGCTGCGCGAGCGGGTCGGCCTGCCGGGCTCGAAGAACGCCTGCGAGCAGGGCGAGTGCGGCTCCTGCACGGTCTACCTGGACGGCGTCCCGGTCTGCTCCTGCCTGGTCGCGGCCGGCCAGGTGCAGGACCGCGAAGTCCGCACGGTCGAGGGGCTGAGCGAGGAGAACGGCGAACTGGGCCTGGTCCAGCAGGCGTTCATCGACGCCGGCGCCGTCCAGTGCGGCTTCTGCACCCCCGGCCTGCTGGTGCAGACCGACGCCCTGCTGGAGCGCGACGCCCAGCCGAGCGACAACGACATCCGCGAGGCCCTGTCCGGCAACCTGTGCCGCTGCACCGGCTACGAGAAGATCATGGACGCGGTGCGGCTCGCCTCGGCCCGCAAGTGCTCCGGAAAGGCCGTGACGGAATGAGCGCTCGTACGATCCAGGGCCAGAAGAACCTGCAGAACATCCACCAGGCGTCCAAGGACGGCATCGGCGGCTCGCCGCTGCGCCCGGACGGCAACCTGAAGGTCAAGGGCGAGTTCGCCTACTCGTCGGACATGTGGCACGAGGACATGCTGTGGGGTATGGCGCTGCGCTCGCCGCACCCCCGCGCCAACATCCTCTCGGTGGACATCTCCGAGGCGCTCAAGGTGCCCGGCGTGTACGCGGTGCTGACCCACGAGGACATCCCCGGCGCCAAGTACTACGGACTGGAGATCAAGGACCAGCCGGCCCTGGCCATCGACAAGATCCGGTACCACGGCGAGGCGATCGCGCTGGTCGCCGCCGACCACCCGGAGACCGCCCGCCGCGCGGTGAAGAAGATCGTGGTCGAGTACGAGGTGCTCACCCCGATCGTCACCGAGGAGCAGTGCCTCGACCCGCAGACGCACGGCTACGTCCACGAGCCGCACGAGTACAAGTCGCACGCCTACGGCAACATCTGCCACGAGCAGAAGCTGGTCTCCGGCCTCGGCGTGACGGACGAGGTACGGGCGCTGGCGGACGTCATCGTCAGCGGCGACTACGAGGTCGGCATGCAGGACCAGGCCTTCCTCGGCCCCGAGTCCGGCCTGGCGGTGCCCGCCGAGGACGGCGGCATCGACCTCTACATCGCCACCCAGTGGCTGCACGTGGACCGCGAGCAGATGGCCCCGGTGCTCGACCTGCCCGAGGAGAAGGTCCGGCTGACGCTGGCCGGCGTCGGCGGCGCCTTCGGCGGCCGCGAGGACATCTCGATGCAGATCCACGCCTGCCTGCTGGCCCAGCACACCGGCAAGCCGGTCAAAATCGTCTACGCCCGGGACGAGTCCTTCTACGGCCACGTGCACCGCCACCCGGCGCGGATGCACTACGAGCACGGTGCCACCCGCGACGGCAAGCTGGTCTTCGCCGACTGCCGGATCGTGCTGGACGGCGGCGCGTACGCCTCCGCCTCGCCGGCCGTGGTCGGCAACGCGGCCTCGCTCGGGCACGGCCCGTACGTGATCCCGAACGTCAAGATGCACGCCATCGCGCTCTACAGCAACAACCCGTCCTGCGGGGCGATGCGCGGCTTCGGCGCGGTGCAGGCCGCGTTCGGCTACGAGTCGCAGATGGACAAGCTGGCGGTCGAACTGGGCATGGACCCGGTGGAGTTGAGGCAGCTGAACGCGATGTCGGAGGGCGACTTCATGCCCACCGGCCAGCAGATCGACTCGCCCGCGCCGGTGGCCGACCTGCTGCGCCGGGCCAAGGAGATGCCGCTGCCGCCGCCGCTGGACACCGAGCACCTGGACGTGCGCCAGCTGCCGGGCGCGCTGTCCAACACCTCGCACGGCGAGGGGATCGTACGCGGCGTCGGCTACTCCGTCGGCATCAAGAACGTCGGCTTCTCCGAGGGCTTCGACGACTACTCCACCGCCCGGGTGAGGCTCGAGGTGATCGGCGGCGAGCCGGTCGCCATGGTGCACACCGCGATGGCCGAGGTCGGCCAGGGCGGCGTCACCGTGCACGCCCAGATCGCCCGCACCGAGCTCGGCGTCGAGCAGGTCACCATCCACCCGGCCAACACCGAGGTGGGATCGGCCGGTTCGACCTCGGCCTCGCGCCAGACGTACATGACCGGCGGCGCGGTGAAGCTGGCCGCCGAGGCGGTCCGGCGGGAGCTGATCGAGAAGGGCCGCCGGCGCTACGGCTGGGCCCACAAGGACATCACGCTGGCCGGCGGCAAGGTCGTCTCGGAGAGCGCCGGCGTCCTGGTCTCCATGGTGGACGTGCTCGGCGACGAGGCCATCGACCTCACCCGCGAGCACCACCACCGGCCCACCCAGGCCTTCGACAAGGAGACCGGCCAGGGCTTCGGCCACGTCCAGTACACCTTCTGCGCCAACCGCGCGGTGGTGGACGTGGACGTGGAGCTGGGCCTGGTCAAGGTGGTCGAGCTCACCGCCGTCCAGGACGTCGGCAAGGCGCTCAACCCGCTCTCCGTGGTCGGCCAGATCCAGGGCGGCTGCACCCAGGCGCTCGGCCTCGCCGTGATGGAGGAGATCATCGTGCGGGACGGCAAGGTCCGCAACGCCTCCTTCACCGACTACCTGATCCCCACCATCCTGGACACCCCGCCGATCCCGGTGGAGATCCTCGAACTTCCCGACCCCAACGCGCCGTACGGGCTGCGCGGGGTCGGCGAGGCGCCGACCGTCTCGGCGACGCCGTCCATCGTGGCCGCCATCCGCAACGCCACCGGTCTCGCGCTCACCCGGATCCCGGTCCGGCCGGAGCACCTGACCACCGAACAGCCCGGCTGACGCCGGCGGTTCACGCTTCCCCGGGGCGGCGACAGTCTTCCCCGCCGCCCCGGGGGCACCACCCCCACACCCGCTGCCCCGCCCTCGCCGGGGTTGCGCAGCGGTGCGCACCACCACCCTCAAATGCACCGTGGGCACTCCCCCCTTTCGAGTGCCCCCACAGTGAGTCGATACGTCCCCCTATGCCGCTCATGCGCCGGTAGTCAGGTCGGCTCGCCCACCCCAACCCCCTTTGACACTTGGGAGTGGACATGCCCAGGATCCCCACGGAACCCGGCACCACCGAAGACAGACCCACCGAGGACGACACCCACCCGTCGACCCCGGACCCACGCCCGAAGAGCGCGCTGGACGCCTACTTCAAGATCTCGGCCCGGGGCTCGACGCTCGCCAACGAACTGCGCGGTGGTCTCACCACCTTCATGGCGATGGCGTACATCATCCTGCTCAACCCGCTCATCCTGAGCGGCGCGGACGTCACCGGCGTCAAGCTGGACCACGCGGCACTGACCACCGCCACCGCGCTGGCGGCGGCCGTCACCACCATCCTGATGGGCGTCGTCGGCAACGTACCGCTCGCCCTCGCCGCGGGCCTCTCGGTCTCCGGCGCGGTCTCCGCGCTGGTCGTCCCCCACACCACCTGGGCGCAGGCCATGGGCCTGTGCGTGATCTACGGCCTGCTGATCGTGCTGCTGGTGGTCTCCGGGCTGCGCGAGAAGATCATGAACGGCATCCCACTGCCGCTCAAGCACGCCATCACCATCGGCATCGGCCTGTTCGTCACCGTGATCGGCCTCTACAAGGCCGGGTTCATGCACACCGGCGGCCCCACCCCGCTGTCGCTCGGCCCGACCGGAGAGCTGGCCGGCTGGCCGGTCCTGATCTTCTGCCTCACGCTACTGGCGATCTTCGTGCTGATGGCCCGCGGCATCCGCGGCGCGATCCTGATCGGCATCGCCGGCGGCACCGTGCTCGCGGTGATCGTCAACAAGGTCGCGGACGTGCCCGCCACCGCCTGGAAGAACTCCGTCCCGGTGTGGCCCGGCAGTCCCGTCTCCGCGCCCGACTTCGGCCTCTTCGGCCACGTCGACCTGTTCGGCGCCTTCGGCGGCAAGGGCATGGGCGCGATCAGCGCCTCGGTCGCGGTGTTCACCCTGGTGCTGGCCGGCTTCTTCGACGCGATGGCCACCATCATCGGCGTCGGCACCGAGGCCGGACTCGCCGACAAACAGGGCCGGATGCCCGGGCTGTCCAAGGCCCTGTTCATCGACGGCGCCGGCGGCGCGGTCGGCGGCCTGGCGGGCGCCTCCGGGCAGACCGTCTTCGTCGAATCGGCGACCGGCGTCGGCGACGGCGCCCGGACCGGGCTCGCCTCCGCCGTCACCGGCGCAATGTTCGCCCTGATGCTCTTCTTCTCGCCGATCGCCGGCATCGTCCCGGTCGAGGTGGCCTCCGCCGCCCTGGTCGTGATCGGCTCGATGATGATGAGCCAGGCCCGGCACATCGACTGGTCCGACCGCGAGGTGGCCATCCCGGCCTTCCTCACCTGCACGCTGATGCCGTTCACGTACAGCATCACCGCGGGCGTCGCGGCCGGCGTCATCTCGTACACGGTCATCAAGGCCGGGGTCGGACGCTGGCGCGAACCCGGGGTCCTGATGTGGATCCTCACCGGCGTGTTCGTCCTGTACTTCGCGCTCACGCCGATCAAGTCCTGGCTCGGCGTGCACTAGCCGGACCCGGGGGGTCGCTACCGCCCCCTCCCTGCGACACCGCCGCCGTACGGGATCGTTTCCCGTACGGCGGCGTCCCCGCTACTGTCGAAACCGTGTAAGGAGCCTCCGCCATGCAGGACATCGCCGAACAGCTGCAGGCCTGGCACGCGGCCGGGCGCGCCTTCGCCGTGGCCACCGTGGTCGGCGTCTCCGGCAGCGCTCCCCGCGACCCCGGCGCGGCGCTCGCCGTCGACGCGCACGGCGAGGCGATCGGCAGCGTCTCCGGCGGCTGCGTCGAAGGCGCGGTGTACGAGCTGTGCCAGGCCGCGATCGAGAGCGGCGAGCCGGTCCTGGAACGCTTCGGGTACAGCGACGAGGACGCCTTCGCGGTCGGGTTGACCTGCGGCGGGATCCTCGACGTGTTCGTCCAGCCGGTCGTGCCGGGGGCCGACGCCGGGCTCGACACCGGAATCGCGCACATCGCCGCCGGCACGCCCGTGGCACTGGTGCGGGTCATCGCCGGGCCGGGCGGACTCCTCGGCGCCACCCTCGCCGTCACCGCCGACGACGCCACCGGAGCACTCTCCGTGAAGCCGTCCACCGTCGGCGGACTGGAACGGGCGATCATCGCCGAGTCGCGGGCCATGCTGGAGGCCGGACGCACCGGCCGGCTCGTCCTCGGCCTGGACGGACGCCCCTGCGACGAACACGAGCAGGGCACCGTCACCTGCTTCGTCGAGTCCTACGTGCCCGCGCCGCGGATGCTCGTGTTCGGGGCGATCGACTTCGCGGCCGCGGTCGTACGGATCGGCAAGTTCCTCGGCTACCGCGTCACCGTCTGCGACGCCCGGCCCGTCTTCGCCACCACCCGCCGCTTCCCCGAGGCCGACGAGGTCGTGGTCGACTGGCCGCACCGCTACCTGGACTCCCAACTCGGCCGGATCGACGGACGCACCGTGCTCTGCGTGCTCACCCACGACGCCAAGTTCGACATCCCCCTGCTGGAACGCGCCCTGCGGCTGCCGGTCGGCTACGTCGGCGCGATGGGCTCGCGCCGCACCCACCGGGACCGCCAGGCCAAGCTGCGCGACGCCGGGCTCACCGAGACCGAACTCGCCCGGCTGCGCTCCCCCATCGGCCTCGACCTCGGCTCGCGCACCCCCGAGGAGACCGCGGTCTCCGTCGCCGCCGAGATCATCGCCCACGGCCGCGGCGGCAGCTGCCTGCCACTGAGCACCGGAGACGGGCCGATCCACCACGACGTGTCCGCCGTTTCGGAGGAACCGGCCGGAAGCGGTTCACCGCACGCGGCGTGACCGCCTCACCGCACCACGCGGTAGGCCTCGAAGACCTCGGCGGAGTGCCACTCACCGGACCCCGAGCGGGCGACCTGATCAGTCGGACAGCACCAGCCTGACGCCGAACCCCACCACCACCACACCGGTCACCCGGTCCATCAGCCTGCGCGCGGCCGGCCGGCGCAGCCAACCGCGCAGCACCCGGGCGAAGCCCACCAGGATCGTCGACCAGAGCAGGCCCTCCACGACGTGGACGCAGGTCAGCGCCACGCCGGCGGCGAAGTGCGGCACGCCGGCCGGGATGAACTGCGGCAGCACGGCCACGTAGAAGACCCCGACCTTGGGGTTCAGCAGATTGGTCAGCGTGCCCCGCCGCCAGCCGTGCCCGAACCCGCCCTCCTCCGGCTCCTCCTCGGCCGCCTGGGCACCCCGGTCGCGCAGCATCCCGATGCCCATCCACACCAGGTACGCGGCGCCCGCCCAGCGCAGCACCTCGTACGCCAGCTGCGAGGCGGTCAGCAGCGCCGTCACCCCGGCCGAGGTCAGCGTCCCCCAGATCAGCGTCCCGGTCTGGATCCCGAGCACGACCCCCCACGCCTGCCGCCGCCGCCCCAACGCGGACGTCCGCAGGACCAGCGCGGTGTCGAGCCCCGGCGTCAGCGTGAGCAGCCCCACGACGAGGGCGAAGGACCACAGGGCGGTTGTCATCTCCATGGGCCTGGATGCTCTCACAGGCCCATGGACGGCCGCCTGGCCCGTTCCGGCGACGTTCCCCGGTCAGGTGACGTGGAGGCGGTCAGGTGACGTTGAGCCGGGCGGCGAGGCGGAGGAGGCCGGGGCTGAGGCGGGAGAGGAAGCGGGCGGCCTTGGCCTCGGGGGTGACGGGGACGACGGGCTTGCCGGTGCGGACGGCGGCGAGGATGGCGGTGGCGACCTTCTCCGGGGGGAAGCCGCGGCGGGCGTAGAGCTTGGCGGCGCGGGCCCGCTTGGCGCTCTGTTCGGCGACGGTGGTGGCGGAGAAGGTGGAGGTGCGGGTGATGTTGGTGTTGACGATGCCCGGGCAGATGGTGGAGACCCCGATGCCGTGGCCCACGAACTCGGCGCGCAGGCAGTCGGAGAGCATGAACACCGCGGCCTTGCTGGTGGCGTAGGCGGTGAGCGCCTTGGAGGGCAGGTAGGCGGCGGCCGAGGAGATGTTGACGATGTGGCCGCCCTGGCCGCGGTCGGCCATCAGGGTGCCGAAGGCGCGGCAACCGTGGATCACGCCCCAGAGGTTGACGTCCAGGACGCGCTGCCACTCCTTCTCGGTGGTCTGCAGGAACGTCCCGGAGTGACCGATTCCGGCGTTGTTGACCACCACGTCGGGCACCCCGTGCTCGGCGGCGACGGCCCGCGCGAAGGCGTCCACCGCCGCGCCGTCGGAGACGTCCACCCGGTAGGCGTGCGCCGCCGGGCCGATCAGCGAGGCGAGTTCGGCGGTGCGCTCGGCGGCGGCGAGGTCCAGGTCGCAGACCACCACCCGGGCGCCCTCCTCGGCGAAGGCCAGCGCGGTGGCCCGACCGATGCCGCTGCCGCCGCCGGTGACGACCACCAAGCGGCCGTCGTCCAGGGCGGGTTGGGCCTGACCGGCCTGTCCGGCCTGGTCCGCCTGCCCGGCCTGCGCGGCCTGCGCGGCCTGCCCGGCCTCGATGCGGGCGGTGAACTGGCGGATCATGCCGGCCACGGTGGCTCCCTTCTCCAGCAGTGCCGACCAGTGGCCGGCGTGCAGCGTCCTGCGGGTCAGCTTGGGCACCCAGCGCTCCAGGCCCTCGGAGAGGTAGGTGCCGACGTAGCGGTCCCGGGTGAGGGTGATCAGCTGGACCGGCACCTCGGTCGGCCGCTCACGCGGACGGCCCATGGTGGGACGGAAGTTGGCCCGGTAGAGCTCGATGCCGCGCACCGCGTCGCGGCGCAGGGTGCGCTGCGGGTGGCCGGCGCGCGGGGTGACGTGCTCCAGGTCGCGCAGCACCCGCGGCCAGGCCCGGGCGAGGCCGAGGCGCCAGACGCCGGGGGCGAGGTAGGGCAGGTGGAAGGCGGTGATGTACCAGGAGTGCAGGCCCTGGTGGAGCAGCTGCTTCAGGTGGCGGGGGGTGGGGCGGCGCAGCCGGTGGCGCAGCCAGTACCCCATGTGGTCCAGGCTGGGGCCGGACATCGTGGTGTACGACGCGATCCGGTGCTCGGCGCCGGGCGCGGTGACGGCCTCCCAGGACTGGACCGAGCCCCAGTCGTGGGCGACCAGGTGGACCGGGCGGTCCGGGCTGACCGCGTCGGCGACGGCGAACAGGTCCTCGGCCAGCCGCTCCAGCCGGTAGCCGTCGCGGTCCTCCGGGACGCCGGACTCGCCGGCGCCGCGCACGTCGTAGCGGACCACGTGGTGGTCGCGGGCGAGGTCGGCGGCGATGTCGTCCCAGACGGTGTGGGTGTCGGGGTAGCCGTGGACGAGGAGGACGGTGGGGGCGTCCGGGTCGCCCTGCTCGAAGACGGCGAGCGGCAGGCCGCCGGAGTGGACGGTCCGGCGGCGGGTAGGGGTCGTCATCGGGTGGCCTCCAGGGCGGTCGGCTCGGCAGTCTTCTCGAGGGTGGTGGCCTCGGTGGCCGTGGTGGCCGCCGTGACCGTGGTGGCCTCGGTGGCCGTGGTGGCCTCGGTGTTCCAGCGGCGGACGTGGGGCAGGTCGTCGTCGAGCCAGTAGGCGTCGTCCTCGGTGACCACCAGCAGTTCCTCGAACTTGATACCCACACCGCGGAAGCCGATGTGCGGCTCGACCGCCCACAGGCCCGGGGTGGGCGCGTGCCGGGACGACCGGCCGTCCGCCCAGAGCGGTGAACGGCCGTGCAGCCGCTCGGAGATGAGCTCGCGGCCGAGGGTCTGCAGGGTGCGCACGCCGAAGCCGAAGACGTTCACCCCGGCCGGTCCTCGGGTGACGGTGCGGGTGACCTGGTGGCCGATCACCCGGCCCGGGTAGACCTGGTGGCGGTTGTCGTAGCCGTGCGCGGCGAGCTGCGCGTCCACCGCCGCGTACACCTCGTCGAGGGGCTTGCGGGCCCGCACCTCCGCGAGGATGAGCCCGCGGTAGACCTCGAGGTCGGCGGCGAGCTTGTCCCAGACCCGGTTCTCGCCCACCTTGCCGCCGTAGCCGATGTCGGCGGTGTAGCCGTCCACGACGGGGGCGCAGTCCAGGACGTACGGCATGCCCTCCTCGAGGCGCCGGTTTCCGGCGAAGAACTGCAGCGGGGTGTGGAAGTGCCGGAACGCCGTACGGTCGCCGAACCAGGCGAAGGGGACGTGGAAGAAGTCCTGCACCCCGGCGGCGACCAGGCGGCGGCGCAGCTCGGCGGTGGCCTGCCGCTCGGTGACGCCGGGCTCGATCCAGGCGGCGACCTGCTCGGCACAGTGGTAGGCGAGTTGCTGGGTCTCACGGAAGCGGGCGAGGTCGCGCTCGGTGTAGCGGAAGGCGGGGGTCGCTTTCGCCATGGCAAGGGCTCCTTCTAGAGGTCGAGCACGAGGGTCTCACCCTCGGCGGCCCGGGAGACACAGGGCAGCAGGGCGCCGTCGGCGCGCTGCTCGGGGGTGAGGCGGCGGTCCCGGTGGTCGGGCGCGCCGGCCAGCACACGGACCTCGCAGGTGCCGCAGAAGCCCTGGTGGCAGGAGTACGGGAGGTCCGGGCGGGCCTCGCGCAGCACGTCCAGGGCGGACCGGTCGGCGGGGACGTCGAGGGTCGGGCCGTCGGCGCCGACGCGGACGGCGAAGGGCGCGCCGTCGGTGACCGGGGCGGCACCGAAGCGCTCGAAGTGCAGGGCGGTGGCCTGGGATCCGTCCAGGGCCCGCTGCACGGCGGCGAGCATCGGGGCCGGGCCGCAGCAGTAGACGGCGGCGCCGCGCGGGGCGTGGGCGAGCAGGTCGGCGCCGGTGGGCACGCCGCCGTGCTCGTCGTCGGTGCGCAGCACCAGCCGGTGCGGGTCGAGGGCGCGCAGCTCGTCCGCGTACGGGAGGGTGTCGGCGCTGCGGCCGACGTGCACCAGGCGCCAGTCCAGGCCGTGCCGCTGCGCCTCGCGGGCCATCGGGAGCAGCGGGGTGATGCCGATGCCGCCGGCCAGCAGGAGGACGGCGGGCTCGGCGCAGAAGGCGAAGCCGTTGCGCGGTCGGCGGGCGGTGAGGCGGGCGCCGGGGTACAGGGTGTCGTGGACCTCGACGGACCCGCCGCCGCCCTCGGGCAGCCGCCGGACGGCGATGCGGTAGGCCACGCGGTCGGCCGGGTCGCCGCTGAGGGAGTAGTGGCGCTCGCGGCCGGAGGGCAGGGCGAGGCGCAGGTGGGCGCCGGGCTGCCAGGCCGGCAGCGGGCCGCCGGAGGGGTCGGCGAGCTGCAACTCGACGACGTCGGCGGCGAGTTCACGCCGAGCGGTGACCACCAGCTGGAGCGGCGGGAGGGGGCGGCTGTACGGGCGGCGGGGGTTGCGCCGCAGCAGGGGGCCGCCGAGGGCCGGGGAGTAGCGGTCGCCGAAGGCCGTGAGCCGGCGCATGAAGGCGTCGGCGCGCGGGCGGCCGTAGAGGTCGGGAGGCGGGGTGAGCTGGTCCATCCGGCGGGGTCCTTGGCGTCGGGAGAGGAGGGCGGGTGACAGCTGACGGATTCGGGCTTCGGACTTCGGCGAACGGACGACGGATGACAACCGACGGATGACAGCAGACAGATAACAGATGACGTCTTCTGTTTGCTGAAATCCGTTCGCCCAACCCCGTCCGCCGAAGCCCGTCGACCGTCAGCCGCTCGCGGCGGCCGCGCGGGCGGCCGGGGAGGTGGCGAGGTAGCCCAGCGCCTGGCTGGAGGAGCCCTCCTGGGTCGGGTGGTAGCCCGGCCGCAGGTACCGAAGCCCGGAGCGGAGGGACCCGAGCGGGTCCGGCAGCAGGCCGCGCTTCGCGATCCGCCCGGCCTCGCGCCAGCTGGGCTTGAGCCGCCCCGCCAGGGTCGGGTCGGCGGCCAACAGGAAGCGTGCGCCGCGCACCCAGAGGTGGACCAGCAGCGGCCCGGACACCGCCATCCCGCGGATCCGCCGGAGGTAGCCCGGGTCCAGGTGGACCATCAGGTCGAAGGCGACGCTGCGGTGCTCGACCTCCTCGGCACCGTGCCAGCGCAGCAGGTCGAGCATCGTCGGGTCGGCCTTGGCCCGGTCCAGGCCCGGGGAGTTGAGGATCCAGTTGCCGAGGAAGGCAGTGAAGTGCTCGATGGCCGCGACGAAGGCGACCCGCTCGATGACGTTCTCCCGCCGCCGCGCCGGCGTCAGCCCCGGCTTGTCGCCCAGGACCCGCCGGAACAGCCAGGAGACCTGCCGGACGTACGGCCGCGGGTCGAGCCCCTGGCCGAGCAGGTGGTCGAGGACCTCCTGGTGCGCCTCGGCGTGGATGGCCTCCTGGCCGATGAACCCGAGGACCTCCTCGCGCAGTTGCTCGTCCCGGATGAGCGGCAGTGCCTCCTTGAACACCTTGACGAACCAGCGCTCACCCTCGGGCAGCAGCAGGTGCAGCACGTTGATGACGTGGGTGGCCATCGGCTCGTCCGGGATCCAGTGCAGCGGCAGCTGGGCCCAGTCGAAGCGGACGTCCCGGGGCTCCAGGACGAGGCTGTCGTGCACGCGCGCGGCGGGGGCGGCGAGGGCGGGGACGGGGGTGGGACGGGGCATGGCAGGCCCTCCTGACCTGGGGCGGCGGCTCGGCTCAGGGAAACGTACTCGCGGGTAGTGATGGGGACAAGGGTTTCGGCGGCCCTTATCGACATCGAGTCTAATAAGTGATGTGCACCGGTGAACACCACGGGAAACGCGGGAAGCCCCACCGGTTTCCCGGCAGGGCTTCCTCGAACTCATGCACGCGACGACTCATGCACGCAACGACTCAGGAACGCGACGACTCAGGGGCGCGGCGAACTCAAGCACGCGGCGAACTCACCGACGCGACCGCCGCCCCGCCGTCAGACCGCCATCGCCAGCATCAACGGCGCCGCCCGGGCCGCCAGGAGCTCGGCCGCGGCCTTCAGCTTGTGGACGTTGCCCACCGGCATCGAGGTGGCCAGGCAGCCGACCGTACTGCCCGCCGTGATCGGCACGGCCGCGCACACCGTGCCCAGCGCGTACTCCTGGATGTCCAGCACCGGTACGGTGGCCGGCTGCCGCTCCAACCGGTGCATCAGCTGGTCGGCGTCGGTGACCGTACGCGAGGTGAGCCGGGCGACCGGGTGCCGGGAGAGGTGGTCGCGCCGGGCGTCCGCGTCCAGTTGGCCGAGCAGGCACTTGCCGATCGCGCTGGCGTGCGCGGTGGCCCGGAAGTCCACCCACTCCTGCACCGCCGGCGCGTAGTCGGCCGCCGAGACCGCCTCCACCGACAACTCGCCGTCGTGGTACCGGGTGAAGTACACCGCGGCGCCCAACTCGTCCCGGAGTTCGGCGAGTTTGCGGTCGAGCCGGGCCTTGACCAGCTGCTCCCGGTTCTGCTGGCCGAGCAGGGCGAAGGTGCCGCCGAGCACCCAACCGCCGTCCTGACACTGGAGGTAGCCCTCGATCTCCAGGATCTCCGCGAGCCGCCGCACGGTCGGCAGCCCGAGCGAGGTCTCCCGCGCGAGGCCCACCAGGGTGGCGCCGTCGGGGTGGCGGTCGACCGCCTCCAGCAGTCTGAGGGCGTGCTGCAGGGAGGTGAACTGGCCGGTCAGGCCCTGGTCCAGCGCGGCGTGACGACCCGGGGCTGGTGTCGACATGTCGTCCCCTTCCGATGTCCCCCCACGGAGCGACCGCGGGCACGCACCAGCCTATCGACCCGGTGGCTCCGGCGACTGCCGTCCGTGAATATCCGTGAACATTCCGTGCAGCAACCTCCGGTCGACCTGGGACTTCTCGGCCGGGCGATCACGCAGTGGAAGCCATGGCCGACCCGCCCGACCCGGGAACCGCGACCCGGCGGAAACCGCGACGGGCCCCTCCCCCACTGCCCGGAGGGAGGGGCCCGTCGTACGGCGGCCGGGTGCGGGCCCGGCGGCCGTGAGGGTGGTGGTGCGGATGAAGGGGGTCGGTCGGTGACTGTCGGTCAGCTCTCGTCGCCCGAGCGCAGCTTGGCGACGGCCGCCGCCAGGCGGGCGCCGTACTCCTCGTCCGCGGCGTGGAAGTGGGCGAGGTTCTTCTCGACGATGTCGTCGCGGGTCACCTGCGCCAGGAAGCCGGCGATGTTGGCGATCAGGCGACCCTTCTCCCCGTCCGACATGAGCCGGTAGAGCTCACCGGCCTGGAAGAAGTCATCGTCCTTGCTGTGAGCCGGCGTGGTGTAGGTGCCGGTGTGGCCATCGACCTTGACCGGCGCGGCGAGCGCGTTGTCGGTCTGGGCCGGGCCGTCGTACGAGTTGGGCTCGTAGTTCCTGCCACGGCCGGCCGCGTTGGTGGCCATCAGGCCGTCGCGGCCGTAGTTGGCGGCCACGGTGGCGCGCGGGGCGTTCACCGGCAGCAGGGTGTGGTTGACGCCGAGGCGGTAGCGCTGGGCGTCCGCGTAGGCGAACAGCCGGCCCTGGAGCATCTTGTCCGGGGACGGGCCGATGCCGGGCACGAAGTTGTTCGGCGAGAACGCGGACTGCTCGACGTCGGCGAAGACGTTCTCCGGGTTCCTGTTGAGCACCAGGCGACCGACCTTGACCAGCGGGTAGTCGGCGTGCGGCCACACCTTGGTGAGGTCGAAGGGGTTGAAGCGGTAGTCCGCCGCCTCGGCGACCGGCATCAGCTGGACGTAGAGGGTCCAGGACGGGAACACCCCGCGCTCGATGGCCTGGTGCAGGTCGCGCTGGTGCGAGTCGGCGTCGGCGCCGGCCACCTCGGCGGCCTGGTCGCCGTCCAGGGAGCGGACGCCCTGGTTGGTCTTGAAGTGGTACTTCACCCAGTAGGCGTCGCCATTGGCATTGACCCACTGGTAGGTGTGCGAGCCGTAGCCGTTCATGTGGCGGTACGAGGCCGGGATGCCGCGGTCGCCGAACAGCCAGGTGATCTGGTGGGTCGAGGCGGGCGAGTGGGCCCAGAAGTCCCAGACGTTGTCCGCCTCCTGCACGCCGGTGTACGGGTCGCGCTTCTGCGAGTGGATGAAGTCGGGGAACTTGATCGGGTCCTTGATGAAGAACACCGGGGTGTTGTTGCCGACGAGGTCGTAGTTGCCCTCCTCGGTGTAGAACTTCAGCGCGAAGCCGCGCGGGTCGCGCACCGCGTCGCTGGCGCCCAGGTTGCCGGCCACGGTGGAGAAGCGCAGGAAGACCTCGGTGCGCTTGCCGACCTCGGCGAGGAAGTCCGCCCGGGTGTACTGCGACACCTCGTCGGTGACCTCGAAGTAGCCGTACGCGCCGGAGCCGCGGGCGTGCACGACGCGCTCCGGGATGCGCTCGCGGTTGAACCGGGCCAGCTTCTCCAGCAGCTGCTGGTCCTGGATCAGCAGCGGGCCGTACTCGCCGGCCGAGGCCGAGTTCTGGTTGTCGGCGATGGGGGCGCCGGACTCCGTGGTCAGGATCTTGGACATGGAGGGTCCTTCAGGTGTCGATAAGAGCGGTGCGTGGAGAGTGGACTGGCGGGCCGTCACACTTCAGTGGGTGGGCGCTTCAGGCGCCGAGCAGGCGCCAGACGGCCGAGCGGCGGCGGGAGGAGCGCTCGCCGTCGGGGCCGTCGCCCGGCTGGAGCACCGCGACGGCGGCGCCGGCCGCGGCCGGGTCCGCCAGCGGGCGGGCGGCGGTCAGCGCGGCGGCCTCGTCGGCGGTCAGCCCGGCCTCGGTGAGGGCCGTGGCGGCCTCGGCAGCCGGGACGGCGTTGAACCAGCGCAGCGCGAGGGCCGCGCGGCCGGCCTCGGTGAGGCGGCCGGTGAGCCGGAGGCGGGCGAGCCCGCCGTCCGGGTAGACGTTGATGCGCACATGGGTCACCGGGCGTCCGGTGTCGAGCCGGAAGCGGTGCCGGGTGTCGGGCTGCAGGCGGGTGCGGGGCAGGAGTTCGAACCACTCGCCGGCGGCCGGGTCGGCTCCGGTCGAGGCGTCGAAGCCGATCAGGTCGGCCCAGCCGGGGGCATTGGCGACGAAGTGGGTGGTGTCCACCTCGGCGGCCAGGACCTCACCACCCCCGGCCAGGGCGATCTGCACCCAGTCGTTGGCCTTGTCGCGCCGACGCCGGGTCTCCCAGCCCTCGCCCATGACGGAGGCGCGACCGGGAGCGTTCAGGTTGTGCGGGGAGGAGAAGTAGCGGTCGGACGCCGCCTCGGCCATGCCGCCGTACTCCTGGGCGGCCAGGTCGAAGGTGAGGCCGTCCAGCTCACGCGGGTCGGGCAGCACCTCGCCGTGCACGCGCAGCCGGGCGATGCCGCCGTCCGGGTACATGTTCAGCCGCACGTGGGTGTAGCGGGTGCCGTCCTCGACGGCGAACTCGTGGGCGGTGTCGCCCCGCAGCGGGGTGCGCGGCACGATCGTGGTCCACTCGGCGTCCCCGAGTTCCTCGGGCGAGGGGTGGCCGGGTACGGACGCGGCCTCGACGGACCCGGATTCCGGGTAGTTGCCGGTGAAGTGGGCGGTGTCCACGATCACGCCGCGGATCACGCCGCCGGCGCCGAGCCGGACGATCGCCCAGTCGTGGTCCTGGTCGGTGGGGTGCGGCTGCTCGGCGGAGACGCCGCGGCGGCGCTTGGACTCCCAGCCGTCCATGATCTGGCCCTTGTGGCCGAAGGTGTGCGGGCGGAACTCGGCCGGCTTGGCGACCAGCAGGTTCTCGGCGTCCGCGAAGGTGTCCTCGTTGGTGGCGACGACGCCCGCGCCGAGCAGCCGGGAGGCCAGGTTGACCAGCTCGGTGAAGGGAGCACTCGGGGTGTCGGCAGTGGTCACTGACTCTCCTCTGTAGGCGCGTTCGGTTTCAGGCGCGATCGGACGGGGTGGTGGAACGGGTGGTGGTCCGCGCGGTGGCCCGGGCGGTGGTACGGGGGGTGGCAGGGGCGGCGGGCCGGGCGAGCTGCCGGCCGAAGGGCCGGGCTCCGGTGTCCACCATGCGGCCGCGCAGCCAGGCGCCGCGCACCGCGCCGGTGAGGGTCCGGCCCGCGTACGGGGTCACCGGGTTGCGGTGGTGCAGGCCGCTCGCGTGGACGGCGAACTCGCCGTCGGGGTCGAAGGCGACCAGGTCGGCGTCGTGGCCGGGCGCGATGGCGCCCTTGGTGCCGGTGAGGCCGACCAGTTCGGCCGGTCCGGCGGACATCCAGCGCACGACGTCGGACAGGGTGTGGCCGCGGCGGCGGGCCTCGGTCCAGACGGCCGGCAGGCCGAGCTGCAGCGAGGCGATGCCGCCCCAGGCGGCCGCGAAGTCCCCGTTGCCGCCGTACTCGGGCAGCAGCTTGAGGTCGGGGGTGGACGGCGAGTGGTCGGAGACGACGGCGATGAACTCGCCGTTCGCCAGGGCCTCCCAGAGCGCGTCCCGGTTGGACTCGTCGCGGATCGGCGGGCAGCACTTGAAGGCGGTGTCGCCGTCGGGCACCTGCTCGGCCGCGAGGGTCAGGTAGTGCGGGCAGGTCTCGGCGGTCACCCGGACGCCGTCCTCGCGCGCCTGGCGCAGCAGCGGCAGGACGGCGGCGGAGGAGACGTGCAGGATGTGCACCCGGGCGCCGGTGCGCCGGGCGGTGTCCAGCAGGTGGGCGACGGCCGCGGTCTCCGCGTCGGCGGGGCGGGAGGCCAGGAAGTCCCGGTAGTGGACGCCGGGTTGCTGCGGGGCGGCGGCGAGGACGGTCGGGTCCTCGGCGTGGATGATCGCCAGCGCCCCGATCCGGGCCTGCTCGGCCAGGGCGGCCTCCAGGTCGGCGGCCTCGACGTGCGGGAACTCGTCCACGCCGGAGGGGGCGAGGAAGCTCTTGAAGCCGAACACGCCCTCGCGGTGCAGGGGTTCGAGATCCGCGACGTTGCCGGGGACGGCACCGCCCCAGAAGCCGAGGTCGACCCAGGCCTGGCCCTCGGCGGTCTTCCGCTTGGCCAGCAGCCCCTCCACCGTGGTGGTGGGCGGGATCGAGTTGAGCGGCATGTCGATGATCGTGGTGACGCCGCCGGCCGCGGCGGCCCGGGTGGCGGTGGCGAAGCCCTCCCACTCGGTGCGGCCGGGCTCGTTGACGTGCACGTGGGTGTCGACCAGGCCGGGCAGCAGGGCGGTGTCGCCGAGGTCGGCGAGCTCGCGGTCGCCGACCGTGAGCGAGCCGTGCGCGACGATCTGCTCGATCTTCCCGTCCCGGATCAGCACGTCCGCGGGGCGCTCGCCGTCGGGCAGGACGACCCGTCGGGAGCGGATCACCGTCGGCTGGCTGAAAGGCATGGGAGACCTCCGAAACCTGGGAGTTGGGGGGTGGTTTGGGGGCGGGTGGAGAGGTGTCCGAGGGTGCTTCTCTGGTGGTTCTCGGGTGCTTCTCGGGTGCTTCTCGGGTGGTTCGAGGGTGGTCGAACGCGGGAGGAGGCGAGGGATTGCCGGGAGCCTAGGCCCGCCTTCAACAAAACGTCAATGGATGAACGTACGAGGGTTCAGCGCGCCAGTAGCTCGCCGGCCAGCTTCTCCCCCGCGACTTCGGCCAGCTCGGCGGCCCTGGTCATGCTGTCCCCCGGCTGTTCGGCCAGGTCGGTCAGCGCGATCGCGGCGGTAAAGCCGGCCGCCCGCCACTGGGGCTCGGCGAGTTCCAGTCGACCTGCCACGGCGGCCACCCGAACCCCCGCCCGGGCGGCCGCCGCGGCAACTCCGGCGGGGGCCTTGCCGTGGAGCGTCTGAGCGTCCAGGCAGCCCTCGCCGGTCACGACGAGGCGTGCCCCACGCACGGCCTCGTCGAAGCCCAGCAGGTCGAGCAGCAGCTCGATGCCGGGTCGCATGGTGGCGCCGAGCAGGGCGAGGGCCGCGAAGCCCACCCCGCCCGCGGCGCCGGCGCCGGGGGCCTCCCGGACGTCCCGTCCGGTGGCTTCGGCGACCAGGTCGGCGAACCGGGTCAGTCCTTCCTCCAGGACCACCAGGTCGTCGCCGTCGGCGCCCTTCTGCGGGCCGTACACGGCGGTGGCGCCGCGCGGCCCGAGCAGCGGGTTGTCCACGTCGCAGGCCACCACGATCTCGACGCCGCGCAGGCCGTCGGCCAGCGGGCCCGGGTCGATCTCCGCAAGCCTGCGCAACGCGGCTCCGCCGGGCGGGAGTTCGGCGCCTTCGGCGTCGCGCAGACGCACTCCGAGTGCCTGCACCATGCCCGCCCCGCCGTCCGTGCAGGCGCTGCCGCCGAGGCCCAGCACGATCCGCTTGACGCCGAGCGAGACGGCCCGGGCGATCAGCTGGCCGACCCCGTAGGACCCGGCCGCGAGCGGGGCGGTCCGGCCGCCGGGCAGCCGGGCGAGCCCGGAGGACTGCGCCAGTTCGACCACGGCGGTGTCGCCCCGGACGGCGAGCGCGGCGTCCACCGGCAGGCCGGTCGGGCCGGCCACCTTGGCCGGGACGCGGTCGAACCCCGCCGCGAGCGCGGCGGCCAGGGTGCCCTCGCCGCCGTCGGCGACGGGCAGCTCGCGCACCTCGGTGCCGGGCGCGGCGCGCCGGATGCCGGCGGCGATCCGGGCGGCGACCTCGGCACCCTCCAGGGTGCCCTTGAACTTGTCGGGGGCGACGACCACATGGCCCTGGCGGGGGGTGGGCGGCATGATGCGGTCCTCGCTTCCGTACGGGTGTGGCGGTGGTACTGCGACGTGCGTCAAGCATGTGCCCGGGGGTCCGGGGGTGCGACCCCCTCGGCCGTTCCGGCCCGGGAGGGTCCGGAGGCCCCGGGAGGGCCTGGTCGGCCTGGGAGGGGCCGGAGACCCCGGGAGGGTGCGACCCCCTCCCCGCCGTTCCCCTCGTCCCGCTTCCGACGTACGAGAGGCTCCCCTCGGCGGGGAAGGGGCCAGGCGACGCGCAGGCACGACCGAAGTGCCCCCTGGAAGGGAGTACGCATCACCGGCTGGATCGACCGGCGGGCGGGCGGATGAGCCCCAGCCCGCACGCCGGTCGGGTCAAACCTCCTGGCGACGCGGGCACGACCGGATGGGTACACGCCGCCAGGAGGAGCTTCGGGCCGGGGGCTCCGCACGGGAGCCCCCGGGGGTGTTACTTGACCTCGCGGCCGGAGAGCCGCTCGACGCCGCGCAGCAGCGCCGAGTGGTCGAGCGAGCCGTCGCCGTTGGCGCGGGCGGAGGCGACCAGCTGGGCCACCACGGCGCCGACCGGCAGCGCGGCGCCCACGGCGCGGGCGGCGTCGGTGACGATGCCCATGTCCTTGTGGTGCAGGTCGATCCGGAAGCCCGGGGCGAACTCGCGGTTCAGCATGTTCGCCTTCTTGCGGTTGAGCACGGTCGAGCCGGCCAGGCCGCCGCCGAGGACGTCCAGGGCCGCCTGCAGGTCGACGCCGGCGTTCTCGAGGAACACCACGGCCTCGGCGAGCACCTGGATGTTGACGGCGACGATCAGCTGGTTGGCGGCCTTGACGGTCTGGCCGGCGCCGGCCGGGCCGACGTGGATGATCGTGGTGCCCAGCACGTCGAACAGCGGCTTGGCCTCGGCGAAGTCCTCGGCGGCGCCGCCGACCATGATCGACAGAACGGCCTCGACGGCGCCGGCCTCGCCGCCGGAGACCGGGGCGTCCAGCGTCCGGACGCCCTTGGCCTTGGCGGCCGCCTCGACCTTGATCGAGGTCTGCGGGGTGATCGAGGACATGTCGATCACCAGGGTGCCGGGCTGGACGTTCTCCAGTACGCCGCCCTCGCCCAGGATGGCCTGCTCGACGTGCGGGTCGGCCGGGACCATGGTGATGACGACCTCGGCGTCCTTCACCGCGTCCGCGATGGAGGTGGCGCCGTGGCCGCCGGCCGCGACCAGGGCGTCGATCTGCGGCTGGGTGAGGTTGAAGCCGGTGACGTGGTGGCCGGCCTTGACCAGGTTGGCGGCCATCGGGCTGCCCATGATGCCGAGGCCGATGAAGGCGATCTTGCGGCTCATCGCGTCGAGTTCCTTACGTGTGCGGGTGGGAGGTCGGGTGGGTCGGCCGAGAGCCGAGTGGCGCTACTCGGCGGCGCGCAGCTCGCGCGGCAGCCACCCGAAGCTGTCGGCGCTGACGCCGGTGGAGGGGCGGTACTCCAGGCCGATCGGGCCCGTGTAGCCGGCGGCGGTGAGCCGGGCGAACAGGTCCTCGAAGTCCAGTCCGCCGGTGCCGGGCTCGTTGCGGCCCGGGTTGTCGGCGATCTGCACGTGGCCGATGCGGTCGGCGTAGGTCTCGATGACCTGCGCCAGGTCCTCGCCGTTCTTGGCCAGGTGGTACAGGTCGCACAGGAACCGGGCGTTGCCCAGGCCGGTGGCGGCGTTGACCCTGTCGACCACCTCGACGGCGGCGGCGGCCGAGACCAACGGGTAGTCCGGGGACTCGGCCTGGTTCAGGGCCTCGATCAGCAGGATCGCGCCGACCTCGTGCGCGGCCTTCGCGGCGAGCACCAGGTTGTCCAGTGCGAGCGCGTCCTGCTCGGCCGCCTCGACGCCCTCGACCCGGTTGCCGTACAGCGCGTTGAGCGCCTTGGTGCCGAGCGAGCCGGCGAGCTCCGCGGCGACCGGGACGTTGGCCCGGAAGCGGTCCCGCTCGGAGGGAACCGAGACGGTACCGCGGGCGCCCTTGCTCAGGTCGTCCAGGAAGTTGAGGCCGGTGAGCCGTACCCCGGCGTCGGTGAACGCCTTGCGGAGTGCGTCGAGCTCGGCCTCGGAGGGGTTGTGCTCCTCCCCGAAGGGCCACCAGAGCTCGGCGGCGGTGAAGCCGGCCGCGGCTGCCGCGGCGGGGCGCTCCAGGAGCGGCAGCTCGCCGAACAGGATCGACAGGTTGACCGTGTAGTGGTGCTTGGCAGCGGCCGTCACGTCAATCACCTCTCATCTCTCTTCCGTCATCCGCAACTTCCACGATCCGGAAGAGGGATTCTGTGTGGTGGAAGCATCTCCGGCCGATGAAGCGAGTGTCAAGGGCGTCGCAACATTTTGTTGAAGACGCTCGGAGGGTGCTCCGCCGCTGGTACCGCGACTGTTCGATCGCCCAGCCCCTGCCCGCCCGCACCCTCGCTGGATACAGTGATCCCGTGCGATTGATGGTGGAGTTCACGACAGAACCGTTCGAACTGGACACGTTCCCGGAGCACGCCGCGGCGGCCCGCAGGGCCGTCGACGACGCCGGCCTGGCCGTGTCGGTCGGCCCCTTCGGGACCGGCGCCGAGGGCGAGGCCGAACAGGTCCTCGCCGCGGTGACCAAGCTGCTCCGGGAGACCTTGGACGCCGGGGCAACCCGGATCTCCGTCCAGGTCAGCGTCCTGGACGAGGAGGGCGGTACGCCGTGACCGAGCATGTGGAACACCCGCTCGCCGCGGCGATGAAGCCGCTGCTGGACGCGGTCGGCGCGACGCCCGTCCCGCTGGACGAGGCCAAGACCGAGGACGTCGTCCTGGAGTGGGAGGGCACGCCGGCGCTGGCCGTCCGGCTGCCGCACCTGAGCAGCGCGCTGGACCGACTGCTGGCCGAGATGACCCGCCAGTTCGACGGCCGCCCGCTGGCCGAGCTGGACCGGCTGGAGAAGCAGCGGGTCGTCGCCCTCCTGGAGGAGCGCGGCGCCTTCACCGTCCGCCACGGCGTCGAGACGGTCGCCTCGGCCCTGGGCGTCAGCCGCTTCACGGTGTACAACTACCTGAACCGCCAGGACGGCTCGAAGCCCTCCTGACCGACGGGACTTTCCGAACGGGTGACCCCGCCGGTACGGCCAGTCTGGATCGGCCCGCGGCGGGGCACACTTGGCGAATCGCACACGAAAGGGCCCGGCATCCCGGGCCGGTTCAAAACGTAACCACCAACCGTTCAACAAAGTGTTGACGCCCGGGTGGGGTCGATCTAGCTTTTGCGGGTGGCACCACTCTTCAGGAGGTCCACTCGTGACCAACCACCCCCACGCCCTTGACGCCCTGGCCGCGGCCGATGCCGCGGAGCTGGAGGCGATCCTGCTGGAGGTATGCTCCAGCCCCCGCTGGGCCGCCGCGGTCGCGGAGGCCAAGCCCTGGTCCGACCGCGAGGCCCTGCTCGCCGCCAACGCGGCGGCCATGGCGTCGCTGACGGCCGAGGACCTGCGCGACGCGATGGCCGGCCACGCCCGGATCGGCAAGCCCAAGACGGGCGACGCCACCTCCGAGCGCGAGCAGGCCGGAATCCAGGGCGTGGACCAAGCGGTCCTCGACGAACTGCGCGAGGCCAACACCGCCTACGAGGCGAAGTTCGGCCACGTGTTCCTGATCTGCGCGACCGGCCGCACCGCGGTCGGCATGCTCGCCGCCCTGCGCGAGCGCCACCCCAACGACGCCGCCACCGAGGCGGAGATCGTCCGCGGGGAGCTGCGCAAGATCAACGACATCCGCCTCAACCGCCTGATCGACGGCCCCTGACCGCACTTCTGACGTACCGTCATGAACAAAGTCGTCGCTCACGCGCCCGGCCAGGTCGCTCGGGAACTGGCGCACCATCACATCTGCCATCAGTAAGGTCACTTCACCCATGACTGGCATCTCCACCCACGTGCTCGACACCAGCCTCGGCCGCCCGGCCGAGGGTGTCCCGGTCGAGCTCGCACTGCACACCGAGGGTGGCTGGCAGGTGCTCGGCACCTCCGCCACGGACTCCGACGGCCGGGTCAAGGACCTGCCGGCCGTGGAGGCGGGCTCGGTCGTCCGGCTGCTCTTCGACACCGGCGCCCACTACGCGCTCAAGTCGTCGGAGCCGCCGTTCTTCCCCGAGGTCTCGATCGTCTTCACGGTCGCGCCCGAACAGCACCACTACCACGTGCCGCTGCTGCTCAACCCGTTCGGATACTCGGTCTACCGCGGAAGCTAGTAGACCGACCTGGAAGCTTTAGGAGCCACGTCATGGCCCACGTGCTCGGTCAGAACCAGTACGGCAAGGCGGAGAACCGCATCGTCCGGGTCTCCCGCGACTCCACCCGGCACGAGATCAAGGACCTGAACGTCTCGGTCTCCCTCCAGGGCGAGTTCGAGGACGTCCACCTCACCGGGTCCAACGCCAACTGCCTCCCCACCGACACCACCAAGAACACCGTCTACGCCTTCGCCAAGGAGTACGGCATCGAGTCGGCCGAGGCCTTCGGCATCATCCTGGCGCGCCACTTCGTCGACAACACCGAGCGCGGCGTCGTGCACGGCGCCCGGATCCGGATCGAGGAGTACACCTGGGACCGGATCAAGACGCCGGACAGCTCGGCCCGCTTCATCGGCTCGGAGGAGGTCGGCCACTCCTTCGTCCGCAGCGGCCAGGAGGTCCGCACCACCGAGATCTTCTACGACGGTGAGTCCGTCCAGGTCATCTCCGGCCTGAAGGACCTCGTGGTGATGAACTCCACCAACTCGGAGTTCTGGGGCTACATCAAGGACAAGTACACCACCCTGCAGGAGGCGTACGACCGCATCCTCGCCACCCAGGTGACCGCCCGCTGGAAGTACGGCTACAGCGGCAAGGACGGCGAGGCCCAGCCCAACTGGAACCGCTCCTACGCCCACGTGAAGCGCCACATGCTGGAGGCGTTCGCCGAGACCTACTCCTACTCGCTGCAGCAGACCCTGCACGCGATGGGCACCCGGGTCCTCAACAACCGCGCCGAGGTGGACGAGGTACGCCTCGAGCTGCCCAACAAGCACCACTTCCTCGTCGACCTGGAGCCCTTCGGCCTCAAGAACGACAACGAGGTCTACTACGCCGCGGACCGCATGTACGGCCTGATCGAGGGCACCGTGCACCGCGAGGGCGTCGTCCCGGTCATCCCGGTCGCCTGACCTCCCCCACCACCGTGGACACCGCCCGGAATCGCCGCACCCGCCGGCCCCCTCAGGCCGGTCGAGTCCGGGCGGGCCGGTCCATCCGCACCACCGGCAGCACCTGCGCTATCCGTATCACCCGCACCACCAGTTTCTCCACCCCCACCCACCGGAGTTCGTGTCTGCCTCGCGGCGGCCGGCCCGGGGCACTGGAGAGGCCGGCCGAGGAATCCTTGCACCGCCGTCCCGTCCTCGGCCACATCACCACCAGCCGCACTCCAGCGCCACGGGCGCGCCGGGAGCCACGGGCACAAGAGGGGCTCGACATGGCACCCAGCAACACCAGTACAGACGGCGGTTCCACCCCGGCAGGACCCCCTGGCCCGGACACCTCCACCAGCCTCCCCGGCGAGGAGTCCGGGCCCGGGACCCACCCCGTGGACGAGTTGCTGCCCCCGGTGAAACTGTTCTCCACCGGACTCCAGCACGTCGCCGCGATGTACGCGGGGGTCGTCGCACCCCCGCTCATCGTCGGCGCCGGCGTCGGGCTCTCGCCCGCCGAACTCGCCCTGCTCATATCGGCCAGCCTGTTCACCGCCGGACTGGCCACCCTCCTCCAGACCCTCGGGGTCTGGAAGATCGGCGCGCGACTGCCGTTCGTGAACGGCGTCTCCTTCGCGGGGGTCGCGCCCATGATCGCCATCGCCAACGAACACGGACCGAAGAACGCCCTCCCGGTGATCTTCGGAGCGGTGATCGTCGCGGGGGCCCTGTGCTTCCTCGCGGCGCCGTACTTCTGCAAGCTCATCCGGTTCTTCCCCCCGGTCGTCCAAGGCACCGTGATCACCCTCATCGGGGTGTCCCTGCTTCCGGTGGCGGTCAACTGGGCTCGCGGCGGCTCGCCGAGCGCCCCCGGGTACGGCTCCATGCGGGCCATCGGCCTCGCCGCGATCACCCTCGCCGCGGTGGTGCTCTGCAACCGGCTGCTGCGCGGCTTCTGGCAGCAGCTGTCCCTGCTCGTCGGCCTGGCGTTCGGCACCCTGATCGCCTTCCCGCTGGGGCTGGCCGACTTCGGCGCGGTCCGGGACGCGAAGGTCTTCGCGCTCCCCTCCCCGTTCCACTTCGGCGCGCCCATGTTCGACGCGGCCGCGATCGTCTCGCTCTGCATCGTCATGGTGGTCTCGATGACCGAGTCCACCGCCGACATGCTCGCGCTCGGCAAGATCGTCGACCGCGAGGCCGACGAAACCACCCTCGCCGCCGGCCTGCGGGCCGACGGCCTGGCCACCGCGCTCAGCCCCGTCTTCAACGGCTTCGCCGCCAGCGCCTTCGCCCAGAACATCGGGCTGGTCGCGCTGACGAAGATCCGCAGCCGCTTCGTGGTCGCGGCCGGCGGCGGCATCCTGGTCCTGCTGGGGCTCTTCCCCGTGCTGGGCTCGGTCGTCTCCCTGGTACCGCAGCCCGTTCTCGGCGGCGCCGGGATCGTGCTCTTCGGCACGGTCGCGGCCAGCGGCATCCGCACCCTCGCGGAGGCCGGCATGGAGTCCAGCTCCCACACCATCCTGGTGTCGGTCTCGCTCGGTGTCGGCATCGTCCCGATCGCCGCGCCGACGTTCTACGACTCCTTCCCGGAGGCCGTAAGGACCCTGATGCACTCGGGGATCTCGGCCGGCTGCGTGATGGCCGTCCTGCTCAACCTGCTCTTCCACCACGTCGGAGCCGCCCGCCGGTCCAGATCCGGCGAGGGCTCCGGCGCGACGGTGCCGACGGCGACACCGTCCTGACCGGTCCGGGAGGAGCGCGCCTCGCCCCGACGCGCCCTCCTCCCGGCCCTCCCCCACTAGGAGACACCATGGCAGTCCAGCCCCCGCCCGCCGACCAGCGGATCGTGATCGAGAACGTCGCGATCGCCACCGTCGACGCCAACGACACCGAGTACGCCCGCGGCCACGTGGTCATCCTCGGCAACACGATCGAGTCGGTCGGCGACGGCGCCGCCCCGGCGTGGCTGGACAACGTGGTGCGCCGCATCAACGGCGAAGGCCACCTGATCACCCCCGGCCTGGTCAACACCCACCACCACTTCTACCAGTGGATCACCCGCGGCCTCGCCCAGGACAACATCCTGTTCGACTGGCTGGTCGCCCTCTACCCGACCTGGGCCCGGATCGACGAGAAGCTCGTCCACGCCGCCAGCCAGGGCTCCGCCGCCGCGCTGCTCAAGTCCGGCTGCACCACCGCCTCCGACCACCACTACGTCTTCCCCCAGGACGGCGGCGACGTCCTCGGCGCCTCCATCGAGGCCGTCCAGGAGCTCGGCCTGCGGTTCACCGCGCTGCGCGGCTCGATGGACCGCAGCAAGAAGGACGGCGGCCTGCCGCCGGACCACGCCGTCGAGGAGCTGGACGACATCCTGGCCGCCTCCGAGGCCGCCGTCGACCGGTACCACGACTCCTCCTTCGGCTCGATGCTGCACGTCGCCATCGCGCCCTGCTCGCCCTTCTCGGTCTCCACCGACCTGCTCCGCCAGTCCGCCGAACTCGCCCGCCGCAAGGGCGTCCGGCTGCACACCCACGGCTCGGAGACCGCCGAGGAGGAGCAGTTCTGCAAGGAGCTGTTCGGCATGGGCCCGACCGACTACTTCGAGTCGGTCGGCTGGCTCGGCGAGGACGTCTGGATGGCCCACTGCGTCCACATGAACGACTCCGACATCGCCAAGTTCGCCGAGACCGGCACCGGCGTCGCCCACTGCCCCTCCTCCAACGCCCGCCTCGCCGCCGGCATCGCCCGGGTACCCGACATGCTCCGGGCCGGAGTCCCGGTCGGCCTCGGCGTGGACGGCACCGCCTCCAACGAGTCCGGCGAACTCGGCACCGAGCTGCGCAACGCCCTGCTGATCAACCGGCTGCACGGCTCCCCCACCGCCCTCACCGGACGCCAGGCGCTGCGCCTCGGCACCATGGGCGGCGCCCGGGTGCTCGGCCGGCAGAACGAGATCGGCTCGATCGAGGTCGGCAAGCTCGCCGACCTGGCGCTGTGGAAGATCGACGGGGTCATGCACTCCTCCATCGCCGACCCGATCGCCGCGCTCACCTTCGGCGCCCTGCCGCCGCTGTCAGCGCTGTTCGTCAACGGCAACGCGGTGGTCGAGAAGGGGCAGCTGACCACCGTCAACGAGGACCGGATCGCGCGCGACTGCGCCCGCGCCGCCCGGGAGCTGGCGGCCCGACCGGTCTGACACCCCTCGGACTCCGAGGGCACCCAGGGACGGTGTGCCCCCGGACTCCGCGCACCCCACAGCGGGTGCGCGGACCGCGGCCCCGGACCCACGGCGAGGGTCCGGGGCCGCGGCGTGCCCGGCGCCGACCCGCCCCCACCCCGGCGAGCTCGGGGGCGAACTCCGGGCGGGGAGCCTCAGCGAACAGATGACAGACGACAGCGACCAGATGACAGATGACGAAAGTTGTCATCTGTCATCTGGTCGCCGTCATCTGTTCGCCGTCATCCGTCCGCCGTCATCCGTCCGCCGTCAGGCCGCGCGCCCGATCGTCGACAGGTAGGTGCGCCAGCCACCGTGGTGGGTGATCTCGCGGTGGACGCCGCGCTCGACTTCGCCCCGGGCGAGCAGCATGGAGAAGCACGCGGAGCCGTCCTCCAGCGTGATCACGCCCAGCTCCAGCTCGCGCGGTTCGCCGGGCAGCACGACGTCCCGCAGCCGCTCCAGGCTGATGTCGTACAGCTCGCCCTCGATGGCGGTGTCGACGTCCGGGTCGGGCAGCAGCCCCGGGCAGACGTCCGTGCCGCCACTGTGGTCGATGGAGAAGAAGCGGTAGCCGGGAGCGGTCCGGGCGGGCCCGATCAGCGCGTCGGCGACCTTGGCGTGGAACGGGCCGCCGACCATCGCCTGGCCGTTGAAGAAGATGCGCGGCATGGGTGAACTCCTTGCGAGGAAAAGGCCGTTCCGTACGGCGATGAGAGGACAGGTGGATTCGTCGCCGTACGGAACGGAGTAACGGGCCGCCGGAGTGCTACAGCCTGGCAGGCGTCAGCGGCGGAGCCGGCGGATTAGATTGGGCTCAGCCCAGCAGGGGAAGCGCGGGGAGGGTCAGGAAGTCCGCGAACTCCTCGGCCAGGGCGACCTGTTCGAAGAGCTGGGCGGCCTCGCGCCAGCGGCCGGCACGGTAGGCATCCTCGCCCAGCTCGGCGAGGAGTTCGGCCAGTTCCGTGGCGACCAGGCTGCGGACCAGTTCGGCGGTGGCCTTCTCGCCGGTGTCGGAGAGCACGACCCCGTTGTGGATCCACTGCCAGATCTGCGAGCGGGAGATCTCGGCGGTGGCAGCGTCCTCCATCATGTTGAAGATGCCGACCGCGCCCATCCCGCGCAGCCAGGCCTCGATGTAGCGGACGCCGACCTGGACGGCGTTGTGCAGTCCCGCGTGGGTGCAGGTGCCGCCGGCGCCGGCGATGTCGAGCAGCTGGGCGGCGGTGACGGGCTCGGACGGGCCGGGGTTGTCCTTCTGGTGGGGCCGCTCGCCGAGCACCGCGTCGAAGGAGGCCCGGGCGACCGGCACCAGGTCCGGGTGGGCGACCCAGGAGCCGTCGAAGCCATTGCCGGCCTCGCGGTCCTTGTCGGCCTTGACCTTCTCGAGCGCGGCCGCGTTGACCTCGGGGTCCTTGCGGCTGGGGATGAACGCGGCCATGCCGCCGATCGCGTGGGCGCCGCGCTTGTGGCAAGTCTGCACCAACAGGCGGGTGTAGGCGGCCATGAACGGCGAGGCCATGGTGACGCTGTTGCGGTCCGGCAGGATGTAGTGCTCGCCGGCGTCGCGGAAGTTCTTGACGATCGAGAACAGGTAGTCCCAGCGCCCGGCGTTGAGGCCGGCCGCGTGGTCGCGCAGCTCGTAGAGGATCTCGTCCATCTCGAAGGCGGCGGTGATGGTCTCGATCAGGACGGTGGCGCGGATGGTGCCGTGCGGGATGCCGAGTGCGGCCTGGGCGTGGGTGAACACGTCGTTCCAGAGCCGGGCCTCGAGGTGGCTCTCGGTCTTCGGCAGGTAGAAGTACGGCCCGGAGTTGGGGTCCTCGGCGCCCTTGGCGAGCAGCCGGGCGGCGTTGTGGAAGAAGTACAGGCCGAAGTCGAGGAAGGCGCCGGCGACCGGGGTGCCGTCGACCAGCAGGTGGCTCTCGTCCAGGTGCCAGCCGCGCGGGCGGACCACGACGGTGGCGAGTTCGGCGGCGGGCTTGAGGGCGTAGGCCTTGCCGGCCGGGGTGGTGAAGTCGATCCGGCCCTCGTAGGCGTCGATCAGGTTGACCTGGCCGCTGACCACGTTCTCCCAGGTCGGGGAGGTGGCGTCCTCAAAGTCGGCGAGCCAGATCCTGGCGCCGGAGTTGAGGGCGTTGATGACCATCTTGCGGTCGGTCGGCCCGGTGATCTCGACCCGGCGGTCCTGGAGGGCGCGGGGCGCCTCGGCGACCTTCCAGTCCCCGGCGCGGATGTCGGCGGTGTCGGGGAGGAAGTCCAGCGTGCCGGCTGCCGCGATCTCGGCGCGGCGGGTCTTCCGCCTGGCCAGGAGCTCTTGCCGGCGGTCCTCGAAGGCGCGATGGAGGCCGACGACGAAGGCGACGGCCTCCGGAGTGAGCACCTCCTCCGCCCGGTGGACGCGCGGACCGGCGACAGTGACGACCGGAGCGGCGGGGGAGGTGCCGACGGGCCCCTGATCTGCAGCCATGAGCAGGACACTCCTAAGACGGTTGAGCCTGGCGAAGGGAGCTCCGGTGGGAACTTCCTCGGGAACTTCCTCGATCGTTACCCGCCTGTCGGCGAGTTCGATTCTGTAAGGTGGAGACTAGTTTCCGCGATACAGAATTTCAACGGTTTGTTGAAGAGGTCGCCGGGACTCTACTCCTCCCCGACAGCGAAGGGAACGCCGGTGGTTGCGACCCCCGACACAGCATCGACGACAGGCTCCGACCGCGCGAGCGGCGGCGTGCAGTCCGTCGAGCGCGCCTTCCAACTCCTGGAGGCGCTGGCCGACGCCGGCGGCGTGGCCACGCTCAGCGAGCTCTCCACCAGTTCCGGCCTCCCGATGCCGACCATCCACCGACTGGTTCGTACCCTCGTCCAGCAGGGCTATGTCCGCCAGGACACCGCGCGCCGCTACACCCTCGGCCCCCGGCTGATCCGCCTCGGCGAGACGGCCGGGCGGCTGCTCGGCAGCTGGGCCCGCCCCTACCTGGCCGAGCTCATGGAGGCCACCGGCGAGACCGCGAACCTGGCGGTACTGGAGGGCGGCGAGGTGGTGTACGTCGGGCAGGTGCAGTCGCGGCGCTCGATGCGGATGTTCACCGAGGTCGGGCGGCGGGTGCAGCCGCACTGCACCGGCGTCGGCAAGGCACTGCTCGCCCAGCTGCCCGAGGACGAGGCGCGCGCCGTCCTCGGCCCCAACCCGCTGCCGGCCCACACCGAGTACACGGTCACCGACCCGCAGGAGCTGCTGCACCAGCTCGCCGAGGCGCGCGAGCGCGGCTACGTGGTCGACGACCAGGAGCAGGAGATCGGCGTCCGCTGCATCGCGCTCGCCGTCCCCGGCGCGCCGACGCCCACCGCGCTCTCGGTCTCCGGGCCGGAGGCCCGCATCCGGGCCCTGGAGGAGCAGGCCGGGGCCGCCTCGCTGGTACCGGTGATGCGCCAGATCGCCGGCCGGCTGGGGCAGGTCCTCGCCCCCTGAGGGCCACCAGCCTGACGCCTCGTCACCCCCCCTTCCGACACGGGCCGCCGGGCCGACACCGCACGTCCTCCGTTCGAGCGGACGGCGGCGGGGCGGGTCGGGATGCGCCCCGGTCGCGGCGACAGCTCGGCCACCCTGGTGCGGACGCGGCCCGCGACGGTGCGGGCGGCCGAAGCACGAGGGCACGGTGAGCGGCATGGAGCAGCAGGACGTACGGGGCGTCGTAGGAGGTGGCTCGGGATCGCGCGGCAGCACTGGGTCTTGCGGTGACACGGGATCGCACGGCAGCACGAGGGGCAGGAGGTACGGCGGGGCCGTGCTGGTCGCGGCCGTCGTGGCGGGCTGCACGGTGGCGGTGCCGGCCACCAGCCCGTCCTGGGCGCTGCGTCGGCCGGAGCCCCGTCCGGCGGTGGAGGTCGTCGCGCCGGGCGCGCCGACCGCGTCCGCCGTCCCCGAGGTGTCCACCCTGCCCGCCGTGGTCGCCGCGCCGTCCGACTCCGACCTGGAGGTGGTCCGGATCGACCCGGACCCGGCGGCGCCGCCCGGCGGCACCACGACCGTCCACGGCTTCGTCGCCAACAGGGGCCCGGACGCCACCGCCTCCCCGTTCACGGTCGTGGTCACCCTGCCGAAGGGCGTCACCCCCGAGGGGCCCTACTACCCCGACAACTGCGAGGTGCTGCAGAACGGCCACCGGGTGCGCTGCGTCTTCGGGCCCGGGCTGCCGCCGCTGCGCACCGCGACCGCCCTCGTCCCGGTCCGTCTGGACCCCGACCTGCCCCTGGGAAAACTGAGCGGCGGCTGGGTCGCGGTGCGCAGCGCGGACGACCGGGACGAGAGCAACAACCGGCAGCCGTTCGACATCACGGTGGTCGAGACGGCTGCCGGTTCCTGAGCACGTCGTCCCACCGGGCGCCGGGCGCCGGCGAGCGGCTGCCGGCTTGCGGCGACCGGTGAGACGTCCTACCGGTTAGCGGTAGACGCGGACGTAGTCGGCGGCCATGGTGATCGGAGCGGTCCCCTGTGGCGCGGGGTGGTACTGCCCCGCGCACACCGAGAGGTTGAGGATCAGGTACGCCGACCAGTTGGCGCCGACGCCCTTGCCGTCCGAGAAGACCTTGACGCCGTTGACGTACCAGTCCACCGAGTTCGCGCCGTAGTAGGTGCCGATGGTCACCCACTGGTCCTTCGCGATGGCGCTCGCGTCGGTGTAGTACTTCGGGTTGCCGGGGTTGACGTGGTTGGTCAGCTCCAGCAGGTTCGGGTTGTCGGGGTGGTACTCGAAGGAGTCGATCTCCCCGTTGCCGTTCTTCCAGGTCCACAGGGCCGGCCAGGCGCCGGTGCCCGCGGGCAGCTTGACCCGGGTCTCGGCGTAGTCGCCGGTCTTGACCTGGAAGCCCTCGCTGGAGCCCTCGGTGGTCAGGAAGCCGGTGTTCCAGGACTGCTTGCCGTTCTCCAGGGCCGGGCCGCCGGGGGCGGCGGTGAAGGTGGCGACCCCGTTGGCGACGCTGACGTTGTTCTTGTTCAGCCAGTCCAGCTTGTTGTCGTCCGGGTTGTGGTTCCCGTACTTGTACGAGGTGCTCTTGTCGCCGACCCAGCGCTGGCCCCAGGAGATCGAGCCGTTGAACTCGTCCGACCAGGTCAGCGACTTGCCGACGACCGGGGAGGACGGCGCGGGGGCGGTCGGGCTGGCCGTGGCGCTCGGGGTCGGCGTGGAGGTCGGGGTCGGCGTGGAGGTCGGCGCCGGGGTGGCGGTGGCCGTCGGGGCCGGGGCCGGGGTGGCGGTGGCCGAGACCATCAGCTGCTGCGAGGGCAGGTTGTGCCAGACGCCGCCGAGGTCCTGCCAGAAGCCGAACTGGGTGTACGTCCCGGCGGGCAGGGTGCGCGCGCCGCTGGTGAAGTTCACGCCGCTCGGGCAGATCTGCACGTTGGAGGCGTTGCCGGGGAAGTCGAGGTTGGTGCCGCGCGCGTCCCGCACGCCCACGCCGACGGTCTTCGCGGTGAAGCAGGCCGAGGAGTGCAGGCCGAGCGAGGCGGTGCCGGCCTTGCCCGCGACCATGGTGGCGGGGGCGAGCCGGTCCTGGGTGACGGTCGGCGCGGTGGCGGCCTGGGCACTGCTCACGGACGGCAGTCCGAACAGGCCGGCGCCGCTGATGGCGAGCGCCCCCGTGGCGGCGAAGGCGGCGTTGCGGCCGCGGCGGGAGGGGCGGGCGCGGCGCGGCGTGGCGCGCCGGACAGCAGGCTGGGGCATGAGCGGACCTCTGCGACGCCTGCGAGGTTAGCTGTCGGGTTCGGGCTGCAGTTGGCCCGGCCGCCTGTGGAACGGCTTCACCCCTAGCCACGACCCGTACGCGTGAGCGCGCGGGCCGGGCGCCGACCTTGGTTCCCCCGCTCCCGTCCGCGTGGTGCTCGGTGACCCGCCGACGGGTGGACGGGACTCGGCGTCCCGGCGGCGGGGTCCGCGAGGGCGGACGACCGTTGCAGGCTAGGCAGGCTGTGCGTGAACGGACAACTCCGTCGGTCCGGTTGTCGCGCAGCTCACAGTGGTGTCGATCAACAACGCTGTGCGGCGGCCGAGTTGATCAATCCCCCGGCCCGGCCGGATGCCCGTCCTGGTTCCTGGCCGGGTGCCCGTCCGGGTGCTCGGCCGAAGGCCTGGCGGGATGGTCAGCCGAGCCAGGCGTCGACCTGGCTCTCGGCCTCCGGCGCCCAGGCCAGCTCCAGGCGGTCGAGGCCGCTCAGCAGCCGGGTGCCGCCGACCGTCGCGATGCCGGTGGTGTGGACGGGCGTGGTGGGGGTGCGTCTCGCTGGGGTGAGTCTCGCAGGGGTGCGTTTTATGGGCGGACGGTAGGACCGGAGCGCGGCGGGTGTCCATGTGCCGGTCGCACCCCCCGGCGGGCGGCGCGGTGGCGATCCGTACCGTGGCAAAGATCTGACCGACTGCACCCGGTCGGATAAATTGGAGGCCTGACATTTCCGCAGTGCACAAGAGCACCAAAGCCCGAAACGAGGAGCCGCCCCACCATGATCGCGTCCCTGCCCGCCTTCGCCGGCCGCACCTACGTCTTCCGGGCCGACAACGGCGCGGCCTTCCGCAACACCTACTCGGCCGACGGCACGCGGCTGCGCTGGGAGGGCCTCGGCGAGTCCGCGGGCCAGTGGGAGGACGTGCGGCTGCACGTCGCCGAGGTCGCACCGGAGATCTACTTCGTCAGCTGGACGGAGCAGAGCGGGATCACCGTCAGCCATGTGATGGACCTGAACAAGCTGACGGTGCGGGCCTTCTGGACCTTCGAGGGCGAGGGCGGCCGGGTCGGCCAGCTGCACACCGGTTCGCTGGAGCGGGTGGCCTGAGACCTGTGACGGCCGGACCCCCGACCCGCGGCTGGGCCCCGGGGTCCGGCCGATAAGCGGCCGGTCGTCAGGCGGTCGGGTTCGGCACCGCAAGGTGCTGGGACAGCCACTCCAGCGAGGACGGCAGCAGCGCGCTCCAGGTCTCGAAGTTGTGGCCGCCGTTCTCGAGCATGCTGTACGAGACCTTCATCGGGCTCCGCGCCGCCTCGACGAAGGCCTCGGTCTCCCGCCGGTAGTCGCCGTCGCCCTTCTTGGTGCCCGCCAGCAGCACGGACACGTTGGGCTGCGGCAGGTTCTTCAGCCGCCACATCAGGTTGGCCTCGTCGCGGCGCTGCTTGCTGCCGCCGAACAGGTCACCGGTGGTCGGGTCGTCGGCGGCGTCGTAGTAGGCCGAGAGCGCGACGGCGGTCGGGAACACGTCGGGGTGGCGCATGGCCAGCTTGAGCGCGCAGTAGCCGCCGGTCGAGTTGCCCATGAAGGCCCAGGCCTGCGGGTCGGACGAGACCCGGAAGCTGGCCTGGATCGCCGAGGGCACGTCCTTGGTGAAGTACGTGTCGGACTGCGGGCCGTTCGGGATGTCCTCGCACTCGGTGTCCTGCGGCAGCGCGGGCGAGGGGCGCATCAGGATCAGGACGGTCGGCTGCATCCGGCCCTCCTGCAGCAGCTTGAGCGCCGCGCCCGGGTAGTTGAAGCGGGTGATCAGGTTCTCGGCGATTCCTGGGAACCCGGTGCTGACGATCACGGCCGGGAACTTCCTCTGCGCGTACTCCGGCTGGAAGTACTGCGGGGGCAGGTAGACGTAGCTCTCGGTGGACAGCCGGCTGACCGCACCGTCGATCCGGACCTTGCGGATCTCGCCCGACTGGCTGGGCTCGCGGCCCACCGCACCGCCGCCCTTGACCGAGGCGTGGCCGATCGTCTCCACCAGGAGGCGACCGGAGGCGTCCGCCTTGTTGTGGATCACCACCGGGCCGGTGTCACCGGTGCCCAGCAGGTCGTCCCAACTGCTGTAGAAGGCGAAGTAGTTGTTCGCCACCAGGCCGAGCGCCGCGAGCACCGCGAACTGGGTGGCGAGCAGCGTGCCGATCCGGCCGAGCACCGCCTGCCAGGTCGTCCTGGCCATCCTGGGCCACAGCCAGACCGTGCCCCCCATCACCACGACGGCGATCAATACGGTCAGCGCCAGCACCTTGTGGCTCGTCAGACCCATGTCCTACTTGCTCCCACGCCTCGAACTCCGGACCCCTCCGCTGGGGACATCCGAGGAGGTCACCCCGGCTCCCCTGCCAGGGCGCAATGATCAACCCTAGCGCCAGCTGGGAGAACGCTGATGGCGGGCTGGGAGGTCGCGGGGAACGGCCGACGGCTTTCAACCGACAGAGTTCAGATGACAGATTTCGAAATCTGTCATCTGACATCTGAACCCTGAACCCTGTCAGCTGCTCGCCGTCACCCGCCAACCGCCGGGCGCGGCAGCCACCACGCCCCACGCCCGACGCACCCCCGGCTCAGGACACCCGCTCCCAGAGCCGCAGCCCCGCCGTGAGCTCGCGCATGCAGCGGGCGCCCAGGTCGCGCGGGGAGCCCGGGCCGACGGCGGGGGCGTCGGAGGAGGCCCACTGCTCCAGGGCCACCCGGATCGCCGCTGTCGCGGCGGCGGCGGCCAGCCGGATCTCCAGCGGATCGGTGCCCTCCGGGCAGCGGTCGGCGAGGACCGCGCGCAGCCGCACCTCCGAGTCGGCGTGGACGCGCTGCCAGGCACCTTCCAGGCTCGGGTCGCGCAGCAGGCTGCGGGTCCACTGCATCATCTCGGCACCCGCCTCGTCGGCCGGCGTCAGCGACGCGACCGCCGCGCTCTCCAGCGCCTCGCGCAGCGGCAGGTCGGCCGAGCTCTCGGCGAACCGGTCGACCCACTGCCGTCCGCCCGCCGCGAGCAGCGGGGCGACGGCATCCTCCTTGACGGAGAAGTACCGGTAGAAGGTGCGCAGCGAGATGCCTGTGGCGAGGGCGATCTCCTCGGCGGTGGTGGCCTCCGCCCCCTTTTCGGCGAAGAGCGCGGCGGCAGCGCGGGCGATCTCCAGCCGGGTGGCGTCACGGCGGCGCTGGTTCAGGGTCGGGCGTCCGGTCACGGGGTCAGCCTACGCGGATGGGTGCCATTCTGGCGCGTCATGCCGAGATGACTCACCAAGCCTCATTGGCACAACATGCCACTTGGGCGTACCGTGCCTCTTGAGGTCGAGAGACCACGAACGAACGGAGTACCACCATGGAGCGCTTCAGCGGACGGAACGTCCTGATCACCGGCGGCGGCTCGGGCATCGGCCGGGCGACCGTGCACCGGATCCTCGCCGAGGGCGGCAAGGTCGTCGCCGTCGACGTCAACGAGGACGGCCTGAAGAAGACCCTGGACCGCGCGACCGCCGACGGCACCGCGGACCGCCTGACCATCCGGGTCCTGGACATCTCCGACGAGGCCGCCGTCGTCGCGGGCGTCGCCGAGGCGATCGCCGACCTGGGCGGCCTGGACGTCCTGGTCAACGCGGCCGGCATCCTCCGTGCCTCGCACACCCACGAGACCACCCTGGAGTTCTGGAACACGCTCCTCGCGGTGAACCTGACCGGCACCTTCCTGATGACCCGCGAGGCGCTCCCCGCACTGCTCGCCGGCGGCAAGGGCGTGGTGGTCAACTTCAGCTCCACCTCCGCGAGCTTCGCCCACCCCTACATGGCCGCGTACGCCGCGACCAAGGGCGGCATCCAGTCGTTCACCCACGCCATCGCCTCGGAGTACTCGAAGCAGGGCCTGCGCGCGGTCTGCGTCGCCCCGGGCAGCATCGACAGCGGCATGACCAACAACCCCGGCCTGCCCGCCGACGCCGACTTCAGCCTGCTCGCCAAGCTCTCCCCCGCCCTCGGCCAGGGCTTCGCGGGCCCGGGGACGGTGGCCGGCGTGATCGCCATGCTCGCCTCCGACGACGGCGCCTTCGTCACCGGCACCGAGCTCCGCATCGACGGCGGCACCCACATGTGACCGCCCGCCCCCGCGGCCCCGAACGGCGGGGCCTGTGCCGTCCCCTGTACGGCACAGGCCCCGCTTCGGCGTTTCGCCCGCTGCCGGAAGGCCTCGATGCTGCGTCGGCGGCCGTGAGGGTCCGGAGCGTCACCACGGCCGTCACCACGGGAGCGTGTTCGGCCCTCGTCAGCCCGTTCCGGCACGGGCGTGACGGCCCCTCGGGACCGCGCCGTCGCGGGCGTCGCGGTGCGCGGCGAGCGCGTTGCCCACGGCGGCGACCGCGGCGCCGACGAGGACGAAGGCCACCGCCGTCAGGAAGCAGGCCCCGGCCACCCGGCGGTAGCCACCGTGCAGGGTGGGGTCGAGGAACGGGTACGGGTACCAGTCGACGGCGTGGCCGCGCAGCAGCGCGTACACCAGGTACAGCAGCGGGAACGCCATCCAGCCGAGCACCACGACCGGGCGGACGCGCCGGGCGGGCGGGTCGATCAGCCAGTCGGCAAGCACGACGAGCGGGATCGCGCGGTGCAACACGTCGTCCGCCCACGGGATCACCAGCTGCTCCGGGTACTTCGCCAGCAGCGTGCCGTAGACCAGTCCGGTGATCACCAGGTAGAGCACGACCGCCCCGCGCACCTCGTCCGGCACCGGGCGGCGGCCGGTCAGGCCCGCCCAGCCGCCGTAGCCCAGGACGGCGACCACGGCGAGGTTGCCCAGGTTGGTGAAGTAGCTGAAGAAGTTCACCACCCCGGTGGGGTCCGTCGCCGCGCGGTAGCCGGAGAAGCAGAGGGCGACGGCGACGAGGGCCGCGACGGCGAGCCGGGCGGGTGCGAGCCACGGGTAGGTCGACGGTGCGGCGGTCGATGGTGCGGCCGCGGTCGATGGTGCGGCCGCGGTCGATGGTGCGGGCATCGTCGAGTCCGCCTCTCTGGGGGCGCCCCTCCGGCAGGAGGGCTACTCGGATTCAAACCCGGGCGGGAGCAGTCGGCCACAGGAGCGGGAACGGGCTCGGAAGCCTGCCAGGGCTCGAGGGTCCGCCCAGCTCAGGGCCTGCCGGGCTCAGGGCCTGCCGGGCTCACGGGGTGCGCCAGTCGGCGGCGAAGGCGGCGGCCGGGTTGGTGGTGAGGAGCAGCTCGGGCAGTTCCGGGCCGTAGGCGCGGGCGAGCCGTGGGGCGAGATCGGTGAGCAGGCGGGTCGGACCGCCGGCCTGCCGGGCGGTACGGGTCGTGGTGTCGGCGCCCAGGAGCAGCTGGTCGGCGTGGCCCGCGTCGACCAGGTCGGCGATGACGTCGAAGGCCTGGAGGTCGGTCGGGTGGCCGATCCGGGAGGGGCTGTCCAAGGCGAGGTGGACGCCCTCGGCGGCGAGGCTGCGGTACGTGGCGCGGTCGGGGAACCGGGTGAGGTGGCCGAAGATGATCCGGTCGGGCCGGACCCCGTCGCGGCTGCTGAGCCGGGACAGGACCTCGTGCGGATCGCCGTCGGGTTCGAGGTGGACGGCGATCGGGGCGCCCGTGGCGTGGTGCGCTTCGGCGGCCGCGGCCATCGTCCGACGGGTGTGCGCGGTGGTGCGGCCCGCGTCGTCGGCGACCTTGATCAGACCGGCGCGGGCGCTCTCGGATGCACCCGGCAGTCCGGTGGTGAGCTCGGCGACGAAGCGTTCGGCGAGGTCCGCGTACGGGACGGGGCCGGCCGCGTAGTGGGCCGCCTGGTGTGCGCCAGTGGCGGCGACGATGTGGACGCCGGTCGTGCGGGAGAGGGTGGCGAGCGAGTCCGCGCCCCGGCCCATGCCGAACGGGGTCCACTGGACGAGGGTGCGGCCGCCGGCGGCGGCGTAGGCGCGCAGGACCTCCTCGGCGGCGGCCGGATCGTCCAGCTCCTGCCCGGGGAGCAGCGGGCTGCGGATGAAGAGGTGGTCGTGGGAGTCCGTGACGCCGAGTTCGGCGGGGTCGAGGTCGCCCAGGACGGTGCGGACGGTGCGGCTCATGCCTGCTCCTCGGTGAGGTCGCTGACTGCGGTGGCGCCGGTGGCTGCGGTGGTGTCGGTGGTGTCGGTGGCTGCGTTGACGGCGGCCTCGGTTGCCTCGGTTGCCTCGGTGGCTTCGGTGGCTTCGGTGGCTTCGGCGAAGGTCGCGGTCGCGACGCGCAGGCCGGCGAGGGCCTTGGGGACGCCGACGTAGGGGGCGAGGTGGACGATGACCTCGGTGATCTCCTCCTTCGTCAGGCCGATCCGCCGGCTGTAGCGCACGTGGTCGGCGAGCTGGGGTTCCACCCCGCCGAGGGCGGTGAGGGCGGCCAGGTTGGCGATCTGGCGGTCGCGCAGGGCGAGGCCGGGGCGCTGGTAGGTGCCGCCGAAGAGGCTGGTGACGATCCAGTCGGGGAAGCCGGGGGCGAGGGCGTCCAGCCCGCCGAGGGTGCCGGCGGCGGCCGGCCCGGCGAGGTCGGCGAGCAGGGCGTAGCCGGCTTCGCGGTCGAGCGGGGCGGGGGCGAGGTCGTTCGGCGGCAGCGGCACGGAAGTCATCGGGGCGTGGGGCCTTTCAGAAGTGGCGTCCGGCCGGCAGCCGGTCGAGTTCGGGTCGGGAGAGGTGCAGCACCTGGTAGCGGGCGCCGGGCGCGTCCTCCGGGGCCGGGCCGTGCCAGAGGGCGAATCGGAGCAGTTCCCAGCGGCTCGGGTCCACGGCGACGGCGGCGGTGTGCAGGGCCGGGTGCGTGGGGAGTTCGGCGAGCGCCCGCTCGACGGCTTCGGCCGGGTCGGCGGTTTCCGGCAGCCGTACGGTGTCGCGGGTGGCGGTGGTCGGGGCGGTCTCCCGCGCGTCGGTCGCACCGCCGTGGCCCAGTCCCGCTCCGAGCCAGTGGTGGACGGCCGGGCGGCCGAAGTCGGCGCTCAGACCGCGGAAGGCCGGGCCCCAGAGGAAGCTGTTCATGCCCTCGGCGGTGCGCCAGAGGTAGAACGGCGCGTACTGGTTGACCGGCGACCCCTGGAGACCGCGCTCCCGGACCAGGTACGCCTTGAGGCCGAGGCCCGGGTAGGCGTCGAGCAGGTGGCCCTTGTCGGCGACGCGTTTGCGGATGATGCCCATGTCGTAGTCGGCGGGGAGGGTGATCTCGTACTGCATGGCGTGCACGGCGGGGCTCCTCGGGGTCGGTGCGCGGCGTCGGGCTGTCGGTCCTGTTCGTTCCGTTCGGGCTGCCGGCCCTGGTCGTGTGGTCGGCCTCTTGGCCGAGCCGGCCCGGTTGGCTCTTCGGGCCCGGTTCGCTCTGTTCGTCAGGCCGTTCGGTGTGCCGCGAGCAGGCCGAGGGCGCCGCGGACGGCCTGGTCGAACGGCTCCGCGCTGTCCGCGGCGCGGGCCAGGACGTAGCCGCCCTGGACGACGGCGACCACGGCGGCGGCGGTGTCGGCCGGGTCGAGGGCGGGGGCGAACTCGCCGCCGGCCTGGCCCTCGGCGACCAGGTCGGCGATCCGGCCGCGCAGCCAGTCGAAGGTCTCCTCGACGGGGGCGCGCAGCTGCGGGTCGGCGACCACGTCCGGATCCTGGGCCATCCGGCCCATCCGGCAGCCGCGCAGGACGTCACGGTCCCGGCGCAGGTACGCGGCGATCCGGTCGTACGCGCTGCCGGGGGCGGCGAGGTCGGCCTCGGCGATGCCCCGCATCTGCTCGGCGCTGCGGCGCAGGGCGGCGGCGGCGAGGTCGGGCTTGCCGGTGAAGTGGTGGTACATGCTGCCCTGGCCGACGCCGGAGCGCTGCTGGATGGCCTTGGGGCTGGTGCCGACGTAGCCGCGCTCCCAGAGGAGTGCCTGGGTGCTCTCGATGAGGCGTTCCTGGGTGCTCATGTGGATCACTGTACATACCAGTAGGTACAGAGTGCCAGTGGAATGCCGGATCGGGTTTCAGGATCGGGCTTCCGGATCGACTTCCAGGAGCCTTCGACGGCCGCCCGATGGTTGAGGGCCGTGCGCCGCCCCCCGGCGGCCACGACCCCTCGACGGTTCGTCATCCCCCTTGCCGCCGGGCGGCATTCCGCCGCGATCGGTGGCGCGCGTCACGTCACGCACGGTTGCCGGCGTCACGCCGGGCAGGGCGCGCACGGCGCGCTGCGCGGGCGGGCGGGCGGCGGATCAGTGGTTACGGGAACGGCAAGGGCTTGATCGGCCGGGGCCGGCTGGCAGGATGTCCGGCATGAGCTACCTCGCCGCGGATGACCGCTACGCCTCGATGACCTACCGGAAGGCCGGCCGCAGTGGCGTCCAGCTGCCCGCCGTCTCGCTCGGGCTCTGGCACAACTTCGGTGACACCCAGCCGCTGGAGGTGCAGCGGGCGGTGCTGCGCCGGGCCTTCGACCGGGGCGTCACGCACTTCGACCTGGCGAACAACTACGGGCCGCCGTACGGCAGTGCCGAGCGCAACTTCGGCTACCTGTTCGCCCAGGACTTCCGGCCGTACCGCGACGAGCTGTTCATCGCGACCAAGGCCGGCTGGGACATGTGGCCCGGCCCGTACGGCAACGGCGGCAGCCGCAAGTACCTGCTGGCCAGCCTCGACCAGTCGCTGGACCGGATGGGACTGGACTACGTCGACGTCTTCTACTCGCACCGCTACGACCCGGACACCCCGATCGAGGAGACGATGGGGGCGCTGGACAGCGCGGTGCGCTCGGGCAAGGCGCTGTACGCCGCGATCTCCAACTACCCGGCGGAGCAGCACCGGGAGGCGGTGGCGATCCTGCGGGAGCTGGGGACGCCGGTGCTGCTGAACCAGTCGGCGTACTCGATCCTCAACCGGCACGTGGAGGAGGCCGGGGTGCTGGACGCGGTGGGCGACACCCAGACCAGCCTGATCGCCTACTCGCCGCTGGCCCAGGGACTGCTGACGGACCGCTACCTCTCCGGGGACGTACCGGCCGGCTCGCGGATGTCGGTCGGGAAGTTCCTGACCCAGGAGGCGCTGACCAGGCCGAAGCTGGAGCAGCTGCGGGCACTCGACGAGATCGCCGAGGGGCGCGGGCAGACGCTGGCGCAGCTGGCGCTGTGCTGGGTGCTGCGGGACCCCCGGGTGGTGTCGGTGATCATCGGCGCGAGCAGCGTGGTCCAGCTGGACCAGAACCTCGACGCGCTGGCCGGCGGGCCGCTGACGGCGGAGGAGCTGGCGGAGATCGACCGGCTGAGCCGCTGAGCCCGCGTTACTGAGGCGCCGAGCTGCGCGGCCTCTGCGGCGGAAGGTGACGATTGACAACTGACAGCTGACAGATTTCGAAATCTGTCAGCTGTCAGTTGTCAGCGACGGCCGACGCACCCGGGCACCGGGCTGGGCCTGCACCGTCCGCTGCACTCCACAGCGCCCGGAAGGCCATCAATAGCCCTGCGGCGGCGGGCTGCTCGTCCGTTCGGAACGTACGGGCGGCCCGCCGCCACAGTCGGCAGTCGGTGATCAGACAGCGGCCGGGTTGTACTTGTAGCCGACCCGACGGACCGTCACGATCGTTTCGCGGTAGGCGGGTCCGAGCTTGCGGCGCAGACGGGCGACGTGCACGTCGACCGTCCGGCCGTCCCCGACGTGGCCGTAGCCCCAGACCGCGGAGACCAGGTGGTCCCGACTGTGCACCCGCTGCGGGTGCTCGGTGAGGTGGGCCAGCAGCTCGAACTCCAGGTAGGTGAGGTCGAGCAGCCGCCCGTCGACGTACGCGTTGCGCCGCTCCGCGTCGACGGTGATGCCGCGCCCGGCCGCACGCACCGGGCGGACACCCGCCGGAGCCGACGCCCCAGGCAGTCCGGCGGCTCCGGACCACCCGACAGCTCCGGGCAGTCCGGCAGTCGCGGGCACGACGGGCGCATCGGGCGCACCGGGCAGGCCCGGGCCACCCGCCGCCGGACTCTCGGTCGGCACCAGCACCAGGTACCCGACCATCGGGCTCCCGTTCGCGCCACCGAACTGCGCTCCGTACTGGGCGAGCAGACCCTGCGGCAGCACGCCCTGCGGCAGGGCGGCGACGACGGTCGCCCCCTCCGGCAGCGCGGCGAGCAGCGCGTGCGGGGCCGGCGGGACAACCGTGCCCGGCTGCGGCGCTACGGCGGTCGTCGGACCACCGGCCGGGCGGGCCGGGCCGGTGTGCGGCGGGCGGAGCACCGCCCCGGGCCATCGGTCGGCCACCGAAGCCGGGGCGACGGACGGACCGGCGGACGGACCGACGGACGACCCCGCGACCCAGGCCGAGCCGGCGGCACCGGGAACGGCGGACGGAACAGGTGACGGAACGGCGGACGGAACAGGCGGAACGGACGGAACAGAGGGGACCGTCGGAACCGAGCGGACCGCGCGCAGGTGCGGGGTCGCGGTGGGCAGGGGCAGGGTGGCCGTGGAGGAAGAAGACATGGTGTGCCGCTCATTTCGCGCGTGACGGACGGGGTGGAGTCGTCTGCGCGTCGACCGGGCGTACTGCCGGGGCTGGACCGGACTGAACCGGGTCAGCGGGCGGAGAGCCGGGACGCGCTGGGCGAGCCCGGACACGTCTGATCGAACAGGTGCGGCTGCCGGGACGGCCAGAACGGCTCGAGGTCGTGGTGACCCCGTCGGCTGTCCGCGGCGCGGCTCACGCGCCCGTTCCACCGTCCGGTCCGTCCACCGCCCGCGCACGTCGCGGGGGCCGTCCCGGCCGTTCGGGTACGGCCGACGGCGGCGGGGTCAGGTCTGGGGCAGACGATGTTCACTGGTGGTCTCTCCGCTGGGCGGTCCGGTTGGTCGGCCGCGGGCGCGCCGGACGGCGGTCCGCTACGGCCTGGTCGACGGGATCAGCGGTGCGTCGGGCGGTGGCTGGTGGGCCGGGAGCGCCGGGGACGTACCGGGATGGGACAGGCCGGTCAGCGACAACACGCGCTGCAGATCAGCGCGTGGTCGATGTAGCGGCGGACGGTGAGCACCGGAGCGGCGGCACCCGAGCGGGCGGAGCCGGGCATGAGGGGCCCGGACAGGGCGGTGGCGATGCGTCGTCGGCCGACGGTCGTCATTCTGCTGCCCTCCCCCTCGTTCTGTGCGCGGCGGTTCACCGCTGCCGGTGCGCGCCCGCGGTGCCTCGCCGGATCGTCGAAGGCCGTCCGCCGGTCGGCAACGCCCGTGTGAACGGGGCGTTTCCGGGGCTCCCGACGGCATGGCCGGGCGGCCTTCGTCCACTGAGCCTTCCACGGCCGGGCCGGTCTAGGCAACCTTCCGCGCGCCGACCGTCCGGGATGCGGACATCGGAATGAGACGTCGGCCGGTAGGGGACGCCCGCGCCGCCGTCACCCGAGGCTCCCTCAGGCCCGGGCGGCAGCAGGGTGGCGGCGCGCGGCGGCGTGCTCGACCAGCGCGACGAGCAGGTCCTTCCCGTCCTCCCGCAGCCGGGCGTCGCAGAGCAACACCGGGATGTCCGGGTCGAGGTCGAGCGCGTCCCGCACCTCGTTCGGCGTGAACCGCTCGGTGCCCTCGAAGCAGTTCACCGCGACCACGAACGGGATGCCGCGCTGCTCGAAGAAATCGACCGAGGGGAAGCAGTCGGCCAGCCGCCGGGTGTCGGCGAGCACCACGGCGCCGAGCGCGCCGCGCGCCAACTCGTCCCAGACGAACCAGAACCGGTCCTGCCCGGGCGTGCCGAACAGGTAGAGGGCGAGGCCGGGCCGCAGGTCGATCCGGCCGAAGTCCATCGCCACCGTGGTGGTGCGCTTCGCCTCGACGCCCGAGGTGTCGTCCAGTGGACGCCCCAGCTCGCTGAGTTCCTCCTCGGTGCGCAGCGGCCGGATCTCGCTGACCGAGCCGACCAGGGTGGTCTTCCCCGCGCCGAAGCCGCCCGCGACCAGGATCTTCACCGCGGCGGCCGGACCGCCGCGCCACCGCGGGTCGTTGGCGTTCGCCGGGTCGGACGCGGCACCGTCCGGGCGGAGGTGGTGGTCAGAGCGCACGGAGTCCATTGATCACGTCTCGCAGCAGGCGCTCGTCCGGCAGCTCGGCGAGCGGAACGGGTCGGGTGACGCTGATCAGGTCGGCGTCGTAGAGGTCGCCGAGCAGCACCCGCACCACGCTGACCGGCAGGTCGGTGAAGGAGCCGAGTTCGGCGACGGAGAGCGGCTCGCGGCGGCACAGCGCCAGCAGCGTCTGGTGTTCCGGGTCGAGGACGTGCGCGGGCACGGCCCCCGCGTCCGGCCCGGGCTCGACGGCGGTGACCAGCGAGATCAGGTCGAACAGGCCCTCCTCGACCGGCCGGGTGCGGCCGCGGGTCATCGAGTAGAGCCGCACGACCGGGCCGGCCTCGTCGTCGAACCAGCGGTCGTCGACCGGGGTGCGCGGACGGAACAGGTCGACCTCGGGTCCGTCCGGGTCGATCTGCTCCGCGTCCGCCGGAGTGTCCACACCCTGGGATGCGGCCACACCGTCCGGCGCGTTCACGCCGGCCGGGGCGTCCACCTCCGCCGATGCGTCCGCACCAGGCGACGCCCCCGCACCGGTCGGCCCGTCCGTGCCCACCGGCACCTCCGGGCCGTCCGGCACGTCCGGCACGTCCGCCTTCGGATCCGCCATCGGCCCGCTCATCTCCCCGGCGGGGCGGTTTCGGTGCGCGGCTCGGCGGCCATGTGCTCGCCGACCCGCTTGACCAGCAGGGCCATCTCGTAGGCGATCTGGCCGATGTCGGCCTCGGCGTCACTCAGCACGGCCAGGCAGCTGCCGTCGCCGGCGGCCGTGATGAACAGGAACGCCTCGTCCAGCTCGACCATGGTCTGCCGGACGCCGCCGACCTTGAAGTGCCCGCCGGCCCCCTTGGCCAGGCTGTGGAACCCGGCCGCGACGGCGGCCAGGTGCTCGGCGTCCTCGCGGTCGAGGTCGCGGGAGGCGCCGGTGGCCAGGCCGTCGCTGGACAGGATCACCGCGTGCCGGAGGGCCGCTACGCGCCCCACCAGGTCGTCCAGGAGCCAGTTGAGGTCCCCGGACGGCTGCGTCGAAGTGGTCATGAATCAGTTCCTTCCGCTGGAGCGGGTGGTGCAGGTGATGCCGATGATGCGGGTGATGTGGGCCGCACAGGCGATGTGGGCCGCACGGGTGGTGCGGGTCGTGCGAGTGGTGCCGGTCGTGCTGATGAATCGGGTACAACGGGTGATACCGGTGGTACGGGCGATCCCGGGCCCGGGCTGCGACGGACCGGCGGTCCGGGCGGCAGCCGACGGGCGAGCGGGGCCCGCCCGGTGTCCGAGGGGGCGGGCAGCGCCGCCGGGGCGGGCGCCGGGCCGATCGCCCGGCGGGACGCGCCCGGCGGCTGCCAGACGGGTACGGCTGCGAAGCGATCGCGCGGCGATCCCTCGTGGGCCGTCGGGGCGCTCTCTGCGCCCTCTGGCGTGCCGTCGCGGTCCTTTGACGATCCGTCGCCGTTTCTTGACGATCCGTCACTGCCTGTCGGCGAGCCGTCGCGATCCTTGGTGGCATCGGCACGGTCCACCGGGGCGGAGGCACCGCGTCCCCGGGTGAAGCCGCGCTGGAACGAGGCGAAGGTCGCCCGGGCCTCCTCGGGCGAGCGCTCCCGTGCCTCCCGAGCGTCGGGAGCGGACCCCGCGTCCCCGGTCGTGTCCCCCGACCCGCCCGCGCTGCGGAATCGTTCCTTCACTTGCTCCGTGAGCTGTTCCCTGAGCTGCGGCGCCAGGTTCGCCTGCCGGACCCGACGCGGCAGACCGCCCACCGTCCGGGGCGCGGCGTCCACCGGCGGAACCTCGGCAGCCCCAGCAACCCCTGCAGCCCCAGCGATCACGGCAGCCTCGGCGACAGCGGCAGCCTCGGCGGTCGCAGCAGCCGCGAAGGCCTCCGCAGCCGCGGCCACCACCATGTCCTCCCGCCGGTGCCGGCCCGTGCCCGGCCCGTCCCCGGTGTCCCCGGTGTCCGCTCCGGGCGCGGGGACCAGGACCGGTCCGCCCTTGGGCCGCGAGGCCCTACGCGGCAGACCGCCCGCCGTACGCCCCGCCTCGGGCACGGAGGGCCGCGGCCCGCCCGTCCCCCGGTGCCGACCGCCCTCACCGGCGCCGGACGAGGAGCCCGACGACACGCCGGACAGGGAACCGGACGAGGAGCCCGCCCCGGGGTCGGTTCCGCCCGCAGCCCCCGGCCCGGGAACCGGCCCCGGGACCGCGACCAGGTCCCGCTGCCCGCGCCGACCGGCGCCCACGGACCGCCGACCGGTCGCGGCCGGCTCCGCCAGCCCGTCCGGCGCCTCGGCGAGCAGCTCGCGCGGGATCAGCACCACCGCCGTCGTCCCGCCGTACGGGGACGGCCGCAGGTGCACGCGGATGCCGTGCCGCCGGGCCAGCCGGCTGACCACGAACAGGCCGAGCCGGTCGGTGTCGGCCAGGTCGAACTCCTGCTCCACGGCGAGGCGTTCGTTGATCTCGGCGAGCAGCTGCTCGCTCAGCCCGAGCCCGCGGTCGTCGATCTCCAGCGCGAAGCCGTGCGCCACCACCTCGCCCTGGACGGTGACCTGGGTGCTCGGCGGGGAGAACACCGCGGCGTTCTCGACGAGTTCGGCGACCAGGTGGGTGATGTCCGCGACGGCGCTGCCGAGCAGGCCGGTGCCGGGGAACGGCCGGACGGTCACCCGGGCGTAGTCCTCGACCTCGCCGACCGCCGCCCGGACCACGTCGACCATCCGGACCGGCTTGCGCCAGGCACGCCCGGGCGAGCCGCCGGCCAGGATGATCAGGCCCTCGGCGTGCCGGCGCATGCGGGTGGTGAGGTGGTCGACCTTGAAGAGGTCCGCAAGCTCCGTCGGGTCCTCGGTGCGGCGTTCCATGGTGTCGAGCAGGGTGAGCTGACGGTGCAGCAGCACCTGGCTGCGCCGGGCCAGGTTGACGAACACGGCCGAGACGCCGCGCCGCAGCTCGGCCTGTTCGACGGCGGCCTCGACGGCGGCCCGCTGCACCGCGTTGAAGGCCTGGCCGACCTGCCCGATCTCGGCGTCGCCGAAGTTCAGTCCGGGCGCCTCGGTGGCCACGTCGACCGGCTCGCCGCGGCGCAGCCGCAACATGACGGAGGGCAGTCGGGTGCCGGCGAGTTCGTTGGCCGCGTTGCGCAGGCCGATCAGCTCGCGGGCCAGGCCGCGACCGATCCGGAACGAGATCATGATCGACAGCACGACCGCGACCAGGCCGATCGCACCGGCGATGCCGCCGCGCCAGAGCATGCCGATCGCCGCGGACCGCGCGCGCTCGTCGAGCCCGGCGGCGATCCGGCTGTTGATCGAGTTGAGGTCGCCGAGTGCCCGGTCGGCGGTCTCCCGCCAGGAGTCGCTGTTGAGTGCCTGGACCACCCGGTCGGGGCCGCCGGCGCCGACGAAGTCCGCCTCGGCGCGGGCCAGCGCGCCCCAGGCCTCGCCGCCGCGCAGGGCGATGTAGTCGGACTGGTCGGCGGGTTCGAGCTCGGCGACGTAGACGGTGAACAGCGCCTGCTGGTTGTGCAGGGCGTCCAGCGCGACCTGGTACTGCTCGGCGGTGGGCTTGGCGGCGCCGGCGCGCAGGCCCTCCATCGCCGCGTCCTCCTGAGACAGGTACTCACGGGCGCGCACCAGCTCGATCAGAATGGTTCCCTGGCGCGGGAGTTGGCCGGTCTGCCGGGCGACGTAGGCGGAGCGGAAGCCGAACACGGGCTTGACCAGGTCGCTGTACTGGTCCAGCGCGAATTCCCAGTTCAGCGCGGCCCGGCCGACCTGGGAGCGCAGCGGGCCGATCTGGTCGGCGGAGGCGATGATCTGCACGAAGCGGCCGCGCTGGGGGGTGGAGAGCTTACTGCCCGCGCTGTCCTTCTTCTGCCGCAGCACGGCGAGGCTGCGGTCGGTGTTGGCCTTGGCGTGCTCGTAGGCGTCCCGGGCGACGGGCGAGCGGGGGTCGGCCAGGCTCTGGACGGCGGCGCGGCGCTCGTTCTGCAGGTCGGTGGCGTACTGGTCGACCGGGCCAGCGAACTCCTTGTACGTACGGCTGATCCTCAGCTGGCTCCAGACGTCGCCGGTGGTGGCGAAGGTCGCGAACACCCACAGGGCGGTGAGCGCCACGATGGGCACCAGGAGCAGCGCGATGATCTTCGCGCGGATCGAGCTGCGGCGCAGACGCATGGAGTCCTCGGTCGGGAAGTGCCAGGCGCGGACGGGGAGGGTGGGGGCCGTGGAAGCGGTGGGCGCGGCGGGAGGGGTGGGGCAGGGGCAGGAACGGTGAGGAGGGATACGGAGGGGGCTCCCGGCCACGGGTCTGCGCGACTCTACTACGCCCTGACCACTCGTTCGAGGGCCGAACCAATCCGCCTCCCCACCTTGCCCCGCACACGTCAGAAACCGGTCGCCCAGGCCCTCGTTTCACGACGGAATCGTCCACCGATGCCCGGAATGCCCGACCTGCACGCCACCCTCACCCCTCTCCCGCATCCTCGACCACGCCTTCACGGGTGCGGCACCATGCGGGCGGACCGGTGCCGATCTCGTCGCGTCACCGTCACAACCCTGGGAAGTGACGGGACGATCCGATAGTTTCGCTCCACCCGCGCAACCGGCGCCGGCGCCCCGGCGGCCGGAGGGCGCGCCGGGCCGGCCCGGCAACAGGCGCCGGGAGACGCGAACTGGGGAGGACTGTGCGCGAGTTCACCACCCCCGCCCCGGACGCTCCCGGGGCCGCCGGAGGACTCGCCGACTCCCTGTACGACACCGCCGAGCGCACCCCCGACCTGGTCCAGTTGTCCCGGCGGACCGGCGGCGGACGCTGGCAGGACGTCACCGCCCGGCAGTTCCGGGACCAGGTGCTCGCCCTGGCCAAAGGACTGCTGACACACGGCGTGCACTACGGCGACCGGGTCGCCCTGATGTCCCGCACCCGCTACGAGTGGACCCTCTTCGACTACGCGCTCTGGTCGATCGGCGCGATCACCGTCCCGGTCTACCCCACCGCCGCCCCCGAGCAGGTCCGCTGGATCCTCGCCGAGACCCAGGCCGTGGCCTGCCTGGTCGAGGACGAGGACGCCGCCATGACCGTCGGCGCGGTCTGCGACGCACTGCCCGACCTCACCGGCATCTGGCAACTGGACCGCGACTGCGTCGCCGCGATCACCGAGGACGGCCACGGCGTGCCCGACTCCCTGGTGCACCGCCAGCGCCTCGGCGTCGCCGCCGAGAACGTCGCCACCGTCGTCTACACCTCCGGCACCACCGGCCGGCCCAAGGGCTGCCTGCTCACCCACGCCAACCTGGCCGCCGAGGCCGACGCGCTGCTCGCCGGCTGGGGCGACGTCCTGCGTGACACCGGCGGCGGCCAGCCCGGCACCCTGCTGTTCCTGCCACTCGCCCACGTCTACGGGCGGGCCGTGCAGATCGCGGCGATCCGCGGCGGCTTCCGGGTCGGCCACGTCCCCGAGGTCTCCACCGACGCGCTGCTGCCCGCGCTGGAGACCTTCCGGCCGACCTTCCTGCACGCCGTCCCGTACGTGTTCGAGAAGATCTTCCAGCAGGCCCGGCGCGCCGCCGAGAGCTCCGGCCGCGGCGAACTCTTCGAGCAGGCCCGACAGGTGGCCGTCGACTGGGCCGCCGCCCGGGAGCAGAAGGCCTTCGGACGCGGACCCGGACCGGGCGCCGCACTGCGGCTGCGCCACCTCGCCTACGAGCGGACCGTCTACCCGAGACTGCGCGCGGCGCTCGGCGGCCGGGTGCGCAGCGTGATGTGCGGCGGCTCCTCGCTGCGGCGCGACCTGGGCCTGTTCTTCACCGGCGCCGGGCTGCAGCTGTACGAGGGGTACGGGCTGACCGAGACCTCCGCCGCGATCACCGCCAATCCGACCGGGCGGCAGAAGCTCGGCACCGTCGGGCAGCCGGTGCCGGGCGCCTCGGTGGCGATCGCCGACGACGGCGAGGTGTGGGTGCGCGGCGACTCGGTCTTCGGCGGCTACCTCAACCACCCGCGGTGCACCGCCGAGTCGCTGGTCGACGGCTGGTTCGCGACGGGCGACCTGGGCCGGCTGGACGAGGACGGCTACCTCACCATCACCGGCCGCAAGAAGGACCTGATCGTCACCAGCAGCGGCAAGAACCTCGCCCCGGCCGGCCTGGAGGAGCGGGTCGAGGCGCACCCCCTGGTCTCCCAGTGCCTGGTGGTCGGCGACGACCGCCCGTACGTGGCCGCACTGATCACGCTCGACCCGGCGGCGCTGGCGCACTGGCTGAAGACCCGCGGGCGGGAACAGCTCGACGCATGGGCGGTGCTCGCGGACGAGGACCTGCACGTCGAGATCCAGCGCGCGGTGGCGGCGGCGAACACGGCGGTGTCGCGAGCCGAGTCGATCCGCGCGTTCCGGCTGCTCCCACGGGAGTTCAGCGAGGAGCAAGGTCTGCTGACGCCCTCACTCAAGCTGCGGCGAGGGGCCATCGCGGAGTACTACGCGGAGGACATCGAGGAGCTGTACCTCCCCTGATCGGGATGTCCGGTAGGTGTTTTGACTGGCCGTCTTGTCCCTTGTGGCACAGGTCCGGTGGCCGCCCGGTTCATCTGCCGTTCCCTTGACGGGCCGATTGGTCCAGTCCATTGTTTCTCTTCGGTCCGAGTGCGGCGCACCACCACCCCTTTCGTTCGCGCCCTCCCCACGGGCGTCTCCCCCACACGCTGGAGTCCTCACGTGTCGATGTCCACGCGGCTGTCCGCGCTGGCCGCCTCCGTCGCGCTGCTCACCGCCTTCGCCGTACCGGCGGCCTCCGCCGACGGCGCCCAGGCCGCCCCTGCCACCCCTGCCACCCCGGCCGCCGAGGCCGCCCCGACCGTCAACCTGGCGACCAACCCCGGGTTCGAGCTGCCCGCCCCGAGCCTCGCCGACTGGGGCAGTATCCCCGGTTGGAACTGCACCGGCGGCCCGGCCGAGGCGGCCGTCACCCCCACCGCCCCGCACGCCGGCGCCTCCGCGCTGACCGTCACCCCGGCGAACGCCGACTCCACCGGCGAGTGCGCCCAGACCGTCGCCGTCCGCCCCGGCACCACCTACACCGCCTCCGCCTGGGTGCGCGGCAGCTTCGTCTACCTGGGCGCCACCGGCACCGGCAAGGACGTCCCGCCCGCCTGGACGGAAAGCACCGGCGGCGGCTGGCAGCGACTGACCACCCGGTTCACCACCGGCCCCGACGCGCACAGCGTCCGACTGTACGTGCACGGCTGGTACCAGCAGGGCCCGTTCTCGGTGGACGACGTCCGGGTGGACGGGCCCGCACCCGCCCCGGCGGTGGCGGCGAGCTCGATCCCGACCACCGACAGGGTCGTCTTCTTCACCGTGGACGACGGCTGGCAGCGCACCCCCGAGGCGGAACAGTTCATCGCCGACCACCGCCTGCCGATCACCGCCTTCCCGCTGCCGATGCCGGCCGGCACCGACCCGGCCTTCTTCCAGCGGGTCACCGCCGTGCCCGGCTCCTCGATCCAGGACCACACGGTCTCCCACTCCGACCTCAGCAAACTCCCGGCGGACCAGCAGCAGGTCGAGATCTGCGACGCCCGCGACGCCCTGACCCGCCACTTCGGCACCGCGCCCGTGGTCTTCCGTCCGCCGTACTTCGCCTGGAACGCCGACACCCTGCAGGCCGCCGCCAACTGCGGCATCCGCACCGTGCTCACCGCCGACGCCGACTTCAGCTGGGGTGCCGCCGACATCTGGCACCCGGGCCTGCTGCAGCCGGGCGACGTCGTCCTCATGCACTGGACCGACACCCTGGCCACCGACCTGCAGCGGGCCCTGGCCGCCGCCGACGCCGCCGGCCTCAAGCCGACCGGCCTGGTCGACTACCTGCGCTGACGCACCGCGACACCGACCGCCGCTGACGTGCCGTCATATCGACCGTCGCAGAAGCACCGCCATACCGGCCGTCGCAGACCCGACGCGCCGCCGCCTCCAGGGGGAGCGGCGGCGCGTCGCCGTACCGCGCGGTGCTTCGCCGCCCCCGGTGGTGGGTGATCCCGCTCGTTGACAGTGCGACCGCGGCGCGGATCTAATGGGGGCGTGCAGCGCGGCGCCGGCCACAGAGCAGTGGGCCGGCCGGTGGCCGAGCGAGCACCCTTCCGAAGGGACGACGCGCGATGAGCACTCTCTCCGCTTCCCTGATCTGACGCCACGCGGTCACCCGCGGTGTCCGCGTGCGCGATGCGCCACCCCTGACTGTCACCGCGTGTGGCCGCGACTCCCCTTTCTCCGGAGACCCCACCACACACACATGCCTATGTCTTTCCAACTGAATGTCATCAAGGAGTTCCGCGCCAACGGCGGGCGGGTCGGCGGCCCGTTCGAGGGCGGCGACCTGCTGTTGCTGACCACCACCGGCGCCCGGTCCGGGCGGCCGCACACCGTGCCGCTCGGGTACGTCCGGGCGGAGGGGCTGCTGCTGGTCGTCGCCTCGGCCGCCGGGGCGCCGGAACACCCACAGTGGTACCGCAACCTGCTGGTCCACCCGGTGGCCCGGGTCGAGCTCGGCACCGACACCTTCGACGTGATCGCCGTACCCGCCGAAGGCGCCCGCCGGGAACGGCTGTTCGCGGCCGTCGTCCGGAAGGCGCCGGGGTACGGCGACTACCAGGCGCACACCGAACGCGAGTTGCCGGTCGTCGTACTGGAACGGGAGCGGCCCGGGGCCGGACCCGGCGGCGAGGAGCCGGTGGTACGCACCCTCGCCGACAAGCTGCTGGAGGCGCACACCTGGCTGCGCGCACAGCTGCGCCACGTCCGGGAGGAGGCGCACACGCACGTCCCCGGCCGCCCGGCCGGGCTCGGGCTGCAGCTACGGCAGCACTGCCTGGCGTTCTGCGACGGGCTGACCCATCACCACACCGGCGAGGACGCCGCGATCTTCCCCGCGCTCGCGCGCAGCCACCCGGAGCTGGCCGACGTGCTCGCACGGCTCGACGAGCAGCACCGGGCGATCGGGCGGATCAAGGACGAACTGGTGGCGCTGCTGGCCGGGATCGAGGTCACCGAGCCGGAGCGGCTCCGCACCGAACTGGACCGGATGTCGGCCCAGCTGGAGGCGCACCTCGAGCACGAGGAGGCGGAGTTGTTGCCGGTCCTGTCCGGCATCCCCTTCCCGCCGACCGGGCCTTCGCCGACCGGGCCGGGGGCCTGACCCGCTCCGGTCGGGACCGCCCCGACCGGAGCCGTCCCGACCGGAGCCGTCTCGACCGGGGCTGCCCCTACCGGTAGCTGAAACGGCGTTGCCGCCGTCCCCTCCCCGTGCCTCGGGAGGGGGCGGCGGCAGCCGTGGTGCGACGGCCGCGGCGGTGTCGGAATCCGACCGGGTCCGTCAGGACTGCGAGAAGACCGGCAGGTAGCCACCGGCCTGGCCGGAGGCCTTCGGGTGGTAGCTCTCGTCGATCGGCAGGGTGGTGCTGTTCAGCCAGGTGGTCAGGCTGCCGCAGATCTCGTGCTCGGTGAAGATGCTGCGGACGTCGCCGAAGTTGAAGCCGGCGTTGGCGGCGCGCTTGGCGAGGACGCCGTCCAGGGTGTCGGCGGCACTGTTGATGGCGGCACGCTTGGTGTCGCCGATGCCGAAGACGCAGTCACCGCCCACCTTGTACATGTGCGGGTAGCCCATCACCACGACGTGGGCGTTCGGCGACTTGGACTTGATGGCGGAGTACACCTGGTCCAGCTGGGCGGGCAGGGTGTTGAGGGCGTAGTTCTTCGCCGTGCTGACGGCGCTGAGGCAGGCGCTGTCGGAGCCCAGGACACAAGTCTGCATGGTGTCGGCGAAGCCGGCGTCATTGCCGCCGACCGAGATGCTGACCAGCGTGGTGCCGGAGTCCAGGGCGGAGATCTGGTTGTTCAGGATGTCCCCGGTCCTCGCGCCCGAACAGGCGACGAACTTGAAGGAGGACGGCGAGTGCGCGTTCTTCCACAGGTACGCGTACGCGTTGGTGCTGCGCTTGCAGCTGCCACTGTCGCTCAGGTAGCTGCCGGCGCCGACACCGGCGGAGTACGAGTCGCCGAGGGCCACGTAGTTGGCACCGGCCGCGTTGGCGGACGAGGCAGCGAAGAGCGTCGTCATGGCGAGGCCTGCCGCTATCGCGGCGATGGACAGGGCACGGGCGGGGCGGGGGTGGATCATGACACCTCCAGGGTGGGGGGGTGGGGGCGTGGGGGCGTGGCGTGGGTCACAGAAGTGATACCAGGCGGTAGCCGAACCCGGAAGCGCTCATGCCAAAGATATTGACGGACCGTCTGATAGCAGAGAGGTGAACTGCCGCCCACAGCACGTGAGTTCACGCTGGTCAGCCCGGGTGCTTTTTGACGCGCGTAGCACTGCGCGCGTAGACCGGCAACTTGTGGATGTTCAGCGCGGGGTAAGCCTGGAGTCGACGTCCGACCATCGTTGAGTCAATTTCGACGCGGGTCAGCGGCCGGGGGGCAAGGGCGCGGCAGCGGGCGCGAGGGGACCGGGGCGGGTGCGACCCGGCGCGGGCGGGTGCCGGTGTGAACCACCTTCAGGACCGGACGCCGAAGCGCCGAGCGTCGACGCGCTCGATGTCGACGCGCTCGATGTCGAGACACCGAGCCTCGAGACACCAAGCCCCGAGACACCAAGCCCCGGGACACTGAACGTCAAGACAATGAGCGTCGCTCAGGCCCGGGACGGGCGGGTCGACTCCCGAACCGGGTCAGCCCCGCCCACCCGGGTGGCCGCCGCCCGGGTACGCGGCACCCGGGGAGACCGTGCAGCCCCCGACGGGCAGCTCCTCGATCGTCTCGTTCGCGGCTGCGGGCACGCCGAGCCGGCGGACGGCGGTGGCAACCGCCGCCCGCGCCTGGCGCAGCCCGGGCTCGCCCCAGCCCAGCAGCTCGACGGCGAGCCCGGGCGCGACCAGCAGCCGCCGGTAGTGCCGGCCCGAGGCCGGGTCGGCCGCGCTCGGCCCGACCGCCCGCAGCGCCGCCGCCATCCGGACCCGCGCGCACTCGTGCCCGCCGTTCGCCGAGCCGACCCGGTCGTAGAGGTAGCCGAGGTAGTACGGCCGACCGATCACCGCCTGCGCCTCCTCGGCGGCCTCCCGGGCCAGGGCGGCCGCCGGGTCCCCGGCGTCCTCCGGCTCCAGCGAGCCGCCGGGCAGCGAGCAGATCCCGTCCCTGGGGTTCACCAGAGTCAGCACCCGCCCGTCCGGGGCGAACAGCCACCCCCAGGACTGCTTGACCGGCAGCCCGTCCGGCACCTGCTCGCCCGGCCGCCACGGCCAGCCCGCCGTGGGGCGACGCCGCACCTTGCCGAGCAGCTCGGCGATCTCCGCGCTGTACTCGATCGGGCTCATGCTCTCGCCTCGCGGCGCTCGGCCGGGGCACCGCACGGCCCAGCGGAGACATCGGCGAACGAACCGGTGGAGACCTCGGCCGTGGTGTCCGCCTGCGCGCACCCCCCGGCACCGAGCTCGCTCCGCGCGCTCATGCGTCCCCCTCTCGCTGTCGGGCTCGCCGGACCGGCGGTGCGCGGAAGGGACCTGCAGGGCGCGGTACGGAGCGGAGCGGCCGGAGCGGCGGCGTGGGGTACCTCGCGCTCCTGCTGTTGATCTTCTCCGAATCTTCCCCGAACAGGCGGTCGATGAACAGTCCCCAGCGCCGCATGGTGGATGCGGAGGCGGTGACCGCCCTGATCACCCCAGCGGCCCACCCCCGCCCCGGGGGCCGGGGAACCCGGGCGGCGGGAAGCCCGGCGCCGGGACGCCGAGCGACGGGAACCCGGGCAACGGGAACCCGGGCCGCGGGTCCACGCCCGGCGGGAACGGCAGCCCGCGGGCGGCGTCGTCGGCGAGCTCGTCGAACACCTCATGCGCGGTCATCGGTCGCAGCCGCCCGCCGGCCAGCGCCCAACCGCGCACCGGCGGCCGGGCCGGGCCGTCGCCGCCGGGGGGACCCCCCGAGCCACCGGGCGGCGGGTCCGCCCGGCCGCTCAGCGACGGATCGCCGTGCAGCAGCAGCGCCCCCTCACCTCCGGAGGCCACACCCGCCGCGAGCGTGACGCAGAACGCCTCGGTGTCCCGCCCGGCGGGGTACAGCCGCCCCTGCTCCACGCAGACGTCCACCGCCGAGGTGAGCTCCTCACCGTCCTCGGGTCCGTGGCAGCGCAGCGTCAGCAGGTGACAGCCCTCCCCGGCGCCCTCGGCCAGCGCCAGGTACACCGACGTCACGTACCGCATCACCGCAGCCATCCGGCGCTGCCCGGCCTGGTCGTCGCCGACGGCGTCCAACAGGGCCGCGCAGGCCACGGACATCCGCACCCGCGCCCGGTGGTCGTCCATCAGCACCGGCAGCAGCTCGGCCAGCCGCTCCCCGGCGTAGACGAACGGCTCCCCGGCCAGCTCGGGATCGCCCGCGTAGGCGACCCGGGCCGCGGGCATCCGCGGATCGAGGCCGAGCACCTCGCAGTAGTCCTCGAAGTCGTTCGCGTCCAGGACCCGCAGGTGCACCTCCAGGCCCTGCCGGTACAGGGCCGTCAGCTGCTCCTCGGCCCGCCGCAGGTAGTCCTGGTGGCCGAGTCCGCCGAACAGCCCGTACCGCGCGAGCCCGGCGAAGTCCCCGGCCTCGACGGCCAGGGCCACCGCGACCGGCTGCGGCGGCGCACCCCGGGCCCGTTCGCTCCGCCGCGCCCGCGCACCACCTCCTCCCGCACGCCCGCCCGGCGGCCGTCCGCCCCCGGGCGGCACCGCCCCACCGGACCCACCGCCCGGCGCCCCACCGGCACCCCCCTGCTTCGACCCGGCCAGCACCAGCACCCGCCGGCGCCGCCCCGCGACACCCGCCACCTCGCGCACCAGCTCCCGCACAGCAGCCATGGCTCCTCCTGTTCCTCGATCCGTTCCTCGATCACCCGACACCCGACAGCGCCGGCCACCCCGAACGGCGGAGCTGCCGACGTCGAGGAACATACACAGAGCCACTGACAATCCACTCCGAGTAATCGAACAGCGCGCCTCGAAAGGAAGGGGCGCGGGAGAGGCGAGAGAGATCGTGTCGACTTGACCGACGATCCGATGGGGCGAAAGCACCCCGACCGACCCCCGGTACCCGTGAGACGCATGCCTCCACGGATCCGGGTGGGATTGTCAGTGGTGCGGGTTAGGGTCGGGGACCATGCGACTGCTGCATACCTCCGACTGGCATCTCGGGCGTTCGTTCCACCGGGAGAGCCTGCATGACGCCCAGCGGGCCTTCCTGGACCACCTGGTGGATGTGGTCCGGGCCGAGGGTGTGGACGCCGTGCTGGTCGCGGGGGACGTGTACGACCGGGCACTGCCGGGGCTGGAAGCGGTCTCGATGTTCGACGACGTGCTGCACCGGCTGGCGGATCTGGGCGTGCCGACGGTGTTCATCAGCGGCAACCACGACTCGGCCCGCCGGCTGGGGGTCGGCGCGGGACTGATCGGGAGGGCCGGGATCCACCTGCGGACGGATCCCGGCCAGTGCGCCACTCCCGTGCTGCTGGCGGACGAGCACGGGCCGGTGGCCGTGTACGGGCTGCCGTACCTGGAGCCGACGCTGGTGCGCGAGCGGTTCGGCCTGGCGAGGGGCGGGCACGCGGCGGTGCTCGGGGCCGCGATGGACGAGGTGCGGGCCGATCTGGCAGCGCGCCCGGCCGGGACCCGGGCGGTGGTGCTGGCGCACGCCTTCGTCACCGGCGGCGCACCGAGCGACAGCGAGCGGGACATCGCGGTCGGCGGCGTCGCCGCGGTGCCCGCCTCGGTGTTCGACGGGGTGCACTACGTCGCGCTCGGCCACCTGCACGGCTGCCAGACGCTCGCCCCGCACCTGCGCTACAGCGGCTCCCCGCTCGCCTACTCCTTCTCCGAGGCGAAGCAGCGCAAGAGCATGTGGCTGGTCGACCTCGCGGCCGACGGCTCGGTGACCGCCGAGCGCGTCCCCTGCCCCGAGCCGCGCCGCCTCGCCACCCTTCGCGACAGCCTGGAGGCGCTGCTCACCGACGAGGAGTACGCCGAGCACGAGCAGTCCTGGGTGCAGGCCACGCTCACCGACGCGGCCCGGCCGAGCGAGCCGATGGAGAAGCTGCGCCGCCGCTTCCCGCACACCCTGCAACTGCTCTTCGACCCCGAGGAGACCGAGGCCGAGTCCTCGTCCTCGTACGCGGCACGGGTGAGCGGCCGGGGCGACCTGGAGATCGCCGAGGGCTTCCTGCGGCACGTCCGTCCCGGAGCCGAGCCGGCGCCGGACGAGCTCGGCTGGCTGCGCGAGGGCTTCGAGCGCGTCCGGGAGACCACCGACCGGAAGGCGGACCTGCCCCGATGAGGCTGCACCGGCTCACCGTCACCGCCTTCGGCCCGTTCGCGGGCTCCGAGACGGTGGACTTCGACGCACTCGCCGCCGGCGGGCTGTTCCTGCTGCGCGGCGCGACGGGCGCGGGCAAGAGCAGCGTGCTGGACGCGGTCTGCTTCGCCCTGTACGGCGAGACGCCGGGCACCCGCCGAGCCAACCGGCTGCGCAGCGACCACGCCGACCCCAAGCGGCTGACCGAGGTCCGGCTGGAGCTGACCCTCGGCGGGCGGCGGCTGCAGATCACCCGCCTGCCGGAGCAGCGCCGGCCGAAGAAGGTCGGCACCGGCACCACCGTCGAGCGGGCGCAGACCCTGCTGCGCGAGTGGGTCGCCGACACGGGCGACGGCACGGCGGGCTGGCGGGGGCTCAGCAAGTCGCACCAGGAGGTCGGGGAGGAGATCCTCCGGCTGATCGGCATGAACCGGGAGCAGTTCTGCCAGGTGGTGCTGCTGCCGCAGGGCGACTTCGCCCGCTTCCTCAAGGCCGATTCGGAGGAGCGGGGCAAGCTGCTGCGGCGGCTGTTCGACACCGAGCGGTACCGGTTCGTCGAGGACTGGCTGGCCGAGCAGCGGCGCGCCCAGGAGGCCGAGGTCCAGGCCGGCCGGCGCCGGCTGCGCGACCTCGCCAGCAAGGCCGAGCAGGCGGCCGGTCCCGGCGCCGAGCCCGTCGAGGGCTGGGCCCCGGCCGAGGACGGTGACGCCGGGCCGACCTCCGGGGTGCTCGGCTGGGCGGCGATCCTGCGCGGCGGCGCGGCCGAGCAACTCGCCATCGCGGAGTCGGCGCTCGCGGGCGCCGGGGAGGCGCAGCGCGCGGCCCAGCGGCACCGAGAGGCCGCCGAGGAGCTGGCCGGGCGGCAGCGCCGACACCGGGAGGCGCTGGACCGGGCCGAGCGGCTGGCCGGGTTCGAGCCGGACGCGGCGCGGGACCGGCAGCGGCTGGCCGCCGCTCAGGAGGCCGTCGGGGTGGAGTCCGCGCTGCGGCTGCGGGAGAGCGCGGCCGAGGCGCTCCGGCGCGCCCAGGCGGCGGAGCGCCGGCACCGCGAGACGCTGGCCGCCGCCACCGGCGAGGGCGGCCGGCCGCTCGACGGGGCCGGCGCCGCCGAGCTGGCCGAGGCCGAGCTGCGGCTGCGGGCCGAGGTGGTCCGGCTGGAGGCGGCCCGGGCGGAGGAGCGGCACTGCGCCGAACTCGCCCGCGAACAGCGCTCCTTGACGGCGGAGCGAAGTGCCGCCGAGGCACTGGCGGAGGAGGCCGAGGACTGGCTGGCCGAGTTCGAGGGCGAACTGAACCGGCTGGAGGAGGAACACTCCGCGGCCCGGGCGGCAACCGCCAGGGTCGAGCAACTGGACGGGCAGCGCGCCGAGTCGGCCGCCCGCCTGGACGCGGCCCGGGAGCGCGACGGCCTGCGCACCGAGATCGCGGCGGCCGAACCGCGGGTCGCCGAGCTGCGCACCGCCGCACTGGACGCCCGCGAGCACAGCCTGGACCTGCGGGACCGGCGCCTGACGGGCATGGCCGCCGAACTGGCCGAACAGCTCCGCTCGGGCGAGGCCTGCCGGGTCTGCGGCTCGCCCGATCACCCGGCACCCGCCGAAGCGGCGCCCGGCAGCCGGGTCGGCGCCCAGGACGAGGAGCGGGCCCGCCGCGCCCAGGCCGACGCCGAACAGGCGTGGACGGCGGCCGACCAGACACTGACCGCCCTGCGGGTGCGCGAGGCCGCCGCCGCCGGGGCGGCCGGACCGGACGGTGCGGACGCGCTCGCGCGGGCCCTCGCCGCGTTGGAGCGCGAACACCGCGAGGCCCGGCACACGGCGGAGGCGCTCGGCCGCGTCGAGCAGGAGATCGCCCGGCTGTCCCGGGACCGCACCCGCCGTGGCGACGAGCTGCACGAGGCCAAGGAACGCGCCGCCGTCCTCACCGACCGGCTGCTGAAGCTCGACACCGAGCGGGAGGCGCTGACCGCCCGGGTGACAGCTGCCCGGGGTGAGGCGGCCTCGGTCGCCGACCGGGCCGCGGCCCTGACCCGGCTCACCGAACAGGTCGCCACCGCGGCGGCGGCGGCCCGGACCAGTGCGGAGGCGGCCGCCCGGCTCGACGAGGCCGAGGGCGAGCTGGGCAAGGCCGCCGCCGTGGCGGGCTTCCCGGACGCCGAGGCGGCACTGGCAGTGCTGCTGCCGCGCGAGGAGCGCGAGCGGCTGGAAGCCCGGCTGGAGCGGCACCGCGCGGAGACCGCCGCCGTCCGGCGTGAGCTCGACCTCCCGGAGCTGGCCGAGGCCGCGGCCCGTCCCCCGGTCGACCTGCCCGCCGCCGCAGCCGCCCTCCGCACCGCCACCGACCGGCTCGGAGAGGCACACGCCGCTCAGGCGGCGGCCCGCGAGCGGTGCGAGGCACTGGCCACGATCGGACGGCAGCTGGCCGGGCTCGCCGCCGAACTGGCTCCGGCGCTGGACCGGTACGGGCGGATCAACCGGCTCGCCACCCTGGCCGCCGGCACCTCCGCCGAGAACCGGCTGCGGATGCGCCTGGAGTCGTACGTCCTGGCGGCCCGGCTGGAGCAGGTCGCGGCGGCCGCCAGCGACCGGTTGGTCCGGATGTCCGGCGGCCGCTACACCCTGGTGCACAGCGACGACCGGGGCAACGGCACCAGGCGCTCGGGCCTGGCCCTGCGGGTGGTGGATGCCTGGACGGGCACCGAGCGGGACACCGCGACCCTCTCCGGCGGCGAGAGCTTCTTCGCCTCGCTCTCCCTCGCCCTGGGCCTGGCCGACGTGGTCACCGACGAGGCGGGCGGCATGCCGCTGGACACCCTGTTCATCGACGAGGGCTTCGGCACCCTCGACGTGCAGTCCCTGGAGGAGGTGATGGACGTCCTTGACGGCCTGCGCGAACGGGACCGGGCGGTCGGAATCGTCAGCCACGTCGCCGACCTGCGCAGCCGCATCCCGGCCCAGCTGATGGTCCGCAAGGGGCGGCGCGGCTCGACCCTGGCCCTGGCCGGGCGGGAGGACGCGTAACGCCGCCGACTCAACCGGGGACCGGCATCAGCCCGAGCAGGCGATCCGCTGCGCCTGCTGCCAGGCACACACCGGGCAGAGCGTGCTGCCCGGCTGATCGGCGGGCAGCTCGGTCGGCTCGCCGCACAGCACACAGTCGGCGCACGGCCCGGTCGCCGCCGGGTCGTGCCGCAGCGCCGCCTCGGCACCGCCCTCGGGGGCGAGCTCGCAGACCGCCGTGGACTCGTCCGTCACGCTGTCGCTCATGCCGCCTTCCTACTCCGCCACTCCGCCCCGCCGCAAGACGGCCCCGATCCCGGCCTCGCTTCCCTGCCGCTCCCGCGACCGGATTCCCTTACCGCTCCCACTCCCCCTCCCGCTCCCGCTCCCGCTCCCGCTCCCGCTCCCGCTCCCGCTCCCGCTCCCGCTCCCGACCGACTCGATCATGGCGGCGACGCCGTCCAGCAGCGGCTTCAGCCCGAAGGCGAACAACGCGTCCAGGTCGAGGTCGTAGCCGTTGCCGAGGCTGCCGGTCGTACGCGCGAACACGGGATGGCGTTCGCCGGTGACGATCGCGGTCAGGGCCGGACCCTGATGGTCCATCCACTGGTCCTCGGTGAGGCCGGTGGTGGCCTCGGCCTGGGCCTCCCGTTCCAGGTGGACGGCGATCCCCTGGACGTAGCTGTAGAGCAGGACGTGCAGGTCGAGCATGGTCGTGGCGTCGAGCCCGTGACCGTCGAGCGCGGTGAGCGCCCATTCGGCGTGGTCCAGCAGGGCGGGCAGCATCAGCGGGCGGGTGAGCGCGCCGACCTGGGCGAGCCATGGGTGGCGCCGGTAGATCCGCCACAGTGTGTGCGCGCCGATCTCGAGCCGCGCCCGCCACGCCGCCGGTGGTTCTGCCGGGTACGACTCATCTCCGAACGCCGCGTCCGCCATCAGCAGCACCAGGTCGTCCTTGCTCGGGACGTAGCGGTAGGGGGACATCACGGCGACGCCGAGCCGGGCCGCGATGCTGCGCATGGAGAGCGCCGCGAGCCCTTCACGGTCGGCGATCTCCATCGCGGCCCGGACGATCCGCTCCGTGGTCAGCTCGACGGACGGCCCCGAGGCCGACGGTGCGGCGGACATCGACGCGGGCGCGGCGGCAACGGGTCCGGCGGGCACGGGAGCAGCGGGCCTGGACGCACCGGGCACGGGAGCAGCGGGCCCGGGCGCAGCAGGCCCGGGCGCAGCAGGCCCGGGCGCAGCAGGCCCGGGCGCAGCGGTGGCGGCCACCACGGTGCCCACCCTGGGCCGGGTCTCGACCAGCCCCTCCAGCCGCAGTGTGGTCAGCACCTTGGTGGCCGTGGCCAGCGCGACGTGCCACTCACGGGCGATCCGCCGCGTCGACGGCACCTGCTCGCCCGGCGCGAGCGCGCCGTCGGCGATCCGCCCCGCGATCTCGTCGGCGATGCGCCGGTACGGCGGGGTGGACTCGGATCCGGCGGTCATGCGGCCCACTCTCTCGTGTGACGCGGATCTCATTCCGCGACGGCCCGAACTGTACTAGTTCAGACGCTACCAGGAGCGCCGCTACGGATCGGCTCGCTGCACTAGATCAGAGGCGGTGGAACAGCACTTGGAAGGCCTACGCGTACGCCGTACATTCAACCCGCGTACAGCGTACGAGCCGACGCGCGACACCGCGCGCGGACGGACAGCGAGGAGCGACCAATGAAGACCGTGCTCATCTCCGGCAGTGGCATCGCCGGTACCGCGCTCGCCGCACTGCTGAGCCGCCGGGGCTTCGCCCCCACGGTGGTGGAGCGCGCTCCCGGGCCGCGCGGCGGCGGGCAGGCCGTGGACATCCGGGGTGTCGCGCTGGAGGTGGTCGAACGACTGGGCGTGCTGGAACAGGTCCGCGCCCGGCGCACCCGGATGCGGGGCATGTCCGTCCTGGACGGCGACGGCCGCGAGGTCCACCGCTCCACCGAGCACACGATCAGCAGCGGGCGGCTCGACAACGACGACCTCGAGCTGCTGCGAGACGACCTCGTCCGGATCCTGCACGAGCGTGCCACCGAGGAAGGGGCAAGCCGGTTCGTGTTCGGGGACAGCGTGACCGCGCTCGACCAGGACGAGGAAGGCGTCCGGGTCTCCTTCGAGCACGGCGAGCCGCGCCGGTACGACCTGGTCGTGGGCGCCGACGGACTGCACTCGGCCGTGCGCCGACTGGCCTTCGGGCCCGAGGAGCGCTTCGCCCGCCACCTCGGGATGCACCTGGCGATCTTCAGCGCGGACAACTTCCTCGACCTGGAGGACTGGCAGCTGTGGCTGCGCGACGGCGAGGCCGGGTACGGCGTCTACCCGGTACGCGACAACACCGAGCTGCGGATCACCTTCGGCTTCGCCGGTGAGCCGTTTCCGGAGGGCCGGCGCAGTCCGGAGGCGCAGCGGGCGGTCGTCGCCGAGCGGATGTCGGCGCTGCGCTGGGAGACCCCGAGGCTGCTGAAGGCGCTGGCCGAGGCGCCCGACCTCTACTGCGACACGATGACGCAGATCCGGATGGACCGCTGGTCGCACGGCCGGATCGCCCTGCTCGGGGACGCGGGCTACTGTGCCTCCCCACTGTCGGGCCAGGGCACCAGCCTCGCCCTGGTCGGCGCCCACGTCCTCGCCGGCGCACTCGCCCGATCCGCCGGCGACCACCGCACCGCCCTCGCCTCGTACGAGGAGCGGCTGCGCCCGTTCGTCGAACTCAATCAGGCTCTGGCGACGGAGAACCCGGGCGGACCGGCCGCCGAGGAATCGGTGGAGCGGGCCAAGAACGCGATCTCGCTGGACGACTGACCGAAGCGGACGGCGGAGGGGCACGGCGTTGAGGGAACAGATGACAGCAGACAGATGACAGCGAACAGATTTCAGAAAACGTTCGCTGATATCTGTTGACTGAAAGCTGTTCGCCGAACGCCGTCCGCCGCAGCCCGTTCGCAGCCCGCCCGTCCGCCATGGCCCGTCCGCCGGCAGTCGGTAGCCGTCGGCCCGCCGACCGGGCGGGCCTGGCCGACGGCTACCGTGACCGGCATGGCTACCGATCTCCACCAGCGCCTGCTCGCCGCCCGCGCCACCGCCCCGTCGTACGCCGAGGTGGGGGCCACCCGGGGCGGGCGGCTGCCGGACGGCTACGCACACCTGCGGCGGCGGGTGCACCTCGGGCACGGGCCGGAGGTACTGCAGCGGGCCGGGCGGTACGTCCTCGGCTGGGGCACCCAGTTGGGCACCGGCTTCGCGGTCCACCCCGGCGGGCCGGCCCGCGACGGGGACACGGTCCTGCTGCGGCTGAGCCTGCCGGGGAGTCGGTGGCCGCGTCTGGTGATCCCCTGCCGGGTGGTGTGGACCGTGGACGAGCCGGACCGGGTCGGGTTCGCGTACGGGACGCTCCCCGGGCACCCGGAGTGCGGCGAGGAGGCCTTCCTGGTGTCCATGGACGCCGACGGCGAGGTGTGGTTCGAGGTCACCGCGTTCTCCCGGCTCTCCGCCTGGTACGCGCGCCTCGGCCGCCCGGTCGCGCTGCTCTGCCAGCACCTGGCGATCGAGCGCTACCTCACGGCCGTGGCCGCGCACGTCGGCCGGTAGCCACCGGACATGGCAATCGGCCTGATGGGGGGCCGGCCGGCCCGACGGGAGTCAGCCCAGGAAGGACAGCCGGACGGTACGGCGCGGATTGTCCCCGTTGGTGTCGACCAGCACCACCGACTGCCAGACGCCGAGCGCGAGTTGGCCGCCGAGCACGGGCAGGGTGGCGTGCGGGGCGACCAGTCCGGGCACCACGTGGTCCCGGCCGTGGCCGGGGCTGCCGTGCCGGTGGCTCCAGCGGTCGTCGGCCGGGAGCAGTGCGCGCAGGGTGGCGAGGAAGTCGTAGTCGCTGCCGGAGCCGGTTTCCAGGACGGCGATCCCGGCGGTGGCATGCGGGACGAAGACGTTGAGCAGGCCGTCGCGCCCGGCGGCCCGCTCGTCGAGGAACGCGGCGCAGCGGTCGGTGATGTCGAGGGCGACCTCGCGGCTGCCCGTGGTGATCTCGAAGGTGGTGGTCTGGAACAGACCGGCCGGGGTGGAGTTCTTGTTGTCCGCCATGGCGCCATCCTGACCCAGGTCAGGGGGCTCGGCGTACTGCCTCGCCGACTCGGCTTGCCAGGGAGGCAAACTCGCATAGGGTGAAAGGTTCAGACCACAGCCCGGGCCTCGACCAGCCCCGCCCGGCTCGGGACAGCCCCCGCCCGGCTCGGGACAGCGGCCGCCCGCCCGGCTCCCCGACGGCAGCTGCCCGGATACGCCAATGACCCGGCGGACCGGATGGTCCACCGGGCCTGCTCCCGACCAGGACGGGACAACGACTGACGCCGACCGGGGACGAACCCCTAGCCGCGCCCGCCGAAGAGGCTCCGCCGCAGCCGACGCAGCGGTGTCAGCAGCGAGATCCTGGTGTGGCGACGACGGGTCGCCGGGGCTTCGCCGCCGCGCGGCGTCAGCTCCCTTATCAACCCGAGCGCCTCGGCGGTGTCCACCGCCGGGAGCGCGGGCGCGCCGAGCACGGCCAGGTGCCGTTCGATCCGGCGGCCGGTCGTGCCGACACCGCACTGGATCGCCGGCACACGGGGCCGAGTCCGCACTTGCATGTGTTCCATCAGTTTTCCCACCCCTACGAGGCGCCAGGGCCGTGAGGCGAAGACTATCCGTGACAGACGGCCTTCGCGCAACCGTCCTTGGTGTTGTGCCACCGTATCGTGTGGCGTCAACTGACGGTGCACCAGGGGCCACCCGGCCGATCACGACTAGGCATCAATGATGGTGCACGACCGGCCATCCGTCAGCAGGGCCAGGAGGTGCGGGCCCGGCGCCCGTGTGCGCGGTACGCGCCCGGCGCACGGGGGCGCTGTGGCGGGACGCGACTCGGCACCGGGTGGGGCGCCCGCGCACACCCGCGGGGACTCCACATGTGGACACCGCATATAGGGGACAGCCGCCAGATCGACAAAGTGATCTTCGGGGTCATCACTCACCGTTGCCCACCGTCGTCCGCCACCGCCCGCCACTACCCGCCTCCGCCCGTCTCCGCCGCCCGCCAGCTCCCACCCGCTCCCGACTCCGCCCGAATTCATGAAGTGAACACATTCGAGGGATTGACTCCCGCCGAACCTCCAAGCAATATCTGATGCACGCGCCGGTGCCCGCACCGCACCCAGGTGCGTGTTCGAGTGATGAAGAACTCCGGCTCCCGCGAGCCACTGCCCGGCCGCCTCGACGCTGCGGTGGCCAGGCTCGCGCGGTGCCCGGACCGGCGGTCGGCCGTAGAGGGTCGGCCGGGCCGCCACCTGACTGCCGGTGCCGCCCCGTGAGGGGCCCGGCACCGGCGGTTCCGGGTCACCCCCCGCGGATCCCACCGACCGGCCGCCACGGCTGCCACCAGCTGCCACCGGCAAAACCCGCGGATCCCCGGCAGGACCTCCGCACCGGACGTCCACGCAGGTCGCGCCCGGTGGATCGGTAGACTCGGCCACCGTGTCCCTCCTCCTCAGCATCGTGCTCCCGGTCCACGGCGTGGAGCGGTACCTGCCGCGCTGCCTCGATTCGATCCTCGGCGACACCCCCGCCCTGGAGTCCCGCTTCGAGGTCATCGCGGTCGACGACCTCTCCCCCGACGGCTCCGGCGCGATCCTGGACGCCTACGCGGCCCGCGACCCCCGGCTGCGGGTGCTGCACCTCACCGAGAACCAGGGCCTCGGCGGGGCCCGCACCGCCGCCCTGCCGCACGCGCGCGGCGAGTACGTCTGGTTCCTGGACAGCGACGACTGGGTGCCCGAGCGGACCGTCAGCGTGATCCTCGACGAGCTGACGCAGGAGCGCCGCCGCGAGACCCCGGCCGACGTGCTGATCACCGACTTCACCCACGTCTACCCGGACGGCGGGACGGAGTCCAACCCCTGGCGCCACGTGCTGACCGGCTCCCCGCTGGTCGAGGGCTGCACCCTGGCCGAGCACCCGGCGCTGTTCCAGACCGTGATGTCGGTGTGGAACAAGGTGTTCCGGCGCGAGTTCCTGGACGGCCTCGGCGTCTCCTTCGGCCGCGGCTACTACGAGGACATCTCGGTCACCTACCCCGCGCTGCTGGCCGCCGAGCGGCTGCGCTACCTCGACCGCCCCTGCTACAACTACCGGCGCGGCCGGGACGGCGCGATCACCGCCACCGCCTCCCCCAAGCACGCCGACGTCTTCGCCCAGTACGACGCGATCTTCGCCTTCCTGGACCGCGCGGACCGCCCCGGCCCAACCGTCCCGGACTCGCTGCGCACCCTGGTCTTCGACCGGACCGTCCGCCAGGCGCTCAACGTCTACGACACCCCCGGGCTGGTCCCCGTCGACCTGCGCAAAACGTTCTTCCAGCGGATCGCCCGGCACTTCGACCGCCACCGCCCGACGGGCTACCGCTTCCCCGGCGGGGTGCGCGGCGTGCAGTACCGGCTGGCCTCGCGCGGCGCCCGGATCGCGTACGCCGAGCTGCGCCGCACCGGCCGGCTGCCGCGCGAACTCAAGCGCGGGGCGCGGGCGATGGCGCCCGCGGTGAAGAAGGGGGTGCGCAGCGGCGCCCGGTTCACCGCGTACAACGCCTTCCGCCGGCTGCCGCTGGACGAGAACCTGGCGGTCTACGCCGCGTACTGGCACCGGGGTTACGCGTGCAGTCCGGCGGCGATCTACGAGAAGGCGAAGGAGCTCGCGCCGCGGATCCGGGGCGTGTGGGTGGTGCAGAACCGCCGGCAGGCCGCCACGCTGCCGCCCGGGGTGCCGTACGTGATCGTCAACACCCCCGCCTACCTCAAGGTGATGGCGACCGCCAAGTACTTCGTCAACAACGTCAACTTCCCGCGCACGATGGTCAAGCGGCCGGGCTCGGTGCACGTGCAGACCCAGCACGGCACCCCGCTCAAGGCCATGGGCATGGACCTGCGCGACCGCCCCTCCGCAGCGGAGGGGATGGACTTCGACCTGCTCCAGGAGGCCATCGACCGCTGGGACTTCCTGGTCTCCCCCAACCCGCACACCAGCGAGCACTTCGCCCGCGCCTTCCCCGGCCGGTACGAGATGCTGGACACCGGCTACCCGCGCAACGACCGGCTGACCGACGCCGACCCGGACGAGGTGCGCGCGGTGCGCGAGCGGCTGGGGCTGCGGCCGGGCACCCGGGCCGTGCTGTACGCGCCGACCCACCGCGGCGGCAAGGGCGGCTACCTGCCGCTGCTGGACGTGGCCGAGCTGGCCCGGCGGTTGGGCCCGGACTTCACGCTGCTGGTGCGCACGCACTACTTCCACACCGGCGGGCCGGGCGACCTGACGGCCGAGGGGAAAGCGGCGGAGATCGTGGACGTCTCGGCGCACCCGGTCGTCGAGGACCTCTACCTCGCGGCGGACGTGCTGGTGACGGACTACTCGTCGATGATGTTCGACTATGCGGTGCTGGACCGGCCGGTGGTGATCTTCGCCCCGGACTGGGAGGAGTACCAGCGGGAGCGCGGCGTCTACTTCGACCTGTTCGCGGAGCCGCCGGGCGCGGTCACGGAGACCGCGGACGAGCTGACGTGGGCGCTGCTGGCGGGCGATCCGGCGCCGGGGGCGCGGGCGCGGTTCCGCGCGAAGTTCTGCGTCTGGGACGACGGCGGGGCGGCGGAACGGGTGGTGCGCCGGGTGTTCCCGGTGGACAAGCGGTAGGACCAGGACCCCGGAGCGCGGGGGCGGTTGGGCCCGGAGCACAAGCGGTGGAGTCTCCGGACGAAGCCTCCGGACGAGCCTCCGGACGGGACCTCCTGACGGGGCCGGCGCCGCCGGTACGGCGACCGGCCCCGTCGGCGCGGGCTCAGCGCCGGCGGGCAGCCAGGAACTCCTCGAAGGTCAGGACGCCGTCGTGGTTGGTGTCCATGCTGTGGATCAGCGCCTCGGCCATCGAGATGGTGACGTCGTGGTCGCCCATCTCGTTCGCGGCCAGGGCGTACTCGGCCGGAGTGATCTTGCCGTCGCCATCCTGGTCGAAGCGGTCGAAAAAGGCCTTGATCGCCTCGGTGGTCTCCATCGTGCCCTCCTGGGTACTGCGGGGTCGTGCTCGGTACGGACGGCCGTACCCTACCCGGCCGTGGTGTTCGCCACGGCGGCCGGGAGTGGACGGGCGCGGGGGTGGGTGTCGTAGTCTGCGGATCTGATGCAGGCCCGGGACCTCCCGGGCGGTCGTTCGTCCAGGGAGGGAACATGCTCGATCTCGCCACCAGGCTGGTGCTGAAACCCGTCTCGCGGGGTATCTGGCGGCCGGTCATCGAGGGTGCCGAGAACGTGCCGCGCAAGGGCGGGGTGATCCTGGCCAGCAACCACCTGTCGTTCATCGACAGCGTGGTGATCCCGCTGACCGCCCCGCGCCGGGTGCACTTCCTCGCCAAGGCCGAGTACTGGACCGCGCCCGGACTCAAGGGCAAGCTCTCCAAGGGCTTCTTCGAGGCGATCGGCGCGGTGCCGGTCGAGCGCGGCACCTACCGTTCCGCTCAGGCCTCACTGGAGTCGGCGCTGGAGATCCTGGAGGACGGCAAGGCCTTCGGCATCTACCCCGAGGGCACCCGCTCGCTGGACGGCCGCCTCTACCGGGGCAAGACGGGCGTCGCCTGGCTCGCGCTGACCGCGGGCGTGCCGGTGGTGCCGGTGGCGCTGGAGGGGCCGGAGGAGATCCTGCCGGTGGGCAAGCGCGTGCCGCGGCTCAAGAAGGTGACGGTCCGCTTCGGCGAGCCGCTGCACTTCGACGAGCTGCACGGGCAGGCCCGCTCGCTGAAGGCCCGTCGGCAGGTGACCGACGAGGTGATGGCGGCGATCCAGCGGCTCTCCGGCCAGGAGGTCGCAGAGAGCTACAACGAGGTACCGAAGGCCGCCTGACCGCCGACGGGTTCGCCCCCAAGGCTCCGAGCGGCGGGTCCGACTCCCGGACCCAACCCCCGGGCCCGACTCCCGGCTACGACTTCGGGTCCGACTTGCGGGTCCGACTTGCGGGTCCGACTTGCGGGTCCGAACGGGCAGGCCCAACCCCCGGGTCCGACTGGCGGGTTCAGGCGTGACCGAGGACGGGTTCCGGCAGGGCGGCCGCCTCCGGCGCTTCCCGGCGCAGCAGGGCCGCGTACCGGCCATCCAGCTCCACCAGCTGGTCGTGGGTGCCGAGTTCGACCACCTGGCCGTGGTCCAGGACGGCGATCTGGTCGGCGGCGCGGACGGTGGAGAGCCGGTGCGCGATGGTGATGGTGGTGCGGCCGGCGGCCAGGGTGTCGACGGCCTGCTGGACGGCGCGCTCGGTCCGGTTGTCGAGCGCGCTGGTGGCCTCGTCGAGGATGAGCACCGGCGGGTTGCGCAGGATCGTCCGGGCGAGCGCGAGGCGCTGCTTCTCGCCGCCGGAGAAGCGGTAGCCGCGCTCGCCGACCAGGGTGTCGTAGCCGTCGGGCAGGGCGGCGATGGTGTCGTGGACCTGTGCGGCCCGGGCGGCCTCGACCAGTTCGGCGTCGGTGGCGTCGGGCTTGGCGAAGCGCAGGTTCTCGGCGACGGAGGCGTGGAAGAGGTAGGTCTCCTGGGAGACGACGCCGACCGCGCGGGCCAGGGTGTCGAAGGAGAGTTCGCGCACGTCGACGCCGTCCAGGGTGACCCGGCCGCCGGTGACGTCGTACAGCCGCGGGACGAGGTAGCTGAGGGTGGTCTTGCCGGAGCCGGTCTCGCCGACCACGGCCAGTGAACTCCCGGCGGGGACCTTGAGGTCGAGGCCGGCGAGGGTCGGGCGCTCCTGCGCGGGGTCGTAGCGGAAGTCGACGTGCTCGAAGCGGACCTCGCCGCGGAGCTCGGGCAGCGTGACCGGGTCGGCCGGTTCGGCGATCTCCACCGGCAGGTCGAGGTACTCGAAGATGCGCTGGAAGAGCGCGAGCGAGGTCTGTACGTCCACGCCGGTGGACAGCAGGCTCACGGTGGGGCGGAAGAGGCCCTGCTGGAGGGTGACGAAGGCGATCAGGGTGCCGACCGAGACGATCGGCGCGCCGGCGGCGGAGGTCAGCCCGGCCGCCCAGTAGATCAGCGCGGGCATCGCGGCCATCACGATCTGGATGGTGTTCATCCGCCAGCGCCCGGCCATGCTGGCCCGGACCTCCAGGTCGGCGAGCTGGTCGGACTGCCCGGTGAACTCGCGGGCGAGCGAGTCGGAGCGGCCCATCGTGCGGCCGAGCAGGATGCCGCTGACCGAGAGCGACTCCTGGACCGCCGAGCTCATCGCGGCCAGTTGCTTCTGCCGCTCGGTGGTGATCTTCTTGCGTTCCTGGCCGACCCGGCGGCTGATCCAGACGAACAGCGGGAGCAGGACCAGGGAGACGACGGTGAGCCGCCAGTCGAGGGCGACCATGGCCACGACGGAGGCGACCACCGCGGTGAGGTTGGAGACCAGACTGGTCGCGGTGGAGGTCACCGTGGACTGCATGCCGCCGATGTCGTTGGCGATCCGGGACTGCACCTCGCCGGTGCGGGTGCGGGTGAAGAAGGCCAGCGACTGCCGCTGCAGGTGCCCGTAGACGGCGGTGCGCAGGTCGTGCATGACGCGCTGGCCGACGGTGGTGGAGATCAGCGTCTGCAGGACGTTGAAGATGCTGTTCACCACGGCGGTGAGGATCATCCCGAGCGCGAGCAGGCTGAGCAGCCCGGTGCGGCCCTGCGGGATGGCGGTGTCCAGGACGGCCTTCAGCAGGAACGGCGAGACCACCGAGACCACGGCGGATGCGGCGACCAGCAGCCCGACGGTGGTCAGGCGACCTCGGTACGGGCGGAAGAGCGCGAGGATGCGCCGCCACTGGGCCGGCGGGCGGGGCTCGCCCTCGGCGCGCTCGGGCGGGGTCCATCGGATGGTGGCTGGCCTCAAGGGCGGGCCTCCCTGGGTCGGCGGGTCGGACGGGGATCAATATAGGGAGGATAGCTCATAGTTAGACAAGCTAATAGTGAGATTCGCTCTATTCCCCGCCCGACCGCTCTGGCAGTCTTGGCAGCCGACCGCCCCGCCCGACCGCCCCGCTCGCCCCGACCGACCGACTCCTCGGACAGCTGCGGCCGTCAGTCGGTGCGGTAGGTGCGCGCCGCCTTCGAGGAGAGGCCGCCGAGCCCGCCGGACGGCAGCACCCGGGCGATCGCCACCGCGACCTTGTACCGCTTGCCCGGCACGGACAACGACCGGCCGCGGGCCAGGTCGCGCATCGCCTCGTCCACCACCCGCTCGGCGGAGAGCCAGGACCAGGACGGGATGTTGCCGGTGCCCATGCCGGCCCGCTCGTGGAACTCCGTCCGGGTGAAGCCCGGGCACAGCGCCATCATCCGCACGCCCGTGCCGCCCAGGTCACGCAGCACGCCCTGGGTGAAGCTGACCACCCAGGCCTTGCTCGCCCCGTACGTGCCGCGCGGCAGGAAGGCCGCCACCGAGGCAACGTTGACGATCGCGCCCCGCCGGCGCTCACGCATGCCGGGCAGCGCCGCCGTGGTCAGCCGCAGGATCGCCTCGATGTGCACCTTCAGCATGTCCAGCTCGTCCTGCAGCGGGACGGCCCCGAACGCGCCCTTGTTGCCGAAGCCGGCGTTGTTGATCAGAAGGTCCACCGGGCGGGCGGAGTCGGCGAGCCGGGCCTCGACGGCGCCGATGCCCGCGTCGGTCGCGAGGTCGGCGGTCAGCACCTCCGCCTCGACGCCGTACGTGCCGTGCAGGTCGGCGGCGGCGCGCTCCAGGCGCTCGGTGTCCCGCGCCACCAGGACGAGCTGGTAGCCGCTACGGGCGAGCCGGCGGGCGAACGCGGCTCCGATGCCGGCGGTCGCGCCGGTGATCATGGCTGTGGTCATACCCCCGACCGTACCGACTCGCCGCAACCGAGCCCACACCGAGCGCAACGCCCCTGCTCAGGGGGGTGCGGATGCAGACGATCGATCGTGCTCGGACGGTTCATCCAGGTCGGGTTCGAGGTGCTGCGGACCGCCTGTCGCCAGTCCCTGCCGTAAGGCCTGACCGTAACTCCCGGCCGTGACTCCCGGCCGCAAGGCCTGGCCGTACGGCCCCGCCAGTCCTAGGCCCAATGCCGGTGACTTTGTGGTCTGTGTGTCGTTGGTTGTGGTGTGGCGAGGGTGGGGCAGGTCAAGTCGTGTGCGGGTGAGCGGTTGTCGGATCGGATTGCGATCGGGGTGCTGACGCAGGCGTTTCCGCCGGGTCTGGTCGATGAGGTGATCGCTAAGACCGGGCGGGGTGAGAAGCGCAGTCGTCTGCTGCCGGCGCGGGTGGTGGTGTACTTCGTGCTGGCGATGTGTCTGTTCTTCGGGCAGGGCTACGAGGAGGTCGCCCGGCTGCTGGGCGAGGGGCTCGGGGACGGGCGGCGGTCGTGGCGGGTGCCCACGACCGCCGCGATCGGCCGGGCCCGCCGACGTTTGGGCGTCGAGCCGCTGAAGGTGCTGTTCGCGCGGGTCTGCCGCCCGCTGGCCGTGCCCAAGACGGCGGGTGCCTGGTACCGGCGGTGGCGCGTGGTGGCGGTGGACGGCACCTGCCTGGACCTGGCGGACACCGAGGCCAACACCGAGTTCTTCGGCCGACACGCGTCCGGCCGTGGGGCGAGTGCGTTTCCGCAGGCCAGGCTGGTCGGACTGGCCGAATGCGGCACCCACGCGATGTTCGGCGCGGCCGTCGGCCCGCTCTCGGCCAGTGAGCAGTCACTGTCCCGGCAGCTGTTCACCCGTCTGCAAGAGGGGATGCTGCTGCTGGCCGACCGGGGCTTCTACGGCTTCGAACTGTGGCAGGCCGCCCGGGCCAGCGGAGCGGACCTGCTGTGGCGGGTCCGCTCCAACGCCGCCCTACCGGTCGTGCGGGCCCTGGACGACGGCTCCTACCTCAGCACGGTCCACGCCGAACAGGACCGGAGGAGCCGCCGCAACCCCGTGCTCGTGCGGGTCGTGGAGTACACCCTGGCCCGCACCGGCGACCAGGCCGTCTACCGGCTGGTCACCACCATCCTCGACCCCGAACAGGCACCGGCCCGAGAGCTGGCCGCGCTCTACACCCAGCGATGGGAGATCGAGACCACACTGGACGAGATCAAGACCCACCAGCGCGGCCCCAAACTCGTCCTGCGCTCGAAGTACCCGTGGGGCGTCGAGCAGGAGATCTACGGGCTCCTCCTCGTCCACCATGCCGTCCGGCAGCTGATGCACCAGGCCGCCCTGCACGAGGGCCTGGACCCCGACCGGCTCTCCTTCACCCGCAGCCTGCGGGTCGTACGCCGCCAGGTCCCCGCCCAGGCGGCGCTTTCCCCCCGGCACACTCGCCCGCGCACTCACCCGAACCCTGGCTGAGATCAGCGAACGCCTCTTGCCACCACGGCGTAACCGATCATGCCCACGCGTCATCAAACGCAAGATGTCCAACTGGCCCCTCAAACGGGCCGAACACCGCGACTGGCCACCACCCGCTCCGGCCATCGTCACGATCGCCGGACCGGGCAGGACCTTAAATCACCGGCATTGGTCCTAGGCCACGACTGCCTTGGCGCGGTCGGCGGCGATGTGCACGGCGAGGCCGGCGAGGACGGTGCCCATCACGTAGCGCTGGATGCGCAGCCAGGCGGGGCGGCGGTTGAGGAAGGCGGCGATGCTGCCCGCGCTCATCGCGATCAGGCCGTTGACGGTGATCGCGATCGCGATCTGGGTCAGGCCCAGCAGCAGGCTCTGCAGGGCGACGTGGCCGCGCTCCGGTGCCACGAACTGGGGCAGCAGCGAGATGTACATGATCGCGATCTTGGGGTTGAGCAGGCAGGTCAGGAAGCCCATCGCGAAGAGGCGGCGCGGCGGGTCCGGCGGCAGCTCCTGCGGGGCGAAGACCGCCGTACCGCCCGGCTTGACCGCCTTCCAGGCCAGCCAGAGCAGGTAGCCGGCGCCGGCCAGCTTGATCGCGGTGTAGAGGGCGGGCACCACCGAGAACACCGCGGCCACCCCCGCCGTCACGGCGACGAGGTAGACCAGGAAGCCGGTCGCGACCCCGAGCAGCGAGATCAGCCCGGCGCGGCGGCCCTGCGCGATCGAGCGCGAGACCAGGTAGATCATGTTGGGTCCCGGCGACAGCACCATGCCCAGTGCCACGGCAGCGATGCCGAGCACGGCGTGGCCGTCCACGGCGGATGTCAACGCGTCCATGTGATCCAGGTGCAGGCGGTCCAGGTGGTCCATGCGAGGAGGCTAGGACGGGTGGACGGCTCAATGCAATGATGACTTTGCACTCGGTGCAATGATGGTCAGGGCATGAGGGGATCGACGCCGATGGACGACTACCGCCTGATCGCCGACCTGGTCGCCGCCGACATTGCGGGCGGACGGCTGCGGCCCGGCCAGCAGCTGCCCACCCAGCGCGCTTTCGCCCGCAGCCGGGGCATCGCCAACTCGACGGCGGGGCGGGTCTACCGGGAACTGGCCCGACGCGGCCTGACCGTCGGAGAGGTCGGGCGCGGGACCTTCGTCCGGGCCGGGCGCGGTGCGGACGGCGGCCTCGTCCCGCTCGCCGAGCCCACCGCCGCGCCCGTGGACCTGGAGCTCAACTACCCGGTCGTCCCCGGGCAGTCCGAACTGCTGGCGGGTGGACTGGCACCGCTGCTGCGCGCGGACGCGCTCGGGGAGGCTCTGCGGCCGATCGGCGCGGCCGGGACGGGCGCGGCGCGGCGGGCCTTCGCGGGTCTCCTGTCGACCGGTTCCCGGGAGTTCGACGCCGCGGACCTGCTGTTCGCGGGCAACGGGCGACAGGCCGTCGCAGGGGCGCTCTCCGCGCTGGTGCCGCCCGGGCAGCGGCTCGGGGTGGAGGCGCTGACCTATCCGGTGGTCAAGGCGGTGGCGGAACGGCTGGGCATCAGGCTGGTGCCGCTGGCGGTGGACGAGGACGGGCTGCTGCCGGACGCCGTCGCGGCCGCCCACCGGGCGGCGCCGCTGCGTGCCGTGTACCTGCAGCCCCGGCTGCAGAACCCGCTCGGAGTGAGCCTGCCGCGCGAGCGGGCGGTGGCGCTCGCGGAGGAGCTGCGACGGCTCGACCTGCCGGTGGTCGAGGACGCCATCTGGTCCTTCCTGCGACCCGAGCTGAAACCCCTGGCCGCGCTGGCACCGGAGCGCACCGTCCTGGTGGACAGCCTCTCCAAGCGGCTGGCCCCCGGGCTGACCACCGGGTTCGCGGTCGTGCCGGCCGCGCTGCGCGATCCGGTGGCGGGCACGCTGCGGTCGGGCGGGTGGACGCCGAGCGGGTTCGCGCTGGAGGCCGCGGTGCGCTGGATCGGGGACGGCACGCTGGCCGTGGTCGAGGCGGCGAAGCGGGCCGACGCGGCGGCCCGGCAGCTGCTGGCGCGCGAGGTGCTGGCGGGGCAGCGGCTGCGGGCCGATCCGTGCTCGTACTACCTGTGGTGGGAGCTGCCGGGGGCGTGGCGGGCGGAGACCTTCGTCGCGGCGGCCGCACGGGCCGGGGTCTCGGTCACGCCCGCGACGGCGTTCGCGGTGGATCCGCGGCGCTCGCCGTCCGCCGTCCGGGTCGGGCTCGCGTCGCCGCCGTTGCCGGTGCTGGCGCGGGCGCTGGAGACGCTGGCGCGGATTGCGAACAGCTGACAGATGACAGCTGACGGATTTCGAAATCTGTCAGCTGTCATCTGTCGACTGCCGTCCGCCAGCTGTCCTCTGTGACCCCGTCCGGGGTCAGCTGCCCGAGCCGCTGTGGCTCCCCCGGGCTGCCGTGTCCGCCGCACCTCCGGCGCCGACGGCGCGCAGGCGGCTCGCGGCGGTGGCCGCGAGCTGGGGGGCGAGCCGGGCGACGTCCCGGGAGCCGACCACCGCGATCAGGCTCGGCAGCACCCAGCGGACCGGCTGCATGCCGCGCAGCCAGGCCTGGGCGTAGACGTGGGCGGACCGGCGGGCGATCCCCGCGACGATCCGGTCCACCGCGGGCTCCAGCGGGTACGTCTTGTTCGCCGGCCACGGCAGCCGGGACCGCATCTGCTTCAGCACGGTGTCCTCGTCGGCGCCGCGCACCATGTCGGTGTCGGTCCAGCTCAGGTATCCGACGCCGACCTTCACCCCCTGGTGGGCGACCTCGGCGCGGATCGAGTGGGCGAAGGCCTCCACCCCGGCCTTGCTGGCGCAGTACGCGCTCATCAGCGGCGCCGGCGTCAGCGCGGCGAGCGAGGCGATCTGCAGCAGGTAGCCGCGGCTCTCGGTGAGCGCCGGCAGGAAGGCCCGCGCGGTGGCGACGCTGCCGAGCAGGTTCACCTCGATGACCCGGCTGAAGGCCCGGTGGTCGCTGTCCGTCAGCGGTCCGCCGATGGCGATCCCGGCGTTGGCGACGACCGTGTCGATCCGCCCGTAGTGCTCCTTGATCCGGCGGGCGGTGTCGTCGAGCGCGTCGAGGTCGGTGACGTCCACCTCCCAGCTGGTCGCGTCGGGCCCGCACTGGGTGGCGACGGCCTTCAGCTCCTCCGGCTCGAGCCCCAGCAGGGCGACCTTGGCTCCGCGCCGGGCGAGCTTGCGGGCCAGCGACGCGCCGACCCCGCGGGCGGCCCCGGTGACGACGACGACCTGCGCGGACAACGGCGGGATGGCGTTCATGCGACGGCGGTCCTTTCGTCGGTGGAGTCGCTGGTGGACTCCACAGTGGAGTCCGCGGTGGCGAGGGCAAGGGCGGAGTGGGCGAGGGAGACGGCGGTGTCCCCGGCGGGTTCTGCAGTGGAGTCGGCGGCTGCGGCCGGGACGGGATCAGCGCCGGCGGGCGCGCCGACCAGGTGCTCGGCGGCCATCCGGTGGATCTCGGCGGCGACCTCCGACGGCCGCTCCAGCGGCGACATGTGCCCGACCCCGGGCAGCAGCAACAGCCCCTGCGGATCCTTGAGTTCGGCGACCATCCGGTGTGCGTGCACCGGCGGGGTCAGCCGGTCGTTGGTGCCGACCACCACCGCCGTGGGCGCGGTGAGCCGGGCCAGCCCCGCGTGGACGTCCAGCCGGTCGAGCACCGCGGCCCAGTTGGCGCGGACGGCGGTCGGGCAGGCGTGCACGATCCGGGCCGTCGCCTCGACCTGACCGGCGGGCGAACTCGGCCCCATGGTCGCGTACTTGAGCGCCACCCGGCTGAGCGGCGAGACCGGTCCGAGCGGCATCCGGGAGCGCAGCAGCTGCCGGTGCAGGAAGCGGCGCAGGCCCGGGGAGCGAACGCCCGGGGGCAGGACGGTGAGCTCGGCCACCAACTCGCTCGGCCCGGTGGAGATCAGGACGGCGGCGGCGGTGCGCTCGGCGACGTCGGGGCGGCCACCGGCGGCCATGATGGTCATTCCGCCCATGCTGTGCCCGGCCAGGACGGCCCGCTCCCCCGCCGGGACGGTCCGGGCGAGCACGGCGGACAGGTCCTCGGCGAGCGCCCGGGTCGAGTAGCGGGCCCGGCTCGGCGGGATCTCGCTGTGTCCGTGGCCGCGCTGGTCGTAGACCACCACCCGGTAGCGGTCGGAGAGTTCGCGGATCACCGGGGCCCAGAAGGCGGTCGAACAGGTCCAGCCGTGCGCCAGCACCACGGTGGGAGCGCCGGGTTGGCCGTGCACCTCGACGTGCAGCCGGATGCCGTCCGCCGAGCGGACGCTCAACTCCTCGATGGGAACGGGTGGTTCGTACTCGGCAGGCAGATGGACGGAACTCACGCGGTGACCTCCTGGACGGTGCGGGCGGCAGTCGGCACCGCCCGCATGATCAGCTCGTATTCGCCGAGGTCCACCTTGCGGGTGGCGCGGCGGAACGAGGTGGTGGAGTCGGGCCAGAGCACCGTGTTCTTGCCGCTCGGGTCGAGGTACCAGCTGCGGCAGCCGCCGGTGGTCCAGACGGTGCGGTCCATCCGGTGCTGCAGTTCGAGGTTCCACTGCCGCTGGGCGCGCGCGGTCGGCTGCATGGCGGCGGCGCCGATCGAGCCGAGCGTGGTCAACGCGTCGATCATGTAGTTCAGTTGGGATTCGATCATGAGAATCATCGAGCTGTTGCCGAGGCCGGTGTTGGGCCCGATGACGAAGAAGAGGTTCGGGAAGCCGCGCACGGTCGAGCCGCGCAGCGCCTCCATGCCGTCCTTCCACTCCTCGGCCAGGCTGGTGCCGTCGACGCCGAACACCCGGTCCCCGATGGGCATGTCGGTGACGTGGAAGCCGGTGCCGAAGACGATGGCGTCCACCTCGTGCTCGCTGCCGTCGGCCGCGACCAGCGTGGAGCCGCGCAGTTCGCGCAGGCCGGAGGAGACGACCTCGGTGTTGGCCGCAGCGAGCGCCGGGTAGTAGGTGTTGCTGAGCAGGATGCGCTTGCAGCCGATCCGGTAGTCCGGGGTGAGCTTGGCGCGCAGCGCCGGGTCCTGGATGCCCTGGGCGATGTGGCGTTCGGCGAGCTGCTGGACCAGGCGCAGCATTCCGGGGCGGCGGACGAAGGCGTCGACCTGGAGCTCGCGGAGGGCGAACAGGGTGCCGCGGCGGATCGCCGCGGTGACCGGCAGGCGGCCGTGCAGCCACTTCTCCAGCTGGGTGATCTCGCGGTCGCGGCGCGGCAGGACCCAGGCCGGGGTGCGCTGGAAGACGGTCAGCTTGCCGACCTTGGGCTGGATCGACGGGATGATCTGGGCGGCGGAGGCGCCGGTGCCGACCATGGCGACGCGCTTGCCGGTCAGGTCGAAGTCGTGGTCCCAGCGCGAGGAGTGGAACACCTTGCCGGTGAAGCCGCTCAGCCCGGGCAGGTCGGGGATCTGCGGGTCGGCGAGCGGTCCGGCGGCGGAGACGACAGCGTCGGCGGTCCACTGACCGGCCGAGGTGGTGATCCGCCAGCGGGTCTCGTCGCTCTCCCAACGCGCCTCCAGCACCTCGGTGTTGAACCGCAGGTGGGGGCGGAGACCGAAGACGGTGGCGACCTTCTCCAGGTAGGCGCGGATGTCCGGCTGGCCGGAGAAGCTGCGCGGCCAGTCGGGGTTGGGGGCGAAGGAGAAGGAGTAGAGGTGCGAGGGCACGTCGCAGGCGCAGCCGGGGTAGCTGTTGTCGCGCCAGGTGCCGCCGACGGAGTCCGCGCGTTCCAGGACCACGAAGTCGGTGATCCCGGCGCGGCGCAGCCGGACCGCGGCGCCGAGGCCGCCGAAGCCGGAGCCGATCACCGCCACCCGGACGTGCGGTACGGCCCGGTCCGGCACCGCGGACGTCTCGGACGCGCCGGATCGGGGGCGCTTGCTGCTGGATGCCATGCGGCCTCCTCCTGAGGGTGGGGCGGTGATCGTCGCGCTCTCCGGGGGGCTTGCCCCGGAACCCTGCCAATCGCGCCAGTAATCACTGGCATGGTTGGCAGGGTAGCCCTTGCTGACACCGGATGGAAGAAGCGCGACAGCCCCGGTTCCGGGAGTCTTCCGGGTTCCGGGAGCTTCCCTTCCGCGTTCCGGGAGCCTTTCCGGCCGACGGACCTATGCTGATCGCCGTGGACAAGGTCAGAGCTGCTGCGGGCGACAGAAAACGCGAGTACCGGGTGGAGGAACTGGCCGAAGCGGCCGGCATCACCACCCGCACCCTGCGCTTCTACCGCGAGCGCAAACTGCTCCAACCGCCCCGCAAGGAGGGCCGGATCGCCTGGTACGGCGAGGAGCACCTGGCCCGGCTGCGGATGATCGGCGAACTGCTGGAACGCGGCCACACCCTCGGCGGCATCGTCGAACTGATCGGCGCCGGCGAGAGCGGCCGGGACGTCGCGGACCTCATCGGACTGGAGGCGGCGATCGTCGCACCCTGGTCGGACGAGGCCCCGGTACGTCTGGACTGGGAGGAACTGAAGGCCGCCTTCGGAGACCAGCTCACCGAGGAGAACACCGCCGAATCGATCGCCCAGGGCTACATCACCGTCGAGGAGGACGGGATCACCCACGTCAGCCGCCGCCTGATGGACGCCACCACCGAGCTGGTGGCGGAGGGCGTGCCGCTCTCGGCGGTGCTGGACGCCAGCCGGCGCACCCGGGAACACGTGGACGCCATCGCCGAGATCTTCATCGAGGTCGTCAGCGAGCACCTGCTCAGCGCACTGTCCGCCGACACCCCGCTGCCACCCGGCGAGGCGGCCCGGCTCACCGAACGCATCCTGCGGGTGCGGCCACTCGCCCGGACCGTCGCCGACGCCCAGTTCGCCCTCGCCATGGACCGCCGGGTGCACGCCGAGTACGACGAACTGCTGCGCCAGCGACGGGAGAACGGCTCCGAGGCGTAGCGGGCCGCGGCGGTTCCGAGGTGCAGGCGGGCCGGCGCGGTTCCGAGGCGTACCCGGGCTGCTGTGCGGGCAGGGATTCCCGCGCCCTGCCCGTACGTCGGAGGTGCCGTCGATGCCCAGACCCCTCAGCCGCCGCGCCGTACTCGGCCTCGTCGCCGGGCTCCCCCCGGGCCTGACGCTCGCCGCCTGCACCTCCGACTCACCTGCCCCGGCAGCCGGTTCGTCCGGCAGCGGCGGCACCAGGACCGTCCGGCACGCACGCGGCGAGAGCACCGTACCGGCGCGGGCGGCTCGGGTGGTGGCGCTGGACACCGACGCCCTGGACTCGGTGGTCACCCTCGGTCTCGTCCCGGTCGGCGCCACCACCGTCAGCGCCGGCGCACCCTTCCCGACCTACCTCCCCGCTGACCGGCTGACCGGGACGAAGGCCGTCGGCGCCATCGGCCAGCCCAGCCTGGAGGCGATCGCGGCGCTGCGGCCGGACCTGATCCTGAGCAACCAGGTCCGCGACGACAAGCGGTACGACGAGCTGTCCAAGATCGCACCGACCGTGCTCTCCAAGACCACCGGACCGACCTGGAAGGAGAACGCCCGGCTGCACGCGGAGGCGCTGGGCCGCCAGGCCGAGGCCGAGGCTGCGGACACCGCGTACCGGACGAAGCTGCGGGACCTGGTCACCGCACTCGGCGGACCGGCCAAGGCCGCCGCCACCCGGGTCGAGATGGCCCGCTTCCTGGCGGGCGCGCCGACCAGGCTGTACCTCAACGACACCTTCGTCGGCTCACTGTTCAAGGACCTCGGGCTCGGTCGACCCGCCAACCAGGACAAGCCCGGCTTCTCGATCGAGATCAGCCCGGAGCAGGTCGACCAGGCGGCGGCCGACGTCATCTTCTACTCGGTGTACGGGGACGCGGACAAGTCCGACGTGGGCAGGGTCACCGCGGGCGCGCTGTGGAAGAACCTGGATGCCGTCCGGAACGGCCGGGTGTTCCAGGTGGTCGACAGCCTGTGGATGCTCGGCATCGGCTACACCGGCGCGGGGCTGATCCTGGACGGGATCCGCGCGGGCCTCACCCAGGGCTCGGCGAACAGGTGACGGCGGACAGGCGACAGATAACAGACAACAGCTGACAGCGGACAGATGTTGAAATCTGTCCGCTGTCAGCTGTCATCCCGCCGCCCCTCCGCCCCCGGCCGTACCGCGACGGCCGCAGGTTCTGGGGGCCACGGCGGCCTGCCGGCCCTGCTAGCCCTCGTCGTCGGTCGCTCCCGGCGCCAGGGCCGGCGACGGGAAGACCCGGCGCGCCTCGCCGCCCGACCACCAGACGCCGATCGCGAAGACGGCCGTCGCCTCCAGCAGTCCGGCCCGGTCGAGCCCGCCGCAGTGCACCGGCAGGCAGCCCATGGAAGCCACCAGGTCGGCGACCAGCGCGGCGGCCACCGGGTCGTCCGCGCAGTACGGGACGCCGAGCGGGGTGCCGCCCTCGAAAGCGGGCCGCGGCAGGGTCCAGATGCTCTCGTGGCAGATGCCGAACACCTTGGCCACCCGGGCCGCCGGAGCCGTCGAGGCGAGCCGCGCGGCGATGGAGTCGGCGGTTCCCGTCGTGGTCAGGTGCGGGCCGTCCGCGCCCGGGGCCATCGGCACGGTGCAGTCCAGGAGGGTCCGCCCGGCCAGTTCGGCCGCCAGCGGGGCGACCACCGCCACCGCCGCCGCGGCCGGTACCGCGACCAGTACGGCCTCCCCGAACCTCGCTGCCTGCGCCGGGTCGCCGCCGTCCACCGCGCCCATCGCTGCAGCCAGTTGCTTCGCCGCCTCCGGGTCGCGACCGCCCACCAGTACCTCGTGCCCGGCCCGCACCCAGGCCCCACCGAGGGCCGCCGCCATGGCGCCCGTCCCCAGAATGCCGATCCGCATGTCCACTCCTCGCCATCGGTGCCCGACCGCAGTCGGTGCGAACTTCCGTACCCGGCACGCTAGGCGGCCCGATGCACACCGCCCGGTACGCATCGGTTCGGGCAGGATGGCCGCATGGACACCACGAGCCGCAGCGGCGAGATCGAGAAGGGGGACGGCGAGGAGGCCGACGACCTGGGCGGCGGCGCCTTCGCGGCCGACTGCCGCGCCCGGCTGGCCTTCGAGGTGATCGCCAACCGCTGGGACAGCGTTGTCGTCTACGTCCTCGGCGAGCGGGGACCGATGCGCCCGCGGGCGCTGCTCGACCGGATCGGCGGGATCAGCCCGAAGGTCCTCAACGAGGCGCTACGGCGACTGGAGTACAACGGCCTGGTGGAGCACCGCCGTTACGCCGAGGCCCCGCCACGGGTCGACTACGCCCTCACCGAGGCGGGCGCGGCCCTGCTCGGCCCGATCCGCGCACTCGGCTCCTGGGCCGTCGAGCACGGCGACGCCGTCCTCGCCGCGCAGGAGCTGCACGACATCGGCCGGTCCTGACGTGTCGTCAAACGGCAAGAAGCGGCGGGGGCGACGGTGGTCCGCACCCCGTCGCCCCCGCCGCCCATGGCCCTTCCGGCCGGCACCCACGGCCCGGCAGGGCCTCGGTTTCGCCCGAGTCAGGTCAACCCGACTCGATCAGTCCGACCCGGTCGCCCCACCTCAGTTGACGTTGACCGCCGTCCAGGTGGCGGCGACGGCGTTGTACTCCGTGCTGCCCGCGCCGTACAGGTCGGTCGCCGCGCTGAGGGTGGCCGCACGGGCCGCTGCGTAGTCGGTGGTGGACGTGAAGTACGTGGTCAGCGCCTTGTACCAGATCTGCGCGGCCTTGTCCCGGCCGATGCCGGCGAGCGTCGAGTTGTCGTACGTCGGGCTGTTGTAGTTGAACCCGTTGATGCTCTTCGCGCCGCTGCCCTCGGACAGCAGGTAGAAGAAGTGGTTGGCCACGCCGGACGAGTAGTGGACGTCCAGGTTGCCGACGTTGGCGTCCCAGTAGTCGGCGGACTGACCGTCCCTGCTCGGCTGGTCCATGTAGCGCAGCGGGCTGCCGTCGCCGTTCAGGTTGATCAGTTCGCCGACCCAGTAGTTCGGGGGGTTGGAGGGCAGGTTGGCGTAGAACTCGACCATCGTGCCCATGATGTCGGAGGTGGCCTCGTTGAGGCCGCCGGACTCGCCCGCGTAGTTGAGGTTGGCGGTCGCGGCGGTCACGCCGTGGGTCATCTCGTGGCCGGCCACGTCGAGTTCGGTGAGCGGGGCGGCGTCGCCGCTGCCGTCGCCGTACGACATGCAGAAGCAGTCGTCGCTCCAGAACGCGTTGACGTAGTTGGAGCCGTAGTGCACCCGGCTGAGGGCGCCGACGCCGTCGTTGCGGATGCCGTTGCGGCTGAAGGTGTTCTTGTAGAAGTCCCAGGTGGTGGCGGCGCCGAACTGGGCGTCCACGGCGGCGGATTCGCGGTTGGCGGCGGTGCCGTCACCGAAGGTGTCGGTGGTGTTGGCGAACAGCGAGCCGCTGCCCGAGGTGCCGTTGCTCATGTCGGTGGTGGACTGGCCGCCACGGGTGCCGTCCTTGAGCTGGTACTGCCCGCCGCTCTCCGCGGTGGTCAGCGCGACCTGGCCGACGAAGACGCCCTTGCCGGTGCCGGCGGCGGTCTGCACCTTCTCGTGGGTGGACAGCACCTGGCCGCTCGCCGCGTCGGTGACCAGGACCTGGCTGCTCGGGGTGCCGTCGGCGCGCACGCCTTCGACGGTGGTGCGGTAGGCGAGGCGGGGGTTGCCGTCGGTGGCCCAGACCACCAGTTGGGCCTTGCCGGTCTGGTGGACGTCGGCCAGCGGCGACTGGTCGGCGTCGAGGGTCGCCCCGACGGTGGCCTTGACCGCGCCGGTGGCCTGTGCGGCGGCCTGGTCGGCCGGGACCTTCGGGGTGACGCTCGGCAGGTCGATCCGCGCGGAGACCGCCTTGGAGACCGACTTCACGGCACCGTCGGCCTTCTGGTGGACGACCAGGTCGCCGCCGATCACCGGCAGGCCGGCGTAGGTGCGCTCGAAGCGCAGGTGACGGGTGCCGTCCTTGTCCACCACGGCGTCCTTGGCGACCAGTTGCTCCTTGTCGCCGAGGCCGAGCGCCTTGGCGAGCGGGCCGGCTTGGCCGCTCGCCACCGCGAGCACGGTCGCGTGCTGCTGGGCGGCCTGGGCCTGCGGCGAGGGCGAGGAGGCGGGGGCGGCCTGGGCGGCGGTGCTCACCTGGATCACACCGGTCAGCAGGGCGGTGGCCGAGAGTACGGCGACAGCCGCGAGCTTTCGCTTCACGTGGGAGTCCTTCCGGGAAACCGCGTCTGGGCGCGGTCACGCCACGTCCCGGGGGCCGGGTCGGCACCTGTGGGGCGGAACGGGCGCTGACGTGCTGAAATCCCGTGCAGTCGAGCGGCTCGCCACCAAGGGTGGGGGTGGGGGCTACCGCTGGGGATGACCACAAGCATGACAATCCAACAGATGAAATGACAGGTCTGCCTCAAGGATTGGCCAGGTCCCGCCACGGGGTAAAGGGTGTTCAAGTGGCAGGCGAATCGGGGCGATTCACCGCATCCTGCGATTCGTTTCCACTCGAACCATGTCCGACCGCCTGCGCGGCAGCCCTTCGCCCGCCGAACGGCCGTCCGGCGGGCGGATTCGATCGACCTGCGATCGACTTTTACATCTGTGTAGAACTTTCCACACGGTCCCTTGACACCCGGGTGGCGAGGGTCCGCCACCCCGCACCCTTGTCCGCGCGCCTGACGACTGCTAGGACTCCCCGGACGCCTTCACTGGAGCCGCCACTCCTGGGCCGTATTGCCGGGGGTACAGGTCACCATGGTGACCGCGTTGCCCGGACCGTTGTTGGTCATGCAGACCGAGTTCATGTAGTCGGCCAGCGTGTACGAGCCCGCGGTGGAGCCGTTGCGGACGGTCCAGTTGGTGAGGTAGCTGAACCCGTTGCTCAACGCGACCTTCCCGTCCGTGGTCTGGACGAGCTGCGGGCCGCCGTTGTTGCAGGCGTTGAAGAGGATCCACGAGCCGGGGTTGGTCGACCGCACCCAGCCGTACTGCGCGGCACCGCCGAGCACGATCGGGTTGTCGCCGTTCAGGTTGTCGTCGCGCATCCCGATCGAACGGCCGTCCTTGACGCTGACGATGGTGCTCCAGCTGTTGCCGCCGCAGGACGGGGGCCGGCTCGGGCTCTGCGGGGCCGCGGTGGTGCCGCCGCCCGTGGTCTGGGCCGGCGGCTGCGGGTTCTGGTTGGCAGGCGGGGCGGGCGGGTTGGCACCGCCGCCGGGCTGGTTCGCCTGGCCGCTACCGGACCCGTTGCCGGACGTGCCACCGGACCCGTTGCCACCGGCCCCGTTGCCGGAGGTACCACCGCCGGAGGCCGTGCCCGCACCGCCGGCCCGGCTGCCGCCCGAGGCGCCGCCGGCGTTTCCGGCCTGGCCCGGAACCGGGACGGGGGCCTGCTGCTGGTTCGGGGTGCCGGGCGCCGGCTGGTCGGGGGTCGGGGTGGCCGCCGGGGCGTCGGTCGGCGGCGGAGTGGCGGGCCCGGTGGTGGTCGCGGCGGCCGGGCTGCCGGTGACCGGGTTCGCGGAGACGGTGACCACGACCGTCGGCTGGGCGGCGGGCGGCACGGCCGCACCGGAGTCGCCGGGGCTGCGGTCGACCAACAGGGCGGTGGCGGTGCCCATCGAGATGACGACGGGGATGATCACGGGCACCAGCAGGGCGCGCCGGGACCGGCGCTTGCCGGGCTCGGTCTGCGCCTGCGACTGCACCTTCGCGACCTCGTCCGGCGAAGGGGTGTCACGCATGGCGGGAGTGACCACGGCGCCGGCCTTCGCCGACCCGCCCTTGGCCGACCCGCCCTTGGCCGGGTCGCCCTTGTCCGACGCGCCCTTGTCCGGCTCGCCCTTGTCCGGCTCGCCCGCGGGCGTCTCTCGCTCGGCTCGTTCCTTGGCTGCCGCCTCGGCTTCTCGCTTGGCCTCCCCCTCTGCCGCCGAGCCGGTGCCGGACCGGAGGGCGATCGTCCGGCTGTCGCCCGTGGCGCTCCCGGATCCGACGCCGCCGAGCGCCGCGCGGGCCGCGGCCGCCATCGCGGCGGCGTCCGCGAACCGCTCCTCGGGCTTCTTGGCCAACGCCCTGGCGACCAGCACCCGGACCGCCGCAGGGAAGGCCTCCGGCAGCTCCGGCACCGGCTGGTTGACGTGCTTGAGCGCGATCTGCAGCGGCCCGTCACCGGAGTACGGCGGCTTGCCCACCAGCAGTTCGTAGCAGACCACGCCGATCGAGTAGAGGTCGGTGGCCGGCCCGAGGGGCAATCCCTCGGCCTGCTCCGGGGACATGTAGAGCGCGGTGCCGATGATCGCGAACGGGGCGGTGAGCTTGGTGCTGGCGATCGCCCGGGCGATGCCGAAGTCGGTGACGGCCACCCGGCCGTCGGTACGCACCATCAGGTTGGACGGCTTGATGTCCCGGTGCACGATGTCCCGCCGGTGCGCGGCGTGCAGCGCGTCCAGGGCGCCGGCCACCAGGCCGAGGGCGCGCTTCACGGTCATCGGGCCGGTGTCCTCGAGCACCTGGTCCAGCGGACGGCCGTCGATCAGCTCCATGACGATGTAGGCGCAGCGCTCGTCACCGTCCGCACCGCTCTCGCCGTAGTCGTGGACGTGCACGACGCCGGGGTGGTCGATCGCGGCGACCAGCTGGGCCTCCCGGCGGAAGCGCTGGGCGGCGGTGCCGTCCTCGAACAGCTCCGAGCGGAGGATCTTGACCGCCACCTGTCGCGCCAGCACGGTGTCCTCGGCCCGCCAGACCGAGCCCATCGCGCCGCCGCCGATCTTCTCGACCAGCCTGTACCGCCCGCCGAGCACGGTGCCCGCCCCGCTCATGCCCCTGTCCCCCCGTGTGTCGTGACCCTCCCCGACGGGTCGTCGGCACACAGTGTGCCAGAGCGTGTCGTGTCCTCAGCCGCTCGGATGTGCAAAGGAATTGAGCACAACTGCCAGAGCCTTGTCAGACCTTCCGGATGTATCGGGCGTGGTCGGACACCTCCAGCGCGGCCGCGATGACCGCCCTGGGCCGGTCGGCGTGGACGGCATGACCGGCGCCGCGCACCACGATGTGCGTTCCCCTGATGGCACCGGACGCGATCTGCGACTGCAGGGCGGTCCACCGGGAGCGCAGCACCCCGGGCAGCCCCTCGGTCGCGCTCAGCACGGCCACCGGCACCTCGGGCAGCCGCGCCGTGGAGCGGCGGCGCCGGATCTCGGGGGCGGCGACGGTCGTCAGCCGGTTCTCGGCGAGGACGGTCCACCGCTGGTGGTGGTGCGCGACCACGGCCGCCTCGGCCCGGGCGATCGGATCCGCCGCTCCGGGCGAGGAGGGCGCCAGCGCCGCACGGAGCAGCCACATCCGGTTCAGCGCGGCTTCGGCGACGCGGATGGCCGGCGGCTGGAACTCCTCGTGCGCCGGGTCCACCAGGACCAGCCCGGCCACCAGCTCCGGCCGCTGCCAGGCGAGGAGTTGGGCCAGCTGGCCGCCCCAGCTGTGGCCGACCAGGACCGTCGGCCCTGCGTCCAGGTGCCGCACCAGGGCGGCGAGGTCCTCGAGCTGACCGTCCAGGGTCGGAGCTGCGGCCCGGGCCACGGCCAGGCCGGTGGCGCGCCCTGTGGCGCCACCTGTCGCACCGCCTGTCGCGCGGCCTGTCGCGCGGTGGGGCTCGCTGGCGCCGAGTCCGGCCCGGTCGTACGCCACCACCCGCCCGTGCCGGGCGAGTTCGGGCAGGACGGGCGTCCAGGTGAGCGACGGGGTGCCGCAGCCTGCGATCAGGACCACCGGCGCGCCGCCGCCCTGCCCGGCCTCGACCCAGCGCAACGCCCTTCCGCCGCGGTCGAGTTCGCCCGGCCGCACCCCGCCGGGCGTGCACTCGGCGAATGCCCGCGCGATGGTGTCCTGGACGCTCCGCAGGCCCGGCCCGCTCTGCGTCCCCCGCTTGCCTTGCATGATGTGCACGTACGGCCCCCTGGATCCGTCGCTCGGTCCCGTTCCCCCGATGCCCGCGGTCGTTACCCCGATGCCCAGCGCGACGCGACCCGACTCCTCGTCAGGCACCCGACGTTGCCCGCCGGTCCGCTCCGACGCCCGAACTCCGTCGGTCCGGGCAATGAACCGGAGGCCAACAGATCGGGCGCGGACCGTGCCGGCGGGGCCGGACGCGGCCGGGGCGGGCAGGCGAGCCGGCGGGCAGGTCGGCGGAAACCGGACGCGGGCGGACCCGCGGACGGGCCTCAGGCCGGCAGGACGCGCTTCAGCAGGCCGAGCAGCGCCTCCCAGTGCCGTTCGTCGGCGGCCGCGTCGTAGCGGATGGTGTCGGCCTGGGTGTATCCGTGCAGGGCGCCGGTGTACACCTCGGCCCGGTACCGGACGCCGGCGGCGGTGAGGGCCTCGGCGAGCCGGTCGATCTGCTCGGGCGGCAGCGACTCGTCCTGGTCGGCGTGGCCGAAGTACAGCTCGGCGGTGATCCGGTGGGCGCCCAGGTGCGGGCTGTCAGGGCGCTCGGTGGCGAGGTTGCCGCCGTGGAAGCCGGCCGCCACAGCGATCCGGTCCGGGTGGCTGGCGGCGGTGCGCAGGGCGAGGAGGGCGCCGCGGCAGTAGCCGGTGAGGCCGACCGGGCCGTCCTGGACCAGCGGGGACTCGGCGAACCAGCGCAGGTAGGCGTCCGCGTCGCGCTCGGTCACGTCGGGGGTGAGGGTGGCGAGCAGCGGGATGAGCCGGTCGAAGAGCGCGTCGTCGCGCTCCGGGTCGATGAACTCGGGCAGTTCGACGACCGGCGCGCGGCCGTTCCGGTAGTAGGCGTTGGGGACGAGCACGGTGTACCCGGCCGCGGCCAGGCGGTCGGCCGTGCTCTTCAGATGCGGCCGGAGCCCGAAGGCGTCCATGTAGAGGAGGACGCCCGGGTGGGCCCGATCGTCGTCGGGGTGGGCGAGGTAGGCGTCGGCAGTGCCGTCCGCCGTCCGGATGTTCACGAGGGTTCCGCGCACGGTCATGGTGAGGGCGCTCCTTCCGTTCGTGCGGCAGCGTAACCGGTCGGCGCGGCACCCGATCCGAACGGGCCTTCGGGGAACGCCCCTGCCCCGGTGCGGCGTTGAGCGGACATGGGGTTGATCGTGGGTGTGGTGGCGGCAGTGGCGGCAGTGCTGGGACTGGCCGTGCTGGCGGCGTGGCAGATCCGGGACGAGGCGTCACCGCGTCAGCGGCAGCGCGGGCCCGGGGTGGGCTTCGGCGTCGGCGGGATGGACGAGTTGCACGCGCTGTTCAGCCCGGGAAAGCGGATACAGGTCGAGCAGAAGAAGGAGCAACTGGCGCTGCGGGACGACGCGCAGGCCGGATCACCGCCGCACTTCGGCGTGGACCTGGACCGGGGCGTGGCGGTGCTGCCCGGCGGGACCGGAGACCCTGCGCCCGGCCCGGCGCCGCGCGACGGGAGCTGAACGGGCCCGACCGGTCAACTCCCCCAGGTGCGGGAGCAGAGCACCAGCCGGTAGCCGTCCGGGTCGGCTATCGTCACGCCGAACTCGTCCCAGTACGGGTTGTGGGCCTTGACCCGGGTGCCGCCGGCCGCCTCCAGCCGGGCGACCAGGGCCTCGTCCACCGGCGTGCCGAGGTAGACGACGAACAGGTCGTCCGGCGTCGGGGTGGGCTCCAGCGGCCGCTCCGGGTCGTGGGTGAGTTCGAAGTGCCAGGAGCCGCCGGGCGGGCCGACCATGAGCAGGTCGTGCTCGCCGGACACCCGCTCGGTGGTGCGCCACAGCACGTCGAGACCGAGGCCGCCGACATGGAAGCGCTCGGCCGCCGCGAGGTCGCGCGAGGGGCGGGCGATCCGGACCCGCATGGTGGAATCGATCACGCGGGTGACCATAGCCGATGCCACTGACAACGAACCCCGGTGCGCCGCACGGTTGCGGACGGTCCGTCAGGGACGCCAGGGATACGGCCGGGCCGTCAGAGCCGTTGCAGCCGTTCCTCGTCGGTGGTGCGCGGGCAGGTCAGGCAGGCGACGGCCTCGGGCTTGACCGCGTAGTAGAGGCAGCAGCCGAGCCGGGTGCGGGTGTGGTGGGCCCGCCCGTCGGGGGTGCGCAGGCGGCGGAAGTCGGCGGCGCCCGGGAGCGGCTGGGTGCCGCCGGGCAGGACGGCCTCGGCGGCGGCGACGGCGGCGTCCTCCGCAGCGGCTTCCTTCGAGGCAGTGTCCTTCGAGGCGGCGCTGTCCGCCTCGCCGAGCATCCGGCCGAGGTACCAGATGGCGGAGGCCAGATCGTCCGTCACCATGCCCCAGAGCGCCCGGTCGCGGCGCCGGGTGGGCCCGGCGAGCGCCGCGAGCACCGGCTCGACGTGCGCGACCACGGCGGCCCGCAGTTCGGCACGGAGCTCGTCGTCGCCGGGGAGGGTCACGTGACCGCGTGGACGCAGCGCGAGCGCGCCGGTGGGGGCGTGCAGCCAGAGGTCGGCGGGGTCGACGACGGGGACCCGCCGGGCGAGGTGCCAGGGGCCGGCGACGATCAGGCAGGTCGACCAGACGTAGTGGTGCAGCAGCCGGGAGGCGGTGACGTGCGGTCGCGGGGCGCGGCCGTGCTCGGCGGCGATGCGGTCCTCCTCGCCGGCCAGGACGGCGGCCAGCGCCCGTTCGTCGGTGGCGAGTTCGGCTCCGGAGTACCAGCCGTCGGCGGCGCGCGGGGCGGGCTCGGCAGCGTCGAGCAGGCGCAGCTCCAGCACCGGGCACAGCTCCAGCAGCCGCCGGTAGTCGCCGACGAGCGCGGTGGACGCCGCGAGCGGCAGGGCGCCGCGAGGCACGACGGGCAGGGGTGTTCCGGGAACCATCGACACTCCCGAGATCGATTCCGTATGATCGATTAAGGTGAGGCTCACCTTACAATGCCTCATGTCGCTCGGCGACCACGCAGGACCTCGCCGATCGACACATTGATCCGGCACGCCGGATCGGTCGGGGGGCAGTCGGGGGGTCAATCGGGACCGGTCGGGGGCAAACGAACCCCGCCTTGACGAACTTAGGTAAACCTAACCTAAGATATCGCCTCGTGCTGAGAACCGAACCGTCGGCCTCCACAGCCCCGGCGACGCCTCGTGCCTCGGCGGTCCGGCAGCCCTTGCTGCTGGCCGCCGGCGTGTGCGCGCTCGTGCTGTGTGCGGCCCTGAGCCTGGCCCTGGGCTCCCGATCCATTCCGCTGTCCGCCGTCGTCGACGCCCTCACCGGCGCCGCCCACGGCGGTGACGCCGATGTGGTGACGGGCCTTCGGGTCCCGCGCACGCTCATCGGGCTGGCCGTCGGGGCCGCGCTCGGCGTCGCCGGGGCGGTCGCCCAGGGCGTCACCCGCAACCCGTTGGCCTCCCCGGTCACCCTCGGCATCAACGCGGGCGCGAGCCTCGCCGTGGTCGCCGCGATCTACGTGCTGGACCTCTCCCGGCCGGTCGAGTACGTCTGGTTCGCCTTCGCCGGCGCGGCTGTCGCCGCCGTCGCCGCGTACGCGATGTCCCGGCGCGGCGGGGACCTGGACCCGGTCCGGCTCGCGCTCGGCGGCACCGTACTCACCGTGGTGCTCACCTCCTGGACCTCGGCGCTGATGCTGGCCAGTCACCGCACTCTGGACGAGGCCCGGTTCTGGCTGGTCGGCTCGATCGCCGGGCGGCACCTGGACGCCCTCACCCCCGTCCTGCCCTTCCTCGCGCTCGGTCTGGTCGGCGCCCTCGCCATCTCGCCCGCGCTCAACGCGCTGGCCCTCGGTGACGAGACCGCGCAGTCGCTGGGCGTGCCGGTGGCCCGGATCCGGGTGGCCGGGGGGCTCGCCGTCGTCCTGCTCGCGGGCAGTGCGGTGGCCGTCGCCGGGCCGGTGGCGTTCATCGGACTGGCCGCCCCGCACCTGGTCCGCCCGCTGCTCGGCAACGACCACCGCTGGCTACTGCCCGGCTGTCTGATCGCCGGTCCGTTGCTGCTGCTCACCGCCGACGTGCTCGGCCGACTGGTGGTCCGCCCGTCCGAGATCGAGGTCGGCATCGTCACGGCCTTCCTCGGCGCACCGCTGCTCGCGGTGCTGGCCCGGAAGGTGGCCCGGTGACCGCGCTCCTCCTCCCCGCCCGGGCCCTCTCCCGCCGCCGGACCCGTACCGCCGTCTGGTCGCTGGTCGCCGCCGCGCTGCTGGTGCTGCTGACCGGGGTCGCGCTCGGCACCGGGCAGGTCGGCATCCCCGTCTGGGACGCGCTGCGCGCGCTCGTCGGACAGGGCGATCCCGGCAACGTCCTGGTGGTGCAGCAGTTCCGCGCGCCCCGCGTCGTCTCCGCCCTGATCGCGGGCGCCGGACTGGCGATGGCCGGCTCGATGCTGCAGCGGCTGTTCCGCAACCCGCTGGCCGCCCCCGACACCATCGGCATCACCGGCGGCGCCTCCTTCGGCGCGGTGCTGATGCTCGCCACCGGTGCCTCCCAGCAGCTGATCCCGCTGGCCGCGGTCGGCGGCGGGCTGCTCGCGGCGCTGCTGCTCGGCGGCTTCGCCTGGCGCTCGAAGATGGCCGTCACCCGGCTGGTGCTGGTCGGCCTGGCGGTGCAGCAGGGCCTGGCCGCCGCCGTGAACCTGATGATCGTACGGTTCCCAGCCGAGCTGGCCTCCTCGGCGCTGCAGTGGACCACTGGCTCGCTCTACGGCCGCAACTGGACCGAGGTGTGGATCGGCGGCTCCGCCATCGCGCTGACCGCCGTCGGCGCCCTGCTCTGTCAGCGGCGGATCGCCGTGCTCGACCTCGGCGACGACTCCGCCGGCAGCCTCGGCCTCAACCCGGCCCGCGACCGGCTCTGGCTGCTGCTGCTCACCATCACCCTCGCCTCGCTGGCCGCCGCCCTCACCGGGCCGGTCGCCTTCGTCGCGCTCGCCGTCCCGCACCTCGTCCGGCTGCTCGCCGGGCCGCCCACCCTCGGCACGCTCGGCCTCACCGCGCTCACCGGCGCCGTGCTGCTGCTCTCCGCCGACCTCCTGGTGCTCCACGTGATCCCCGTCCACGGCCTGCCGGTCGGTGCCGTCACCGCCACCCTCGGCGCGCCCTGGCTCCTGGTGCTGATGATCCGCCAGGGCCGGCTTCCCCAGAGGAGCAGCTGATGACCTCCGTCGAGACCTCCACCGCGGCCATCGCCGTGCCCGCCGCCGCAACGTCCCCGGAGACCTCCGCCGTGCCCGCTGCCGGGACCTCCCCCGCGACCTCCGCTGTGGCCGCCGCCGTGCCCGCCGCTGTGCCCGCGAACCGGCTGGCCGCCCGGGGCCTCGGCCTGCGCTACGGCGACCGCACCATCGTCGAGGGGCTCGACCTCGAACTGCCCGGCAACGCCGTCACCGCGATCGTCGGACCGAACGCCTGCGGCAAGTCGACGCTGCTGCGCGGGCTCGTCCGACTGCTCGACCCGGCCGCCGGCACCGTCACCCTGGACGGCGCGGACATCCACCGGATGCCCGCCCGGGCACTCGCCAAGCGGATGGGCCTGCTTCCGCAGCAACCGGTCACACCGGAGGCAGTCACCGTCGAGGCGCTGGTACGGCTCGGACGGTACCCGCACCAGCGGATGCTCAGCCCGTGGTCCAAGGCCGACCAGGCCGCCGTCGAGGAGGCGCTGGAGCGCACCGGCACCGCCGAACTCCGCGACCGGCAGGTCGACCGACTCTCCGGCGGGCAGCGTCAGCGGGTTTGGATCGCGCTCGCGCTCGCCCAGGAGACCGACCTGCTGCTGCTCGACGAGCCGACCACCTTCCTGGACCTGCGTCACCAGCTCGACGTGCTCGACCTGGTCGCCGACCTGCACGCCGAGGCCGGACGCACCGTCGTCATGGTGCTGCACGACCTCGGGCAGGCCGCCCGGTACGCCGACCACCTGGTGGTGCTCAAGGACGGGCGGCTCGCGGCCGCCGGTCCGCCGTCGGAGGTGCTGACGGCCGAGCTGGTGGAGACCGTCTTCCAGGTGCCGTGCCGGATCGTGCCCGACCCGGAGACCGGCACGCCGCTGGTCGTGCCGCGGGCGCGGAATCGGGCACGGAATCGGGCACGGTGCTCCGGTGCCGCCCCCGCTGCCTCCACCGGCTCCACTTCCTCCGCTGCTTCAACTGCTTCCGCTGCGTCCGCTGACTCCGTGGCGCCCTGAACTTCCCTCCCCCGTCCCCCCGTTCGACCCGATCCAAGGAACCCCGATGAACCGCCGACTCCCCGTCGCCGCCCTCGCCGTCGCCCTCTCGACCACCCTGCTCGCCGCCTGCGGCAGCAGCGGGGACGGTGCCAAGTCCGGCGGCGACTCCGCGGCCTCCGCCTCGGCCGGCACCGCCGCCGGGTTCCCGCGCAGCGTCAAGCACGCCGCCGGCACCGCCGAGCTCAAGAGTCGGCCCAAGCGCGTCGTCGTCCTGGACAGCGGCGAGCTGGACGACGTCACCCTGCTCGGCATCACGCCGGTCGGCGCGGTGTCCCCGCACATGAAGACCGAGGGCGGGTTCCCCAATTACCTCAAGGACAAGATCAAGGACACCAAGGACGTCGGCCCGATGAACGAGCCGAACCTGGAGCTGATCGCCTCCCTCAAGCCCGACCTGATCCTCTCCTCCAAGGTCCGCCACGCCAAGGTGTACTCCCAGCTGAACGCGATCGCCCCGACCGTGCTGGCCGAGACCACCGGGTTCCCGTGGAAGGAGAACCTGGCGCTGTACGCCCAGGCGCTCGGCAAGGAGGAAGAGGCCAAGAAGGCGCTCGCGGACTACGAGGCGCGGGCGAAGAAGCTCGGCGAGGAGATCAAGGCCAAGTTCAACGGGACCATGCCGACCGCGTCGGTGGTCCGCTTCGTGGCCGGGCCCACCCGCCTGTACGCCAAGTCCTCCTACAGCGGCGTGGTGCTCAAGGACGTCGGCCTGGCTCGCCCGGCCTCGCAGGACGTGGACCAGAACATCGTCGAGGTCAGCGCCGAGCAGATCAACCAGGCCGACGCCGACCTGGTGTTCGTCACCACCGCCGACGACCCGACCAAGACCAAGGAGAGCGAGGTCCAGCAGACCCCGGTCTGGCAGGGCCTGAACGCCGTCAAGAACAACAAGGTGTTCAACGTCCCGGACGAGACCTGGATGTCCGGCATCGGCGTCCAGGCCGCCGACGCGATGCTCGTCGACATCGCCAAGGCCGCGGGTGTGGACGCGCCCCAGTAGTCGTCCCGCGAACGCCGGCGAACGGATGACAGCTGACAACCGACAGCTGACCGACAACAGCTGGCAGCTGACATGTAACAGATTTCGAAAGTTGTCAGCTGTCATCCGTTCGCCCACCCTCCTCCGCCATCCCTCCGAGGACTCTCCATGCGGCTCTACCTGCTCGCCCTGAACCCCACCGACTCGGTCACCGCCGGCTTCCTGCCCGCCGCCGCCCGGCTCGGGCTCGACGTCACCGTCCTCACCGACTGCGCCGAACCCCACCGGCAGGCCTACGCCACGCTCCCCTTCGCGGCGCCCGAAGTCCTGGAGTGCGACGTGCGCGACTTCCGCGCCGTCGTCAGCCTGGTCTCCCGCCGTGCCCTGGCCTCCCCCGACCACGCGCCCGACGCGGTGTTCAGCAACAGCGACCACCTGCAGACCCAGACCGCCCTGGCCGCCGAGTACTTCGGCCTCCCGGCCAAGGACTGGAAGGCCGCGCTGCGTGCCAAGGACAAGGGCCAGCTGCGCCGCCACCTCGCGCTGACCGGCCAGGACACCGTCTGGTCCGCCGAGTTGGCCCCCGGGCAGGACCCGGCCGAGCTGGACCCGCCGTTCCCCTGCGTGGTCAAACCGCGCGAAGGGGTGGCCAGCGAGGACGTCACCCTGGTCGCCGACGCCGCCGAACTCGCCCAGCGCTGCCAGGAGATCCAGCACCGCAGGGCCGGAGCGACCCTGGTGGTCGAGGAGTTCCTGGACGGGCAGCTGTACACCCTGGAGACCCTCGGCGACGGCCGCCGCCGACACGTCCTCGGCGGCTTCCGCACCCGGCTCTCCCCGCCGCCGGACTTCATCGAGGAGGTGCTCACCTTCGTCCCGGCGCACCCTCAGCCGGTGGTCGACCAGGTGTTCGCCCAACTCGACGCGCTCGGTGTGGGACTCGGCGCCTGCCACACCGAGTTCGTCCTCCAGCCGGACGGCCGCGCCCGCATCATCGAGGTCAACTACCGCGCCATCGGCGACCAGTGCGACCTGATGCTCGCCGAGATCCTCGACATACCCCTGTTCGAGCTCATCCTCGGCGTCCACCTGGGCCGCGAACTGCCCGCCGACCTGGCCGAGCGGTGCGCCGCCGCCCCCCGCCGGGCCCGTAACGAGGCGGTGTGCGCCGCCCGCGCCGGCGTCCTGACCGCCGCCCCCGGTCCGTCCGACGAGGTGCACGACGGCGTCCGGCTCGCATACTGCCCGCTGCGCGCGCTCGGCGAACGCCACGAGCACTACCGCACCAACCGCGACTACCTGGGCGTCATCTGGGCCGTCGGCGCCGACCAGGGCGCGGTGGACGCCGCCGTCGCCCGTTTCCTCGCCGCCAACCGGTGGGAGATCACCCCGTGACCGCCGGAGACCGGCCCGCAGCCGCCGAGGCCCGCCCCACCGGCGACGTCCACCCGATGAGCGACGTCCACCCCACCGGCGACGCCCGCCCGATGAGCGACCCCCGCGCCACGAGCCAGGGCCGTCCCACCACCGCCGCCGAGCAGCTCACCCTGCGGGTGCTCTCCGCCCTGCTCCGCGAGGACGTCCTCGGCCTGCGAACCAGCGGCGCCGTCGAGGAGCGTCCGGACGGCCCCTGGCTGACCGTCGCCGAGCTGCGACTCGCCCTGCCGGTGGCCCCGGAGGGCTTCCAGTGCGAGTACGCCGCCCGACTGCCGATGCTGGAGCTCGACGGGCACCGGATCACCGGCCCGGACACCGTCGTGGCGGCCCTCGCCGGGCTGGCCGAGGCCGAGGACCGGCCCGGCTGGGCGGACTTTGCCGAGGAGTGCCGGCAGACCCTGACCACCATGGAGCTGCACGAGCGGGCCCGCGCCGAGGTGCACGACCGGCTGACCGACCTGTACGGCGCCGACCCGACCGACTGGACCGGCCTCGCCGCCGCCCTCGGCTACGACACCCTGGCCGCCTACCTCGATCACCCGGTCTACCCGACCGCGCGCGGCCGCTCCGGCCTCACTGATCCCCAACTGCGTTCCTACGCACCCGAGTTCCACTCGGCTTTCGAACTGCGCTGGCTGGCCGTGCCAACCGACGCGCTGACCGTCCACGGCGAGCGGCCACTGCCCAGCTGGTGGCCCACCCCGGCCTGGCTCGGCCTCGCCGACCAGTGCCCCGGCGACGGCTGGACCACCCTGCCGGTCCACCCGCTCACCGTCGGCGCGCCGCTGGACGAGGCACTGGCGGCCACCGGCCTGGCCGACCGCGCGGTGCTCGCCGAACGGCCGTACCTGACCGTCGTTCCGACCCTGTCCATGCGCACCGTCGCCGTCGCCGACGACCCCGCCTGCCACCTCAAACTCCCGCTCGCCACCGCCACCCTGGGCCGCCTCAACCGCCGCACGATCAAGCCCGGCACACTGGTCGACGGCGCGGCCGGCCAGCGGCTGTTCGAGGCCGTCCTGGAGCGCGAGCCTCGGTTCGCCGGCCGGATCCTGCACGCCGACGAGCAGACCTGGGCGCACGCCGGGCACGAGCTGCTGGCCGTCCTGCTGCGCCGCTACCCGGCCGGGTTGGAGGGGGCGTCGACCCTCCCGCTGGCCGCCTTGTCGGCCCCCGCACCGGACGGCCGCCTGGTCATCGACCACCTCGCCGACCGCTACCACGGCGGCGACGTCCTGGCCTGCTACGACGCCCTGCTGGAGGTGCTGCTGGACTGGCAGACCACGCTGTTCGGCTACGGCATCGCCCTGGAGTCGCACCAGCAGAACACCTCGCTGGTGCTCGACCGGGACGGCCTGCGGTTGCTCTACAAGGACGACGACGGCCCGCGCGTGCACACCGCCCGGATGACCGCGGCCCTCGGTGAACTCGCCCCTTCCGCAGCCGAGTTCGACGACCAGCGGATCTTCGGCGACGACGACCGGGCCCTCACCGACCTGTTCGCCACCATCACCGGCCACCTCTGCACCGGCTCGCTCGCCTTCGGCCTCGCCGACCACGGCCGAGCCGAACTCCCGGACGCCCTTGCCCTGTTGCGCAAGCGCACGGCGGAGGCCATCGAACGGCTCGGGCCGGTGGGCGAGCCGCTGCGGGCGGCACTGCTGGACGCCGAGCGTCTGCCGGTCAAGGCCATGGTCACCGCCGGCACGCTGCTCAGCAAGAAGCGCTCGGGCGCCGCCGACATCAACAAGCACTACACCAGCGGCCCCAACTACCTGCGCGACCAGCCGGGCGACCACCTGCGCGACGCCGCACGCGACCCCGCGCGGGGTGCCGTACGCGACGCCGCGCACGCCGACGGGACCACCCGATGACCGTGGAGACCCTGCCGCAGCAGTCGCAGCCCTCGGCCGCGCAGTCCGGCGGGCTCGGCCGACGCCAGGTGCACGCCGTCGCGGCCTGCTACTTCGTCGCATCCTTCGCTGCGCTCGGCCTGCCGCCGTACCTGACCGCGATCCTGCCCGGACTCGGCGACCCCCAGGCCCGCTGGGCCGGCGTGCTGTACATCGTGCCGACGGTGTTCAGCGGGATCGGCGCGCCGCTGTGGGGCCGGCTGGCCGACCGCTTCGGCCGCAAGCGGCTGCTGCTGCGCGCCCAACTCGGGCTCACCGTCTCCTTCCTGCTGGCCGGAGCCGCCGACAGCCTGCCCGCCTTCACCCTCGCACTGGTCCTCCAGGGCTTCCTCGGCGGCACCTTCGCCGCCACCAACGGCTACCTGGCCGCCGCACTCGACGGGAGTCGACTCTCCCGCGCGCTCACCCTCATGCAGGGCAGCGCGCGGGCGGCCCTGGTGGCCGCGCCGATCCTGGTCGGGGCACTCTCCCCGTGGATCAACCCGCACCGCCAGTACCTGGTGATGGCCGTGCTCCCGCTCACGGCCGCGGTGTTCCTCTCGCTGCTGCCCGAACCCGAGTGCCCCGAGGCCCCGGAGGCCACCGCGGGCCGGGCGTCCGAGAAGACCGTCTCGGCATCGCTCCTGACGCTCTACGTCTTCGAGTTCGCCTTCGTCTTCGCGACGGTCATCTCCTTCCCGTACCTCATCGCCCTCGCCGAACAGCGCCTGCCCGGTGTGGACGGCATCACCACCGGCGTGCTCTTCGCCCTGCCGCACCTGTGCTACCTGGTGTTCGCCGCCCGCACCCACACCGTGTTCGGCTCCCGTCCGCACACCGGCATCGCGCTCGGCTTCGGCTTCGTCGCGCTCGGCCTGGCCGGACACGCCGTCGCGTACTCGCTGCCCGTGTTCATCGCCGTCCGACTGCTGCTCGGGGCCGGGCTCACCCTGGGCCTCGTGTGCCTCGCCGTGCTCGCCGCCGGGGCCGCCAAGGGGCGCGCGCCCGGCCGGATGTTCGGCACCCTCGAACTCGTCTCCAAGGGTGGCGCCGTCGCCGCCGGCGCCGTCGCCGCGCTGGCCAACGGGCGATTCGGCGCCGCCGCCCCCGTGGTGGCCGGAACCGCCGCCGCCCTGCTGGCCGCCGTCGCGGCCACCGCACTCACCCTCCCGTCCCTCCGCCAGCGCTGGAGTCGCCGATGACCGCCGAGCAGATGACCGACAAGCCGACGGCCCACGAGCCGACCGCCCCCGCGCCGATCGCCGACGCACCGATCACCCACGCACCGATCGCCCACGCACCGATCACCCACGCGCACCGCATCGGTGCGGGCCCGAGCACCGGCGAACTGCCCACCGCCGACGAGGCGGTGGCCCACACCCTGCTGAACTGCCTGCTGCGCGAGGTCTCCGCGCCCGAGCACCAGACCGCCGCCGACGACGGCCGTCTGCTGCTGCGGCTGCCCCGCCGCGGCGCCCTGCTGCGGGTCGCCCTGCGCCGTACCTCGCTGCTCGGCGCACACCGCTTCACCGGGCCGGTCGAGGTCGAACGGGATGGCGACTGGGCCGAGTTGGGTTGGCAGGAGCTGGCCGGGTACGTCCAGGACGAGCTGGAGCTGCGCACCGGCACGGTCAACGAGGAGTTCCTCGACCAGGTGGCGTCCAGCCACGACGGGGTCCGCCAGGGCCTCGCCCGCCGTCCGGCCGCCGGCGCCGACCGCTACCTGGAGTCCGAGCAGGCCCTGCTGTTCGGACACCGTTTCCACCCGGCCCCCAAGTCCCGCTCCGCCGCCCGCGGCGACTGGCGCCGGTACGCCCCGGAGTCCCGCGCGGACTTCCCCCTGCGCCACCTCGCCGTCCGCCCCGAACTGCTGGCCGAGGAGTCGCTGGACGGGAGCGTCAGCGCGCTGCTGGACGGCCTCGGCGAGGTGCCGGACGGCTACCGGCTGCTGCCCGTCCATCCCTGGCAGTACCAACTCATCGGCGACCACCCGCTGTTGCCCGACGCCATGGCCCGAGGCGATGTCCTCGACCTCGGCCCGCGCGGCGAGCGGTTCACCGCCACCGCGTCCGTGCGAACCCTGCACGGTGCCGACGCCTTCCTGAAGTTCAGCCTCAACGTCCGCATCACCAACTGCCTGCGCAAGAACGCCGCTTACGAGCTCACCGGCGCCGTCGCGCTCACCCGACTGCTCGCCCCGGCGCTCGCCGACCTCGCCCGGCGCTTCCCCGACGCGGCGATGCTCCGCGAACCGGCCTTCCGCACCCTCGCCCTGCCCGGCGCCGACGGCCACCCCGACCGGGCGCTGTACGAGGGCTTCGGCCTGATCGTCCGCGAGGGCTTCGGCGGCGTGCTGCGCCCCGGCGTCACCCCACTGCTCGCGGCCGCCGTCGCCGACGAGCACCCGACCAGCTCCGCGCACATCTCCCGCCTGCTGGGCGGCAGTTCGGACATGGTTCCGGACGGCGCGGCGGCGCTGGAATGGTGGCGCGCCTACCTGCGGCTGCTCCTCCCGCCGGTCCTGGCCGCCTACTTCGACCACGGCGTGGTGCTGGAGCCGCACCTGCAGAACGTGCTCATCGGCGTGGACGCCACCGGGCACCCGGTCCAGGTGCTCCTCCGCGACCTGGAAGGCACCAAGCTCGTCCCCGAGCACAACGCCGACATCCTCGCCGCCCTCCCGCCCGAGGTGGCCGGACCGATGACGTACGACGCCGAGCGCGGCTGGGACCGGGTGGTCTACTGCCTGCTCGTCAACCACGTATCCGAGCTGCTCGCCGCCCTCGCCGACCGGCACCCCGAGCTGGAATGCGCGCTCTGGCAGGCCGTCCGGGACACCCTGGAGGAGTACGGCACCGCCCACGGCTGCCCGCCCCGGCTGCGCGCCCTGCTCGCCGGCGTCCCACTGCCCGCCAAGGCCAACCTGCTGACCCGCTGGGAGCGCAAGGCCGACCGCGAGGCCGGCTACGTCCGGATGCCCTCCCCGCTGGCCGGCTCCGTCCTCGCCGAGGCCGCCCGCATGCCCGTCCGCCTTCCCGCCGGGAGCATCGCCCGATGACCGAGACCGTCCGCGCCGGCGAAACCGTCCGCGCCACCGAGACCGACCGCGCCGCCGAAACCGTCCGCAGCCACGTCGCCGCCCTCGTGCCCGACGAACTGCCCGCCTACGTCTACGACCTGGCCGCACTGCGCGAGCACGCCGCCGCCGTCCGGGCCGCGCTGCCCGAGCGGGTCGAGCTGTACTACGCCGCCAAGGCCAACCCGGAGGCGCCGCTGCTCATCGCGCTGCGCGACGCGGTCGACGGCTACGAGGTCTCCAGCGGCGGCGAGTTGGCGCACGTGCGGGCCGCCGTGCCGGACGCCCCACTGGCGTTCGGCGGACCGGGCAAGACCCCGGCCGAGATCGCCGCCGCGGTGGCGGCCGGGGTGCACCGCTGGCACATCGAGAGCGAGCAGGAACTGCACCGCCTCGCCGCCGCGCTCGCGGACCGGCCGGAAACGGTCGTGGACGTACTGCTGCGGGTCAACCTGGCCGTCACCACGGACGCGCTCGACGCCGTGCCGCTGGCGATGGGCGGACGGCCGACACCGTTCGGCCTGGACCCGGAGCAGGCCGAACGGTGCGTCCGGCTGCTCACCGACGGCGGCCCGTCGGCGCGACAGTTGCGCCTGCGCGGCGTGCACGCCCACCTGGCGAGCGGGCTCGCGGCGGCGGAACAGCTGTCGGTCGCGTCGCAGATCGTCGCCTGGTCGGCCGCGCTCGCCGAGCGGCACGGCTTCCCGCTCGAGGAGGTCAACATCGGCGGCGGGATGGCCGTGGACTACCAGGACCCGGCGGCGCGCTTCGACTGGACGGCCTTCGGAGAGGGCCTGGCCAAGCTGCTCGACGACCACCCCGGCCTCACCCTGCGGATCGAACCGGGCCGGGCGCTCACCGCCTACTGCGGCTGGTACGCGACCGAGGTGCTGGACGTGAAGCAGAGCCACGGCGAGGACTTCGCGGTGGTCCGCGGCGGCACCCACCACCTGCGCACCCCGGCAACCCGGGGGCACTCCCAGCCCTTCGAGGTGCTTGCGGTGGACGCCTGGCCGCACCCGTGGCCACGCCCCGCCGTCACCACCGGCCGCGCCACCCTGGCCGGGCAGCTCTGCACCCCGAAGGACGTCCTCGCCCAGGCGGCCGACGGCGCGGAGGGGCTGCGGGCGGCGGACCGGGTGCTGTTCGCCATGGCGGGCGCGTACGCGTGGAACATCTCGCACCACGAGTTCCTGATGCACCCGCGCCCGGGCTTCCACTACCTGGGCGGGTGAGGGCGAACGGGCGACGGCTGGCGGCTGGCGGCTGGCGGCTGACGGCTGACGGCTGACGGCTGACGGCTGACGGCTGACGGCTGACGGCTGACGGAGTTCAGTCGACAGACGACAGATAACGGCTGACAGATAACAGATAACAGATTTCAACATCTGTCATCCGTCAGCTGTCAGCTGTTCGCCTCCCCCGTCCGCCGCAGCCCCCTCCGCACACTCGTGCGACAGTGGTAAGCAGCGAAGGGAGCGCGAACGTGCTGATGGACAAGGTGGCGGAGATACTCGCCGAGGCATCGGCCGAGGCGGTGGAACCGCGCTTCCGGGCGCTGGCCGCCGGCGAGGTGATGGAGAAGGCACCCGGCGAGGTCGTGACGATCGCCGACCGTGAGGCCGAGGCCATCATCGCCCGCCGCCTGTACGAGCTGCTGCCGGTGCCCGTGGTCGGCGAGGAGGCCGTCGCCGCCGACCCCTCGCTCGCCCGCGCCCTCCACGACGAGCCCGCCGCCTGGCTGGTCGACCCGGTCGACGGCACCTCCAACTTCGTCGCCGGCCGCCCCGATTACGCCGTGATGTGCTCCCTCGTCCGCGCCGGCCAGACCGTGGCCTCCTGGATCTGGCAGCCCGCGACCGCCACCGCCTACCGCGCCGAACTGGGCGCCGGAGCCTGGCGCGACGGCGGGCGCCTCACCCGCCCGCCGGCACCGGCCGACCCCGCCAAGCTGACCGGCGTCCTGAAGAGCCGCTTCCTCGAACCGGACCACCGCCACCGCCTCGAAGCCAACTGCTCCGTGTTCGGCGAGATCCGCCCCGGCCGGAACGCCGCCGGGGTCGAGTACCCGGACATCGCCGAGGGCCGGTTCGACTTCATCCTGTACTGGCGCACCCTCCCCTGGGACCACGCCCCCGGCTCCCTGCTCGTCACCGAGGCCGGCGGCGTGTCCGCCCGGCTGGACGGCAGCCCCTACCGCCCCGAGGCCCCCGGCTGCGAGGACGGCCTCCTCGTCGCCGCCGACCCGGCCACGTGGGAGCTGGCCCGCGACGTCCTCATGGGCGCCTGACCCCGCGCAGCCACCGGCAGCACCGCGTCACCACACCACCGGCAGCCGCTCCGGCATGCGCTTGATGAACCCCGGCCGCCAGGCCAGCTGCTCGACGGGCAGGGCGAGCCGCAGCTTCGGCAGCCGCTCGACCAGGGCGGTAACGGCGATCTCGGCGTGCGTACGGCCGAGCGCCGAGGCCGGGCAGAAGTGGCGGCCGGCCCCGAAGGCGAGGTGCGGGTTCTCCGTCCGGTCGAAGTCGATCCGCTCCGGGTCCGGGAAGACCGCCGGGTCGTGGTTGGCACCCTCGACCAGGACGAGCACCAACTCGCCCTCCCGCACCAGGACATCGCCCACCTGGACGTCCGCGAGCGCCAGCCGCGGCAGCGCGTCACCGATCGACAGGTTGACCCGCAGCAGCTCGTCCACCGCGCGGCCGATCAGCGCGGGCTCCCGCCGCAACCGCTCGGCGAGTTCGGGCTGTTCACACAGATAGATGACGGCGTTCAGCAGGAAGGCCGAGGTGGACACCGCGCCCGCGCCGAACAGCGACAGGGCGACGGTGGCGAGCAGTTCGTCGCTCACCCGGTCCGAGACGTCCGGGGAGCGGCGCAGCCAGGCGAACCGCCCGAGCAGCCCGTCCACCGGCTCCGGATCGGCGTTGAGCTTCCCCAGCATGTAGCCGAGATCCCTGTACCAGTTGGGCGTTGCCCCCTCGAAGGGCACCGGGCTGGTCAGGAAGGCCACGTCGATTCCGGACATCAGCCGCCGCCAGTCGTCGGACGGGATGCCGAGCAGTCGGCAGTGCAGCGCGGCCGAGTACGGCTCGGTGAAGCCGTCGCGCAGTTCGCCGGGCGCGCCCTGCATGTCCAATGCGTCGATCAGGCGGTGGGCTTCGGCCTGCAGCCAGCCGTCGAGTTCCTTGTCGGCACGCGGGGAGAGCGTCTTCATGACGGCGTTGCGCAGCCCGGCGCTGTTGATGTTGCCCATGTTGTTGACCACCTCCGGCGGGATGGTCAGCGCGTACTGGCGCGGGACACCGGGGTTGGCGGTGTCCTTGAGGCTGAACCGTTCGTCCTCCAACACCTGCTCGGCCAGCTCGTAGCTGCTGACCAGCCAGGCGGGGTCGCCGGTCATGGTGCGGACCCGGGCGATCGGTTGCTGCTCGCGCAGCCGGTTGGCCTCCTCGGGGAGCACGTCGCCCCGCCTGGAGAGCGGGAAGGTCAGGTCGGTCGTCAGCAGTTCCGTCACGTGTGGCTCCTTGGGTGAAGCGGCGGTAAGCCCGGAGAGGGACAGGGAGTTGGCTATGCGGCCCGGGCGGGACCGGCTCCGACCGGCGCGGCTCCGGTCACGACCGGTTCGCGCCCCGCCGCCGGCAGCTCGGACGCGAGGACGGCCGGAACCGAGGGCACGTGGGCCGGCCGGACCACCGCGTAGGCCTGGCCCGCCGCCGCCCGCATCCCCTCGTCCCGCCCGAACAGGACTGGCGTGAGCGGCAGCTGCAGGTGGTAGCAGCTGACCGAGGACGACACCCCGAGTAGCGCCGGGGTGTCCAGGAAGAACGGCAGCTCGGCCGTGATGTAGCGCAGTCCGGCGGCGAGTTGGGGCTCGTTGGGAGCCAGTCCCTCGTCCAGCCGGGCGGTCAGGAAGCCGCGCGCCATGCCCTCCGCAGCGGCCCGGTACACCAGGTCGGTCCGCAGGCCGTCGACGGCCTGGCGATGCAGCCGCCGGTAGGCGTCGTCGGCGGTGAAGTCGGACAGGGCGTGCACCCGTACGGCACTCTGGGAGCCGGAATCCGCCACGCCCCGGTCGATCCGGCGGGCGGTGGCCTTGACCTCCTTGGCGGCCCGCCGCTGCGCGTGCTCGGGGGTGTGGCCGAAGGCCTCGAACTGGGTCGCGACATGGAGGTCGGCGTACACGATGTCGATGCGCTCGAAGAACTCCAGCCCCCACCCGATGAGTTCGGCGATCCGGCGGTGACTGAAATAGCTGTTCCCCGGACTGACACCGATGAGCAGGTGCTCGCCCCGCTGCCAGATCTCCCGGCACCGACGGGAGTACGGGAGGGCCTCGTACAGGCCCGCCGGGGTGGTTATCGGCTCGTCGTCCGGGATGGTTTCGCGCATGCCTTGCCTCCGCTTCACAGCATGGTCACAGGACGGGGGTTCACGTGGATTTACCGGGGTTCACAGAAATGCACGGCGGATAGGCGGAGTTCACCCGGATGCCAGGGAGTGATCACCGCGCCTGGGCGACGAGTGCCTGATCAGGCGACCTACCCCGGGGTGCCGTGTGCGCATGGTGGGGCTGCGGCCACATGAAGTTACCGCCGCTCTTCGGGATCTCCGCAAGCCCTACCCGGGGGTTGGCGGAATGTGATCACCGGGCGGCCGGAAACAGCCTGTACACCCTCGCGAAGCTATGTCCACGGACATTGTCAGGGCACGGTCCGATAGCCCCGAACAGCCTCCCACGCCAGTGTCACTTCCTCCAACACCGCTCCGGAAAAAGGCTTCTGATTTGGGAACAGAAGAAAGGGCGCCACACGAACCGTGTGACGCCCGAGCCGCGATACGTGAACCACGACGCCCGAACCGCGACGCTTGAAGCACGACGAGTGGAGCACGGCGCCTCTGGAGGAGCCGCTACCCCGCCCGTTCGCCCGCCACCTTGCGACCCGCGCCCACCACCTCCCGCAGCAGCGTCCCGACCTCCCCGGCTGTCGTGTGCGGGTTGAGCAGCGTCAGCTTCAACCGCACTCGGCCCGGCCCCGCCCCCGGCAGTTCCGTGCGCCCGACCACCGCCCGCCCGCTGCGCAGCAACAGCCGCCGCAGTCGGCCGTTCAGCTCGTCGAGTGCCTCCCCGTCCGTCACACCCTGCGGGCGGTAGCGGAAGAGGACAGCGGTGAGGACGGGGTCGGCGTGCAGTTCGAGGGAGGGGTCGGCGCGGATGGCGTCGGCGGCGACGTGGGCGAGGTCGTGGCAGGTGTCGACGAGGCGGCCGAGGCCCTCTCGCCCGAGGGTGCGCAGGGTGACGGCGAGTTTGAAGGCGTCGGCGCGGCGGGTGGTGCGCAGGGAGCGGCCGAGCAGGCTGGGGTAGCCGGCCTGTTCGTCGTCGACGGGGTTGAGGTATTCGGCACGGCGGGCGAGTGAGACGTACGTTTCGGCGCGGCGGACCAGGAAGATCCCGGCGGCGGCCGGTTGCCAGCCGAGCTTGTGCCAGTCGAGGGAGACCGAGTCGGCGCGGGCGATGCCGTCGAGCAGCGGGGCGAGCCGGTCGGAGAGCAGCGCCCCGCCGCCGTACGCGGCGTCGACGTGCAGCCAGGCGCCGTACCGTCCGGCGAGGTCGGCGGCGGCGGCCAGCGGGTCGACGGCTCCGGTGTCGGTGGTGCCGGCGGTGGCGACGACGGCGATCGGGGTCCGTCCCGCCCAGCCGGCCTCGGCCAGTGCCCGCTCCAACTCGTCTTCCCGCATCCGGAGTTGACGGTCGACGGGGACGGGGACGACGGCCCGTTCGCCGAGTCCGAGGAGTGCGGCGGCGCGCTGGACGGAGAAGTGCGCGGCTTCGGAGGCGAAGATGCACGGCCGGGCGCCCGCCGGGATCCCGTCCAGCTCCACGATGCCGTCGAGTTTCTGGTCGCGCGCGAGCATGAGCCCCATCAGGTTGGACTCGGTGCCGCCGGAGGTGAGGACCCCGGTGGAGCGCCGGGGGTCGTAGCCGACCAGTTCGGCGAGTTCCGCGAGCAGCGCGGTCTCGAGCGCCGTGGCGGCGGGGGCCTGGTCCCAGGAGTCCTGTGACGGGTTGAGGGCGCTCACGGCGAGGTCGGCCGCGGCGGCGACGGCGAGCGGCGGGCAGTGCAGGTGGGCGGCGCAGGCGGGGTCGGCGGGGTCGGCGGCGCCGTAGGCGAGGAGTTCGGTGAGGCGGGCGAGCGCGTCGCGGCCGCGGGCGGCGGCCAGGGCGTCGCCGACCAGCGCGGCGATCTCGGCGGGGCTGCCGGCCGGCAGTGGTCCGGAGCGCATGGCGGTGCCGGTGTCCAGGGCGTCGAGGACGGTGGCCAGCAGTGGCCCGAGCGCACCGGGCCCGGCCGCACCGCCGGACAGGGCGTCCGGCGCGACCTCGCCCCCCGGCAGCCCGACCGGTCCGGTTCCGGGCCCGCTCACCGCTCGGCCTTCCCCGCACCACGCGCCGACGGCGACGCCGCCGCAGCCCCAGCCCCAGCCCCAGCCCCAGCCCCAGCCCCAGCCCCAGGAGCCTCCACCAAAGAAGAAGAAGCCGCCGCGATCGCGTCCGCGAGCCGCTCCAGTACCGCCGCCACCTGCTCGTCCGTGATGGTGAGCGGCGGGAGCAGCCGAAGTACCGCGTCGTGGCGCCCGCCGAGTTCGACGATCAGCCCCCGCGCCAGGCACGCCTCCCGCACCCGGACGGCGAGCGCCGGGTCCGCCGGGTGGGCCCCGCAGGCGTCGGCCTCGGCCGTCGGGTCGACCAGTTCGACCCCCAGCATCAGCCCCCGCCCGCGCACGTCGCCGATCACCGGCAGTTCGCCCGCGAGTTCGCGCAGCCGGGCCGTCATCCGCTCGCCGACGACGGCCGCCCGTTCGGCCAGGCCGTGCGCCGCGACGTACCGCAGGGTCGCGGCTCCGGCGGCCATGGCGAGGGTGTTGCCGCGGAAGGTGCCGGTGTGGGCGCCGGGCCGCCAGCCGTCGTAGTCCTCGCGGTAGACGACGACGGCGAGCGGCAGGCTGCCGCCGATGGCCTTGGAGAGCACCATCGCGTCCGGGACGACTCCGCTGTGCTCGACCGCCCACATCGCGCCGGTCCGGCCGACGCCGGTCTGCACCTCGTCCACGATCAGCGGGATGCCGCGCTCGGTGGTGATCCGGCGCATCTCGCGCAGCCAGCCGTCGGGGGCGGGAACGACGCCGCCCTCGCCCTGGACGGCCTCCAGGATCATCGCGGCGGGCGGCACCACACCGCCCGCCGGATCGTCCAGCAGCCGCTCGACGTACGTCGCGGCGAGGGCGGCGCCCGCTTCGCCGCCGACCCCGAACGGGCAGCGGTAGCCGTACGGGTAGGGCAGCCGGACGACCTCGCCGCCGCTCGGCAGCGGCTCCTTGACGGCGACGTTGCCGGTGAGCGCGAGGGCGCCGGCGGTCATGCCGTGGTACGCGCCGGTGAAGGCGAGCGCGCCGGGGCGGCCGGTGGCGGTCTGCATCAGCTTGAGCGCGGCCTCGACGGCGTCCGTCCCGGCCGGGCCGCAGAAGTGCACCCGGGCGCGGGTGGCGAACTCGGCGGGCAGGCTCTCGAACAGAGCGCTGGTGAAGTCGTCCTTCTCGGCGGTGGCGAGGTCGAGCAGGTGCAGCGGGGCGCCGCTGTCGAGGGTGCGGCGGATGGCTTCCAGCACCACCGGGTGGTTGTGGCCGAGGGCGAGCGTGCCGGCGCCGGAGAGGCAGTCCAGGTAGCGCCGCCCGTCGGCGCCCTCGACGGTCATGCCGTTGGCGCGGACCGGGACGATCGGGAAGGAGCGGGCGTACGTTCTGGCGGCGGATTCGCGGACGCGCTGACGGCGCAGGATGGCCTCACCGGTGGCCGGGGGCGGGGTCTGAGCCGGGGCTCCGGAGGCGGCCTGGGCAGGTACGGCAGCGAGCGACACGACAACCCCCAGGAGAAGTTAGGTAAGCCTAACTTTATCGCTCCTGACCTGGCGGAATGCCCGCGGGTCACCCAGAATCACCCGAGCGGGTGAACCTCCCCCGGTTCCGCCCCACGCCCTCCTCCGACTCCCCCTGCCGTTCTCAACGACCGCCGCACCGAAAGGTCACGCCCCACCCGGCCCGCCCGGCCTCGCGTCCGGTCCTCAGGGCTTCGCCTTCCACCGGTAGCAGAGTTCCGGCCGCCCGACGTTGCCGTACTGCGGCTCCCGCACCGCCCGCCCGGTGTCCACCAGGTGCTCCAGGTAGCGCCGCGCGGTGATCCGCGAGACCCCGGCGGCGGCGCCCGCGGCCGCCGCCGACAGCCCGGTCGCGGCCTCCCGCAGCACCGAGGCGACGGTGTCCAGGGTGGGCGCGCTCAGCCCCTTCGGCAGGGTGCTGCGCTCGGGGGTGCGGAGCAGGGCGAACGCCTGGTCGACCTCGTCCTGGCCGGTGGCCTCGCCGGTGCGCCCCAGACTGTCGCGGTAGCGGGCGTAACGCTCCAGCCGGTCGTGCAGGGCGGCGGCACTGAACGGCTTCAGCAGGTACTGCACGACCCCGGCCGAGACCGCCTGCCGGACCATCGCGAGGTCGCGCGCCGAGGTCACCGCGATGACGTCGGTACTGTGGCCGGCGGCGCGCAGCGTACGGCACAGCTGCAGCCCGTGGCCGTCCGGCAGGTAGAGGTCGAGCAGGGTGAGGTCGACGGGAGTCCCGGCGGCGCGGGCCCGGTCCAGGAAGCGCAGCGCGTCCGCGCAGCTGTGGACGGTGCCGGCGGCGTGGAAACCGGGCTCGCGCTCGACGTACAGGGTGTGCGCGGCGGCCGCCACCGGGTCGTCCTCGACGACCAGGACGGAGATCCCCGGCGGCTCGGTTTCGTGGCGCGAGGTCATGCCCGAACCCCTTCCGGCTCGCGTCCTTGCCGCTCCCGCCCCTCCGGCTCACGCCCTCTCGGCCCTCCCGACCCCTGCGGTTCCTCCGACATCTCCGACTCCCCCGACATCTCCGACTCCCCCGACTCCCCCGGGTCCCCCGGTCGGCCGGCCAGTGGCAGCCGGACCGTCAGCACCGCGCCGCGCTCGCGCCCGACCTCGACGGTGCCGCCGTTGCGCCGAGCGGCCTGGGCGACCAGCGCCAGCCCGAGGCCGTGCCCGCGGCCGTCCTGCTTGGTGCTCCAGCCGCGCCGGAACACGTCCTCGACGGCCGAGGGGTCGATGCCCGCGCCGGTGTCGGCGACCCGCAGCAGCAGACAGTCGCCGTCCGTGCCCTCACCACCAGCGCTGTCCGAGGAGCCACCGCCGCCCGAGGAGCCGCCGTCCTCCGAGGAGCCATCGCCGCCCGCGGGGCCACCGCCCGAGAACCCACCGCCATCGACCCGCGCCGTGACGGTGACCTCCGGCGGGACGGGGCTCTGCGCGGCTCCGGCGATGGCGGCGTCCACGGCGTTGTCGATCAGGTTGCCGAGGACGGTGATCAGGTCCCGGGCGGAGAGCCCGGGCGGGAGCACCCCGTCGTCGATCCTGCTGTCCTCGGTGAGGGTCAACTCCACGCCCCGCTCGGCGGCTTGGGAGGCCTTGCCGAGCAGCAGCGCGGCGAGCACCGGCTCGCCCACCGCGGCGACCACCCGGTCGGTGAGCTGCTGGGCGAGCTCGAGTTCGGCGGTGGCGAACTCCACCGCCTGTTCGTGGCGGCCGAGTTCGATCAGCGAGACGACCGCGTGCAACCGGTTGGCGGCCTCGTGCGCCTGGGCACCGAGCGCCTCGGTGAAGCCGCGGACGGAGTCCAACTCGCCACTGAGCGCCTGCAGTTCGGTGTGGTCCCGGAGGGTGACCACCCGGCCGAGGCCAGTGCCGATGGTGGAGGTGTTGAGCACCACGACCCGCTCGGCGGTCAGGTGCACCTCGTCCCGGACCGGCTCTTCACCCAGGACGGCCGCCACCAGCGCCTCCGGCAGGTCCAGTTCCGCCACCGGTCGCCCGTCCACGTCGCCTGCCAGGCCGAGCAGTTCGCGGGCGGCGTCGTTGCACAGCACGACCCGGTGCGAGCGGTCCAGCAGGACCAGTCCCTCGCGCACCGAGCGCAACGTGGCCTGGTGGTACTCGTAGAGGTGGCTGAGCTCGTCCGGCCCCATGCCGTGAGTGTGCCGCCGCAGCCGGGAGTTGGCGAGATAGGTGCCGACTCCGCCGAGCGCGAGCGCGGCCACCGCCACCCCGACCAGGGCCATCAGCGGGCCGCTGAGCTGCGCGGAGATCGACTCGACGGTGCGGCCCGCGCTGACCAGCGCGATCACCCGGTGCCGGTCGTCCCATACCGGCGTGACCACCCGGACGGACGGGCCGAGCGTGCCGGTGTACGTCTCGCTGCGGGTCTGCCCGGCGAGCGCCCAGTCGATGTGCCCGAGGTAGCGCTTGCCGATCTGCTCGGGCAGCGGGTGGGTCCAGCGCACGCCGTCGGTGTCCATGACGGTGATGAAGGAGACCCCGGTGTCCGTCCGCACCTGCTCGACGTACGGCTGGAGCACCGTGGTCGGGTCCGGGCCGGTGACCGCGGCCCGGACGGACGGCGAGTCGGCGACGGCGTGGGCGACCGCGGTGACCTGGCGGCGGGCCGCGTCCTCGTTCCGGTCGGCGGTGAAGAGGTACGCGAGCACCGCGCCGCCCGCGACCACGGCGGCGACGATCACCACCTGGACGACGAACAGCTGCCCGGCCAGGCTGCGGACCAGCCGACGGGGAAGGCGCCGGGGCAACCTGCGGGGCACACCCGACGGACGGGGCAACCTCGACGGACGGAGCAGGCGGGACGGACGGAGCAGGCGGAGCAGGGAGAGCCGTCGGCGCGGGGCGGTGGGGGCGGTGCGCTCGGACATGCCAGCCAGTGTGCACCACGGGCGGCTCGGCCGACCCTGCTGCACCGGTGCCGACCCTGCTGCACCGATCGTGAACTCTATGAACGCAAACGTGACCTCCGTCACGCCTCGGCACATAGTTCGGAGCGGCCCACCACCCGGGGCCGCCAGGACTGCAGGGCGAAGGAGCCGCAGATGTCGATCGCTGGAGCCGCAACGGCGGGGGGACCCAGACACAAGGACCGGACCCACTACCTCTACCTCGCCGTGATCGCCGCGGTGATCGCGGGCGTGGTGGTCGGGCTGGCCGCCCCCGGCTTCGCCGTGGAGCTGAAGCCGGTCGGCACCGGGTTCGTCAATCTGATCAAGATGATGATCAGCCCGGTGATCTTCTGCACCATCGTGCTGGGCATCGGCTCGGTGACCAAGGCGGCGAAGGTCGGCAAGGTCGGCGGCCTGGCCCTCGGCTACTTCCTCGTCATGTCGACCGTCGCACTGGCCATCGGCCTGGTCGTCGGCAACCTGCTGGAGCCCGGCGGCGGCCTGCACCTGACCGCCGCGCTGGCCAAGTCCGGCCACGCCCAGGCGGCGGCCGGCGGAGCCCAGTCGACTGCCGACTTCCTGCTCGGGATGATCCCCGACACCATGTTCTCGGCCCTCACCCAGGGCAAGGTGCTGCAGACCCTGCTGGTCGCCCTGCTCACCGGCTTCGCCCTGCAGGCGATGGGCCCGGTCGGCGCCCCGGTGCTGCGCGGGATCGAACACGTGCAGCGGCTGGTCTTCCGCGTCATGGCGATGATCATGTGGGTCGCGCCGATCGGCGCCTTCGGGGCGATGGCCGCCGTGGTCGGCGCCACCGGCACGGCCGCGCTGAAGAGCCTCGCGGTCATCATGATCGGCTTCTACCTGACCTGCGCGCTGTTCGTCGTCGTGGTGCTGGGCACGCTGCTGCGCCTGGTCGCCGGGGTCAATGTGTTCGCGCTGCTGAAGTACCTCGGCCGCGAGTTCCTGCTCATCCTCTCGACCTCCTCCTCCGAGAGCGCGCTGCCCCGCCTGATCGCCAAGATGGAGCACCTGGGCGTCAGCCGCCCGGTCGTCGGCATCACCGTGCCGACCGGCTACAGCTTCAACCTCGACGGCACCGCGATCTACCTCACCATGTCCTCGATCTTCATCTCCGAGGCGATGGACAAGCCGATGTCGATCGGCGAGCAGCTCTCTCTGCTGGTGTTCATGGTGATCGCGAGCAAGGGCGCGGCCGGGGTCACCGGCGCCGGCCTGGCCACCCTCGCGGGCGGGCTGCAGTCGCACAAGCCCGCGCTGGTGGACGGGGTCGGCCTGATCGTCGGCATCGACCGCTTCATGTCCGAGGCCCGCGCGCTCACCAACTTCGCGGGCAATGCCGTCGCCACCGTGCTGATCGGGCACTGGACCGGTGAGCTCGACACCGAGCGCGCCCACCGGGTGCTGGCCGGCGAGGTGCCGTTCGACGAGCTGACCCTGGTCGACGGCCACGGCACCGACGGCCACGACACCGACGGCCACGGCGAAGGCGGCCCGGCGCCGGAGGAGGAGCCCGAGACCGCCCCCGCCCGGGGCGCCGCGCCCGCCGCCGCCTGAGCGACCGCGCGTCCCCTTCACTCCCCCGGTCCGGCGCCTCCCCCACCCCCCGGAAACGGCGCCGGGCCGGGGGCCCTTCCGTCCCCCGGCCCCGACGCCATGGGCCGCCCGTCACAGCTCCTGCGAGCCGCTGACCGCCCAGGCCACCCCGCTGGCCGGATCCTCCAGCGCGACGTGCAGGTGGTGCAGCCCGGCCGCCGGCTCGTGCCAGGTGAAGCAGCGCATCCGGGCCACCAGCGCGTTCACCTCACCCGGCACCGGCCCGTCCGCCCCGGCCATCGCCGCCAGCGCCCGCCACAGCCCCAGCCGCCCGTGCGCGCAACCCTGCGCCCGTCCGACGGCGGCGGCCCGTACCAGCGCCGGGTAGGCGAGCGCGAACGGCAGGTACCCGCCGACCACCCGGCGGCCACGGGCCAGCAGCGCGGCCGCCAGCGGGGCCTGGCCGCGGACACAGACCACCTCCGCCCACGGCGCCAGCGCGCCCAGCTCGGCCAGCGCCCGGGTGACCCGCTGCCCGACCGGCCGGCCGTCGGCCCGCGCCACGGGCGCCGGCAGCTCCACCTCGCCCAGGCCCTCCCGGCTGGCCGGCAGGGTCAGCAGCGCGCTCCGCGCGCCTCCGCCGGGCAGGTACTCCCGCACCCGCGCCGGCTCCTCCCACCCCGCCGCCTCCCACGGCTCCAGCCGCAGCGGCACACCCTCCGGATCGGGCTCGGCCCCGTACGAGAGGTCCTCGCCGAGCAGCACCCGGGTGTGCGCGACCAGCCGGCGCACCGGGGCCGGGCCGAGCAGCGGCGCCAGCCGCAGCCAGGAGTGCCGGGTCGCGAGCACCTCCCACAGCGGGCCGGCGTCGTGGTCGGCCACCCCGGCGACCGTCCCCTCGCCGCCGTCCCGGTCGAACAACCGGACGGCCAGCTCGGGCGGCGCCGCGTAGGCGATCAGATGGCCGAGCGGCGCGGTCAGGGCCGCCGCGGTCTCCTCCCCCGCTTCGACCACGGCGGCCGCCCGGCCCTGCCGGTAGGCGGCGAGCAGCTCGTGCCAGCGGCCGCCCTCGGCCAGGGCACGCAAGCGGCGGTCCTCGTACGTGATCACGATTTGAGCGTACGGGCCGGGGCGGCGCATCAGCTGACTTGCCGTCAGCTCGGTGCGTCGGGCCGCCGCGCGGCGGGCGGCGGACGACCCCAGTCCGCGCCCCGCTCACCCTCCCGCCCACGCTCCCGTTCGCGCTCCCGTTCGAGGACGGCGCGCAGCCGCCCGTGGGCCCGGCGGCGGGTGACGGCCAGGGTGCTGCGGTGCAGCCCGAGCAGTTCGGCGGCCTCGTCGACGCTGTAGCCGTCGAGGTCGACCAGCGCCACCGCACGGGCCTGCTTGGCGGTCAGGAAGCCCAGCAGCCGGACCACCTCCCAGCGCGCCTGCAGCTCGGCCATCCCACCCGCCCGGGGATCGGGCATCGCGCAGCCCCGCCCGGCCCGTTCGCCCGCCTCCGGCACCTCGGGCATCGGGACCCTCCGGCGCTCCCGGCGCCACTGGTCGCGCAGGATGTTCACCATCGCGGTGAACGCGTAGGCGTACGGCTGCGGATGGCCGAGGAAGCGCTCCGGCCGGCGGGCGATCCGCAGGTAGACGTCGTGGACGACGTCCCCGGCGGCGAGCGGACTTCCGGTGAGCGAGGCGGCCGCCTGCTGGAGGCGGGGCAGCAGATCGGTGAACAGCCGGTTGAAATCGGCCGGTTGACCGCCGCTCTCGCACGGGCCGAAACCCTTTTCCGGCCCGCCGCCCACTCGTCGACCGCCGCAATCCGCCATGCCGCTCTCCCCGGGAATCGGCACCCCGAACGCCCGATCGGGCCTGGTCGCAGCCCAATCGGAGCCGTTGTGACACAGGTCACATCATAGTTCGTCGTCTCACTGTTCGCAGTCATTCGTATGCAATACGTCACCGGCCGTACGGGGAGCGGGAATTCGTCCCCGCCCACGCATCCGGACGGCCGGGGCGCTCCACCCATTGAGAACCGTCCAGCAAGGAGAAGCACCATGCGAGGCTGCATCGCCAGGAAGATCGCCACGTTCGGGATGGCCGCCGCGGCCACCCTCGGCGTGCTCGGGACCACCACCCTGCCGGCCGCGGCGGCGCCCGCCCCGGACCAGAGCATCACCCCCGGGTCCATCGCGGCGTCGAACACCGTCGCCGCCGCGCCCTACCACTGCGTCATCACCGCGAACTACGGCTGGCGCTGGGAGGGCTACTGCAACATCTACTCCGGCTGGCTGCGCACCATCACCTACTGTGCCAACGGCACGCACACCACCGGCCTGTGGATCGGCGCGCGGCCGGAGGCCTGGGACGTCTGGGGCAACTGCCCGGGGTCCGCCTGGACGAAGATCGTCTTCCAGTGGCACAGCTGAACGTGCCCCTGCGACCTGGCGGCCCCGGCGCGGACGGCGGCCGACGGTCGGCGGGGTGAGGGGCGACAGGTAACAGGTACCAACTGACAGCTGACAGATTTCGAAATCTGTCAGCTGTCAGTTGTCGGCTGAACTCTGTCAGCTGAACGCTGTTATCCGAAAGCTGTCATCTGACCGCCGACGCCCGTCACACCGACACCACCTCACCCGAACCCCGCCGGCGCGGCGTCCGCGAGCAGCCGGGCGGCGCGCACCCGGCCGGCGTGCTCGACCAGGTTGATCAGCACCTCCTTCCCCGACGACCGGTGGCGCGCGTCGCAGAGCAGCACGGGCGTGCCGGTGTCCAGGTCCAGCGCGCGGGCAACCTCGTCCGGGCCGAACTCCCCGGCCCCGGCGAACCGGTTGACCGCGACCACGAACGGGATGCCCCGGTGCTCGAAGAAGTCGACGGCCGGGAAGCAGTCCGTCAGGCGGCGGGTGTCGGCGAGCACCACGGCACCCAGCGCGCCCTGGGCCAACTCGTCCCAGAGGAACCAGAAGCGGTCCTGCCCCGGAGTGCCGAAGAGGTAGACCGCCAGACCCTCCCGGATGGTGATCCGCCCGAAGTCCATCGCCACCGTCGTGGTGCTCTTGCGCTCCACACCGTCGAGGTCGTCCACCCCGCGCCCGACCTCGGTCAGCCGCTCCTCGGTGCGCAGCGGGCGGATCTCGCTGACCGCGCCGACCAGCGTCGTCTTGCCGACCCCGAAGCCGCCCGCCACCAGGATCTTGAGCGCGAGCACGGTGCCGTCGGGGTCCTCCGCCACCGACGCTCCGGAAGACCCGGAAGCCCCGGACGGGTCGGACGGGTCGGACGGGTCGGACGGGTCGGACGGGTCGGACCGGTGAGACCAGCAGGACGGATCGGACGGACCGGATCGGTGGTCAGAGTGCGCGGAGTCCATGGATGACCTCCTGGAGGATGCGCTCGTCGGGGAGCAGGGCGGGCGGGACGGGGCGGTTGACCCGGATGAGTCCGGCCGCCAGCAGGTCGCCGAGCAGCACCCGTACGACGCCCACCGGCAGGTCGAGGTCGGCGGCGAGCTCGGCCACGGACAGCGGGGTGCCCCGGCACAGCGCGTGGATGCGCGCCTGTTCGGGACCGACCGGCGGCTCGGGCGCGTCCGGGGCGAGCGCCGGGTCGGGCAGGACGCTGACGACGACGGCGATCAGGTCGAGCTGTTGCCCGCCGGCCCCGGTGCGCCCCCGCGTCATGGCGTACGGGCGGACCAGCGGGCCGGCCTCCTCGTCGTACCAGCGGGCCCGGTGGGCGGCGGCGAGCGGGTTGCGGGGGTGTCGCCCGGCCGCGGCCGGCGGGTGTTCCGGATGTCGCTCGGCGGACCACCCCTCGCGGGACGGCCGCTCGGCAGACGGCCCCTCGGAGGACGGCCGCTCGGCAGACGGCCCCTCGGCGGACGGGCGGGGCACCGGGCTCACCAGCCGTCCACCGCGCGCGCCGGGGTGCTCAGGTGCTCCCCGACCCGGCGGACCAGTCCGGCCATCTCGTAGGCGATCAGACCGAGGTCGGCCCGGGCGGTGGCGAACACGGCCAGGCAGGTGCCCTCCCCGGCGGCCGCGACCAACAGGTAGCCGCCCTCCAACTCGACCATGGTCTGCCGGACTTCGCCCGCGCCGAAGTGGCGTCCGGCGCCCTTGGCCAGGCTGTGGAAGCCGGAGGCGATGGCGGCCAGGTGCTCGCCGTCCTCGCGCGGCAGGCCGGCCGAGGCGCCCGTGGCCAGTCCGTCGGCGGAGAGCATCACGGCGAAGCGGACCTCGGGGGCGCGCCGGACCAGCTCGTCGAGGAGCCAGTTCAGTTCTCCTGCGCGGTGGGTGGTGCCGATCACGGGCGCTCTCCTTCGGGTCGGGGCGGGAACAGGGGACCGCGCGGGCCCTGCGGCGGTGGGAGGTCGGCGGGCTGCTGAGCGGTGGGTCGGCCGGCGGGCCGGTCCGCGAGACGGTCGTACCGTCCGCCCTCGGGGCGCAGGCCGCGCGCCCACCCTTCCTGGAAGGCCGCCATCGCCGCACGCGCCGCCTCGGGGCTGCGGCCCTCATGACCGCCACCCTCGTGGGCGCGACGTTCGGGGCCCGTACCCGGCGCCGTGGGCGGTCCGGCGGTGGCGGCGGTCATACGGCGGGGGCGGGGGCCCGGTCCGGTCGGGGCCTCGCGCAGCTGCGGAACGAGGCTCGCCTGACGGGTCCGACGCGGCAACTCCTGGCGCCCTGAATCGAGTTGGCGATCGGCGGGCACCTGATCCGGCTGCGGATCCGACTCCGACTCCAGGCTCCTTCGGTACGGCTGCGGCGGCCCGGACTGCGGACGGAGGGCGGCACCCGGGCCCCCGTCCGCAGCCGGGCCGGCCACCCGGGCACTCGAGGCCCGGATGGGGGTGCGGCGCGCCGGCCCGGGGTCGCTCCCCCGGACGCCGAACGGCGGCAGTGCCCCATCCTCCGGCGGTGGCCCACCCACCGCCGGAAGTCCTTCACTCCCCGCATCGCGCAGGCTGTCCCCGCCCGTCGGGCCGAACTCCCGCTCGACCCAACCCGGGTACGCGCGCCCGACCGAGACCGGTGCGGCAGGATCGACCGGTGCGACGCCCGGCTCCGGCACCGGATCGTACGGTTGATGCAGCCCGTCCGCCGCCCCGTCGGTCAGCAGCGCGGTGGGCAGCAGGACCACCGCGGTGGTGCCGCCGTACGCGGAGGTCACCAGCGAGACCTTGACTTCCTGCCGCCGGGCGAGCCGGCTGACCACGAACAGGCCGAGCCGGTCGCTGTCGAAGAGGCCGGTCTGCTCGGCCGTGGCGATCCGGCGGTTGGCGGCGGCCAGGGCCTCCGGGCCCATGCCGAGGCCGCGGTCCTCGATCTCCAACGCGTAGCCGGTGCCGACCTGTTCACCCCGGATGTGCACCCGGGTGCGCGGCGGGGAGAAGCCGGTGGCGTTCTCGACCAGCTCGGCGACCAGGTGGGTGAGGTCCGCGACGGCGTGCCCGGCGACGGCGGCGCGCGGCAGCGGGTGCACCTCGACCCGGGCGTACTCCTCGACCTCCGAGACGGCCGCGCGCACCACGTCCACCAGCGGGACGGGCCTGCGCCAGGCCCGGCCGGGGGCGGCGCCGGAGAGGATGATCAGGCCCTCGGCGTGGCGGCGCATGCGGGTGGTGAGGTGGTCGAGCCGGAACAGGTCGGCCAGCTCGGACGGGTCCTCGGTGCGGCGCTCCATCGCGTCCAGCAGGGCGAGTTGGCGGTGCACCAGGACCTGGCTGCGCCGCGCGAGGTTGACGAACACCCCGGATACCCCGGACAACACCTCGGCCCGCTCGACCGCCGCCGTGACGGCCGCCCGCAGGACGGTGCCGAGCGCCCGGTGCACCTGGCCGATCTCGTCACCCCCGCCCACCGGCCCCGGGGCCTCGGCTCCGATGTCCACCTCCTCGCCCGCCCGCAACTTCCGGATGGTGGCTGGCAGTTTGCGACCGGCCAGCTCAAGTGCCTTATTGCGCAGGCCGATCAGGTCGGTCACCAGTCCGCGCCCGATCTGCACCGAGATCACCAGCGAGGCGACCACGCCGACCAGACCGAGCAGAACGGCCATCCCGGCTGGGGTGAACAGGCCCAGGGCGTAAGGACTCTGGCGCTCGGAGGCAACCCGTCCGGCCTGGTCCTCGATGGCGCGCAGGCCGCTCACGACATTCCCGGCGACCATCGCCCACCGGTCCGCCGGCACCGCGGCGACGACCGTCCGACCGTCGGCGGCGGCACGGACCCTCTCCTCGTACCCGACCAGCTCGCGATGATCCTGGCCGCCGGTGACGGCGAGCAGCGCCGCCCGGTCGGCGGAGCGCAGGTCGGCGGCGGAGCTCCGCTCGAACTCCCGCCGGGCGAAGGCCGTGCCGGAGAACTCGCGCAGCTGGTCGTCGCCGAGCGCGCCGGTGAGCTGGGCGACTCGCAGCAGCGCGCCCTCGCGGGCCAGCAGTTCGCGGGAGCGGGCCAGCTCCAGCAGCGCCCTCGTGTCGGCGGCGGCCGGATGGTCCTGCAGCAGCGTGACGGCGCCGGCCGCGGCAAGCGCCCGGTCCACCGCCTCGCCGTACGCGGCGTACACCTCGGGCCAGCCGACGCTCCTGGCCAGCACGCGCCCGCGCAGCTCGGGCAGGGCCGCGAGGGCGGCGCCGAGGGCGTCCAGGCGGGCGGCGGCGTCACCACCGAGGCCCTGGGCGTCGGCGCGGTTGTAGCCCTGGTCGGGGTGCCGGGGATCGGGGTACAGCGGGGTGATCGCGCGGTCGGTGGTGGCCGAGGCCTCGCGCAGGGCGCTCACCCGGGCCTCGGTGGGGGCGGTCGCCGGGGCGGCCAGCAGCTGACCGGCTGCGGCGCGTTCGGCCTGCAGCCCGACGATGGTCCCGGCGACGGGGGTGAGCACGGTGCGCTGGGCGTCGCGCTGGCGCAGCAGATCCCAGACGCCCTGGGCGGTGGTGACGGTGGCGAACCCCCACAGGGCGATGATCGAGACGACCGGGACCATCAGCAGGGCGATGATCCGGGCCCGGACGGTCCGGGGGCGCAGCCCGTGCAGCCCGTGCAGCCATGTGCCGGGCCGCGGTGGACGGGCGGGCGGCCCGGCATGGGCACCCCGACGGGCACCGGGGGCGGTACCGCGGTCTTCTCGCATGGATGAGGAGCCTTTCGGGCGGGGCAGGGGCGGGCGGAGGCGGAGGCGGAGTGGTCGGGAGCCGCACGAGGCCTGACGCGCCCGGGCACGCAGTGTCCAGGTGGCCGCGCTCAGGTGGCCGCGCTCAGGTTGCCGCGCTCAGGCGGCGCGGTCGTGGTGCTCCGCGTCGTGGCGCTCGACTCCGGGGAGAGCGGGCTCGGGCGGTTCGGGCACGGGGGGCGCGGCAGTGGCGGGGAGCTCCTCGATGGCCGGCTCGCCCGCCTCCCGGTAGCCGGCCCGCTCCTGGGCGGTCGGCGAGAGCGCGACGAAGGCCGAGGCGAGGAAGAGGAACGAGCCGAGGCCGACGGCCAGCGGGAAGACGAACTCCATCGCGCCGGCCCCGCCGAGGCCGCCCCGGCCCGGCTCCAACCGGACGTGCACGGCGGCCATGCCGGTGTAGTGCATGCAGCTGACGGCGAGGCCCATGGCCAGCGCGGCGGCCCCGGCCGCGTAGACGTTGCGGATGGTCACGGCGGCCCGGAGCGCGGCCGTGGCGGCGCCGACCGCGACCAGTACGGACAGCGCGACCGTCCCGGCGTCGTAGCTCAGAGCGCCGTGCATTCGTACGGCGGCCATGCCCAGGTAGTGCATCGCGGCGACGCCGAGGCCGGTGGTGACACCGCCCGCCAGCAGGGAGAGGCCGCGGTGCGCGCCGTAGCAGACCACGGTCAGACCGAGGCCGGTGACCAGCACCGCGACCACGAGGCTGAGGACGGTCAGCGGGACGTTGTAGCGCAGCTCGGTGCCGTCGACGGCGAACCCGAACATGGCGACGAAGTGCATGGTCCAGATGCCGGAGCCGATCGCGGCGGCGGCCGTGACCAGCCAGTTCCGCCGGGCGGCACCGCTCGCGGCCAGACCGCGCAGCGTGCAGCGCAGCCCGAGGGCGGCGCCGGCGCAGGCCATCAGGTACGAGAGGGCGGGGGTCAGCCAGCCGAGACTGAGGGGGTTGAGGGTGCCCATGGGACCTCCGGTCGACCGGTCGGGCCCGGGGCGGTTCGCGGTGCGCCCGGGCTCCCCGGGCCGGGCGGACTCCATGCGATCGGCGGCGAGGCGCTGTCAGATCCGTGGGGACCCGGTCTCGTCATATGCCATTCGCATGTGCGCTTTCGGCCTGGGGTGCGTGGGACGCTATCGAGGGGCCGGAAACCGCCACCCGAAGATCTGAAAAGCTGCCCACGAGCGACGGGCGGTGTGTTCGAATGACCCGGTCGTATGCCCGGACGGCAGGCGGCAAACAACAAACAGCGGACGGATAACAGAGTTTGACATCTGTCATCTGTCCGCTGAAAGTTGAACGCCGACCGCCGACCGCCGACCGCCGACCGCCGAACCAGCTCAGCCCGCGGCCGCCACCCGGATCCGCATCGGGCTCGCCGCCCGCAGCGTGATCCCCTGGGCGAGCGCGACCCGCCGGTCCACCGCCTCCACCTCGAAGTCCCGCAGCAGCACCGCCAGGCTCAGCACCGACTCCAGCATCGAGAAGTGCTGCCCGATGCACGCCCGCGGCCCACCGCCGAACGGGAACCAGGCGTAGCGGTGCCGGGCCTTCTCCTCCTCCGGCAGGAAGCGGTCCGGGTCGAAGCGCTCCGGGTCCGCCCAGTGGTCGGGGTGCCGGTGGGTGACCAGCGGCGCGACGACGACCTGGGCCCCCGCCGGGATGACGTACCCGTCGATGACGGTCTCGTCGACCGCCCGCCGGCCGACCAGCGACGCCGCCGGGTAGAGCCGCATCGCCTCCTTCAGCACCCGGGTGATGTAGGGCAGTGCCTCCAGGTCCGCCGCCGTCGGCGCCCGCCCGGCCAGGACGGTCCGCGCCTCCTCCTGGGCGAGCTTCCGGTGCTCCGGATGCTTGGCCAGCAGGTGCAGCGCAAAGGCCAGCGAGGTGGCCGTGGTCTCGTGCCCGGCGATCAGGAACACCAGGACCTGGTCGCGGAGTTCGTCCGGGTCCAGCCGTTCCCCGTCCTCGCCGCGCGCCCGCCCCAGCAGCGTGAGCAGGTCGTCCGCGTCCTCGTTGTCCCCGCGCGCGGCGCGCTCCGCGATGATCCGGTCACAGACCTCGTACAGCGCCCGCTGGGCGCCGAGGCCGCGCCGGTTGCCCGGGGTCGGCCAGGTGCGCGGGACCCGGACCGGGGCGAAGCCGCGCTCCTTGACGTACTCGCCGAGCAGCGGGAAGTTGTGGTGGACCACCTCGACCGCTTCCTCCACGTCCGCGCCGAAGAGGATCCGCGCGACCGCCCGCATCGCGAACCGCGACATCTCCTCCGCCGCGTCCACCACCCCGTCCGGCACCGCGCGCCAGCGCTCGGTGAGCGACTGCGCCTCCCGCGCGATCACGTCCGCGTAGCCGTCCACCCGGCGGTGGGTGAACAGCGGCTGGATCAGTCGGCGCTGGCGCTGGTAGTCCTCGTCCTGGCTGGTCAGCAGGCCATTGCCGACGCTGGTCCGCAGCTCGTCGTAGAAGGCGCTCTCCTTGCGGAAGTTGGCCGCCTCCCCGCCCAGCACCTTCTGGACCCCGTCCGGGGAGAACACCGCGTAGAACTCGACCCGTAGTCCGGGCGGGCCGGCCTGCAGCCGCACCACGTCGCCGTGGTCGCGGCACGCCGCGAGGTAGGTGCGCAGCGGCCGGCGGGTGAGGTCGAACAGCGACCCGACCAGCGGATTGCCGACCGGTCCGGGTATGACGGTTTCGGTGGCCATGGGTGACTCCTTCTGCACAGGGATGCGCACCGACAACTCTACTGACGGGTAGTCAATGCCGGAAGGATCGTGCAACCAGTGCCGTCAGGACAGCCGGCGCGGCCGGCGCAGCCACCGCGGCCAGCGCGGCGACGGGACAGCCAAGGCAGCCGGTCCCGTCGGCCTCTCGGCCTACTCGTACTCGGTGCCGCCCTTGCGCGTCAGGTAGGCGTCGCTGACCACCTTGGCGATCGCCCGCCCGCCGAGCTTCATGCTCCAGCGCTCGGTCACCGGCCGCACCACCACGCCCTCGCGCAGGTGGAGTTCGCGCCCGGAGCAGGTCTCCTTGCCGTGGGCGTGCGCCAGCACGGTCTCCGGGTCGAACGGCCCGCGCCACAGCTCGGGCACCAACGGCAGCTCACCGTCCAGCAGTTCGGGCGCGGACAGCCAGGTCAGCCGCCCGTCCACCACGGCCGACACGTCGAAAGCCGCGTACCCGGGCCGCCCGGCGCGCGCGGAGACCCCGTAGGCCAGGTCCTGCACGCCCTCGCCGAAGACCTCGCCGAAGATACCGACCCGCTCGGCGCCGAGCCGCTCCGCCAGCCGGGCCGCCACCGCCGGGATGTCGTACGCGCGCACCGCCCGCCAGTAGAGGTTGCGCTCGTCCTCGGCCAGCGCCAGCCCCTTCGCACCGATCCCCTTGGACGACACCTGCACCTCGCCGGTCTCGGCGGTGTACGTGACCAGGCAGCAGCTGCCGTGCAGCTTCTCGGTCAGCACCACCGGCTCGCCGGGCTCGAAGACGTCGGGGTAGCGCTTGAGGTTCTCGATGTCCACCCAGGGCAGCAGGTCCGGAGCGCTGACCACGTCGCCGCTCATCGAGGTCGGCACCGGCGGCTGCCACTTGACCACGCCGAGCAGCTCGGCGAAGTCCGCGCCCTGCTCGGCCGCGGCCGCCAGGTCGGTGTCGGCGAGTGCGGCGGGCCGGCAGACGATGCCCTGGGACAGCTCACCGCGCAGCCGTACCGCCCTCACCCGGTTCGCCCGGGAGCCGGCCAGCTTGCCGGTCAGGCCGAGCTCCGCGATCAACTCCTCGGGGAGGACGGACTGTTCGGGAATGTAGACGGCGTGGTCTCCGGTCCGGTACGCGCCCCTCGCGACCACCGCCCGGTAGAGGCCGACCTGTGCGAGCTCCAGAGCATCGGCGTTCGGGTGCTCCAGGATGGTCAGCTTCTCGACGGTGACGCGCAGCGTGGACATGGACGGACTCCTCCCCTTGGTCCGACCGTGGCGGCGCGCTTCCGCGGCCGTGGTGGCTCGCACGCGCAGCTCGGTCGTGTGTACGGACGGCGACCACTCTGACCGCTCGACCGCCTTGGCGCGACGCATTTTCCGCACGCCCCGACCTCACCCCACGCCACCCCACGCCCCCGACATCACCCCACGCCCACGACATCACCGCGCCGCCCCGCCGCCCCGCCGCCCACGCCCGCGCCATCCCGCCAACCACCCTGTCGACCACTGCCAACCACCCTGTCGACCACCCCGTCGGCCACCCCCACCGCGCCCGTTTGAGCCATCCCACAGCAGGCCCGCGGCCCCCACCCGTCCCCGCCTGTGCGAAGCAACAGAGGATTTATCGCTCGCATTTGCGGCACTATGATCGCCGTAATGGCCGCAGCTGCGGCCAGTCCCTCGCGCCCCTTCCGGCGCGCACCCCGGAGGGGAATCACCGATGAGCACCCGTACGACCGGCACCACCCGCAGACTCGCCGTCGCCGCAGCGGCTCTCGCCCTCAGCCTCGGGGTCACCGCCTGCGGCAGCGACGGCGGCAAGTCCTCCGGCTCCGCGGCGTCGACCGCCTCCTCCTCCGGGTCCTCCGCCGCCGCGGGTGGCGGTGTGCCGAAGGCCGGCGGCGCCATCACCGTCTTCGCCGCCGCCTCGCTCAAGGAGAGCTTCACCGAGCTGGGCAAGAAGTTCGAGGCGGCCAACCCCGGCAGCAAGGTCACCTTCAACTTCGGCGGCAGCTCCAGCCTCGCGACCAGCATCAACTCCGGTGCCCCGGCGGACGTGTTCGCCGCCGCCAGCCCGGCCACCATGAAGACCGTGACCGACGCGGGCGGCGCGAGCGGCCAGCCGGCGACCTTCGTCAAGAACACGCTCACCATCGCCGTCCCCAAGGGCAATCCCAAGCACATCGCGGGCCTCAAGGACCTCACCGGCTCCGGTGTGAAGGTCGCGCTGTGCGCAAAGGAGGTGCCCTGCGGCGCCGCCGCGCAGACCGCGCTCAAGGCCGCCGGCGTCGACCTCACCCCGGTCACCCTGGAGCAGGACGTCAAGGGCGCGCTCACCAAGGTCGAACTGGGCGAGGTCGACGCCTCACTGGTGTACAAGACCGACGTGCAGGCCGATGCTGCGAAGATCGACGGTGTGGACTTCCCCGAGGCCGACAAGGCCGTGAACGACTACCCGATCGCCGCCCTCGCCAAGGCACCGAACAAGGACGGCGCCGCCGCCTTCGTCACGTACATCCAGTCGCCCGAGGCCAAGCAGGTGCTGACCGCGGCGGGCTTCCAGGCACCGTGAGCGACCGCACCACCGGCCCCGGGAAGCAGCGCGCGAGCCGCGGCCCCCAGGACCGCCGGGACCGGACCGCCGGCGACGCGGCAGGACCCGCGCAGGTCCTGCCGCGCCGCCGGCGCCGGTCGCGCACGCACCGCGTCCCGGTCACCCTGCTGCTCCCGGCGCTGCTCGGGCTGGCGTTCCTGATCCTCCCGCTGGTCGGCCTCCTGGTCCGGGCGCCGTGGAGCGCCCTGTCCGAGCAGCTCACCAGCCCCGCCGTCTGGGACGCGCTGCGCCTGTCGCTGATCAGCGCGACGGCGGCGACCGCCGTGTCGCTGGTCCTCGGGGTCCCGCTGGCCTGGCTGCTCGCCCGCACCGAGCTGCCGGGCCGACGGGTGATCCGGGCGCTGGTCACCCTGCCGCTGGTACTGCCTCCGGTGGTCGGCGGTGTGGCGCTGCTGCTGGTGCTCGGGCGGCGCGGCATCGTCGGCTCCTGGCTGGACTCAGCCTTCGGCGTCACGCTGCCGTTCACCACCACCGGGGTCGTGATCGCCGAGGCGTTCGTGGCGATGCCGTTCCTGGTGATCAGCGTCGAGGGCGCGCTGCGGGCCGCCGACCCCCGTTACGAGGAGGCCGCCGCGACCCTGGGCGCCTCCCGGCTGACCGCGTTCCGGCGGGTCACCCTGCCGATGATCGCACCGGGGATCGCCGCCGGGGCCGTGCTGGCCTGGGCCCGGGCGCTCGGCGAGTTCGGCGCGACGATCACCTTCGCGGGCAACTTCCCGGGACGCACCCAGACCATGCCGCTGGCCGTCTACCTGGCCATGGAGTCCGACCCGCAGGCCGCGATCGCGTTGTCGCTGGTACTGCTCGTGGTCTCCGTCGCCGTCCTGGTCGGCCTGCGCGACCGCTGGCTGTCGACCCCGTGACACCGCCCGCCCCCGCCCGCGCCTCCTCGGACGCCCCCGTGAACGCCTGGACACCGACCCGAGACACCCGAGACACCCGAGACACCCGAGACGCCTGGACGCCGACCCGATGAGCACCTCGAACCCCGCGCACACCGAACGCCTCCCGAGCGCCGCCCTCGACGCCCGGCTGCGGGTCGACCGCGCCGCGTTCACCCTCGACCTCGCCCTCACCGCCGCCCCCGGCGAGGTGATCGCACTGCTCGGCCCGAACGGCGCCGGCAAGTCCACCGCGCTGCGCGCCCTCGCCGGCCTGCTCCCGCTCTCCGGTGGCCACCTGCGCCTGGACGGCCGCACCCTGGAGGACCCGGCCGGGCGCGTGCACACCCCCGCCGAGGAGCGGCCGGTCGGCGTGGTGTTCCAGGACTACCTGCTCTTCCCGCATCTCAGCGCGCTCGACAACATCGCGTTCGGCCCGCGCTGCCAGGGCCGCCCCAAGCGCGCGGCCCGGGCCGAGGCCGCCGCCTGGCTGGAGCGGATGGGCCTGGCCGACCACGCCTCGGTCCGCCCCGGCCGGCTCTCCGGCGGTCAGGCGCAGCGGGTGGCGCTGGCCCGGGCGCTCGCCGTCCGCCCCCGACTGCTCCTGCTGGACGAGCCGCTGGCCGCCCTGGACGCCCGCACCCGCCTCGACGTACGGTCCCAACTGCGGCGCCACCTGGTCGAGTTCGACGCGGTGGCGGTGCTGGTGACACACGACCCGCTGGACGCGATGGTGCTGGCCGACCGGCTGGTGGTGATCGAGCACGGGCACGAGGTGCAGTCCGGCAGCCCGGCCGAGGTGGCCCGGCGGCCGCGCACCGACTACATCGCCCGCCTGGTCGGGCTGAACCTGTACCAGGGCCGGGCCGAGGGGACGCATGTCACGCTCCCGGACGGCACCGTCCTGGCCACCGCCGAGGAGCTGGACGGCCCGGCGTTCGTCGCCTTCCCGCCGTCCGCGGTGACCCTCTACCGGGAGCGGCCGCGGTCCAGCGCGCGCAACCTGTGGCAGGTCGAGGTCACCGGCCTGGACCTGCACGGCGACCGGGTCCGCGCGGACCTGGCCGGCGACCTGCCGATGGCCGCCGACCTCACCCCGGCCGCCGTCGCGGAGCTGGAACTGGCGCCGGGGGTCACGGTCTGGGCCTCGGTCAAGGCCACCCAGACCCACGCCTACCCGGCCTGAGCCGCCACCCGCCGCCCGCCACCCCCTGCCGGGCCCACGGAGGCCACGGGGCCCGAAGACCATGGGGGCTACGGGTGCTACGGGGGGCTACGGGGGGCTACGGGGACTACTCCGACGGCTCGACGAACCCCGACTCGTACGCGGCGATCACCGCCTGGGTGCGGTCGCGCGCACCCAGCTTCGCCAGCACGCTGCTGACGTGCGTCTTCACCGTCTGCACACCGAGGAACAGCTGCTCGGCGATCTCCCCGTTGCTGAGGCCCCGGGCGACCAGCCGCAGCACCTCCGCCTCCCGCTCGGTCAACGCCGCCCGCTCCATGGCGGCGCGGGCGGTCGGGTTGCCGTGCCCGGCGGCCAGGCGGCGGATCGCGGCCGGGAACAGCAGCGACTCACCCGCCGCCGCCAGCCGTACCGCGTGGGCGATCTCGGCCGCGCGGGAGCGCTTGAGCAGGAAGCCGTCGGCGCCCGCACGCAGCGCCTGGTAGACGTAGTCGTCGTTCTCGAAGGTGGTCACGACCAGAATCCGCGGCGGCCGCTCCCCCGGGGCGACGGGGCGCAGCAGCTCACGGGTGGCCGCCAGTCCGTCCATCACGGGCATCCGGACGTCCATCAGCACGACGTGCGGGCGCAGTTCACGCGCCAGGGCGACCGCCTCCGCGCCGTCGGCCGCCTCGCCGACGACCCGCAGGTCGCCCTGCGCCTCCAGGACGGCCCGCATGCCGGCCCGGACCAGCTCCTCGTCGTCGGCGAGCAGGATGTCCGTCATCCCCGTAGCGCCCCCGGCCATCCCCCGCGCACCCCCGGTCATCCCGCGCACATCTCCGGCCATCCCCGCGCACCCCCGCTCGGGCTGTCCGCCACAAGATCGTTCGTCACGAGCCCAAGCGTAGGGGCAGCCGGACGGTCAGCACCCACTCCCCGCTCCCGTCCTCCGCCGCCCCAGCCGTCGACTCCCCGCCGAGCAGCGTGGCGCGCTCGCGGATGCCGCGCAGGCCCTTGCCGCCCTTGCGCGCCCCGCCTGCCGCCGTCCGCACCCCGCCCACCGAGGGCCTCGCCCCGCCGCCGGGCAGCCGGCTGGCGCAGCGCAGCTCCAACTGCCCGGCCCGTACGGCGATCCGGACGTCGACCGGTTCGCCGGGCGCGTACTTGAGCGCATTGGTGACCCCTTCCTGGACGATCCGGTACGACTCGCGGGAGAGCACCCCGGGCAGCGCGCCCACCGGCACGTCGATCCGCGCCTCGACCGGGCTGCCGGCCGCGCGGGCGGTGTCGAAGAGTGCGGGCAGCTGGTCGATGCCGGGCTGTTCGGTGGCCACGCCGTTCGCCCCGGCCGGGGTTTCGCGCAGCAGGACGAGGGTGCGTTCGAGGTCCTCCATGGCCTGGCGCCCGGTCTCCTCGATGACTTCGAGCGCCCTGGCGACGAAGGCCGGGTCCCTGACCTCGCGCGCCGCGCCGGCCTGAAGGACCGTCACCGTCAGTGCGTGGCCGATCGAATCGTGCAGTTCGCGCGCCAACCGGTTGCGCTCCAGCAGTCGTTCGGCCCGCAGCTCCGCCTCCGCCAGCCGCTCCGCCGGGGACGGGCCCAGCAGTCTTACCGCCAGGGCGAGTTGGAGTCGGCCCGCGCACACCAGGAACCAGCCGAAGCCGAGCACCAGCAGCGGGAGGAGCGGGAGGTACCGGAGCGCGTCCGGGCCGGTCAGCCGACCGTAGGCCGCGGCCAGGCCGAGGGCCATCGCGAACCCGACCACCGAACCGAGCGCGACCCGCCCGACCAGCCAGCCGGCCGTCCGCCGCCGGTCGGCCCAGCTGCGGGAGGGGTCGATGGCGATGTCCTCCTCGCGGTCGGGCACCAGCAGCAGCCGGGCCTGCACCCCCTCGGCGCGCCGCGCCGCCGGCACGAGGGCGACCACCACCAGCAGCACGGTGTCCGACGTGACACTCGCCATCAGGATCTCGCCGAGGCCCTTGTGGTACGTCCCCGGATAGATCATCAGGACGACGCCCGCGAAGATCCACCCGACCAGCAGGTGCACCAGCCGCGCGTACGTGGCGCCGGCCAGCAGCGGCGCGAGAAACCTGGGTACGGCCGTCGTGGATACACCGTTCCCGGGCGCGCGGGCCTTGAGCGCTGCGATCTTGGGCATCCGGCCATCCTGCCAGGTCAACCATGCCGCCGGGCTCCCGCACCGGTCGCCCGCGATCTCCCTCCGAGGAGGGAGGCGGATCCCCGCCCCGGCGGGATCCGCCGCACCCGCCCCCTCCGGTCGAATGGAACCACCGACGGACACCACCGCCGGACACCACCGCCGGGGACCGCCGACGGACACCACCGCCGGACACGACCGGCGCAGACCGCAGCCCGAGGAGGGGAAGGCGACCGTGATCGAGATCCAGGGCCTGACCAAGGAGTACGACGGCCGACGCGTCGTCGACGAGCTGACCTTCGAGGTCCGACCCGGCGTGGTGACCGGCTTCCTCGGCCCGAACGGCGCCGGCAAGAGCACCACCATGCGCCTGGTCCTCGGCCTCGACCGCCCCACCGCCGGCCGCGCCCTGATCGACGGCCGCCCGTACACCGAACTCGCCGACCCGCTGCGCCGGGTGGGCGCGCTGCTGGACGCCCAGGCCCTGCACGGCGGGCGGACCGCCCGGGGCCACCTGCGCTGGCTCGCCGCGAGCAACGGGCTGCCGGAGCGCCGGGTCGGCGAGGTGCTCGCCCAGGTCGGCCTGGCGGACGCGGCCGGGCGCCGGATCCGGAGCTTCTCGCTCGGCATGCGCCAGCGCCTCGGCGTGGCCGCCGCACTGCTCGGCGACCCGCCGGTCCTGATGCTGGACGAGCCGGTCAACGGCCTCGACCCCGAAGGCATCCGCTGGATCCGCACCCTGCTGCGCGACCTGGCCGCCGAGGGCCGGGCGGTACTGGTCTCCTCCCACCTGATGACCGAAATGGCCCTCACCGCCGACCACTTGGTGGTGATCGGCCGCGGCCGGCTGCTCGCCGACGCCGCGACCTCCGACTTCATCGACCGCCACGGACGCACCCGGATCCGGGTGCGGGCCGTCGACCCGACCAAGCTGGCCGCCCTGCTCGGCGGCACCGGCCATGACCTCGACGCCACCGAAGTCGACGGCGGCGCCTGGGAGGTGAGCGGCGCCGAGCCCGAGCGGATCGCCGCGCTCGCCGCGGCCAACGGCGTGGTGCTGTACGAGATCGCCGTCCAACAGGACTCACTGGAGGAGGCGTTCATGCGGATGACCGCGGACAGCGTCGAGTACCGGGCGGAGGCCGCCGTATGAGGTCGGCCGCCTTCGGCGCCTTCCGCGCCGAACGGGTCAAGCTCTCCACCCTCCGCTCGCTCTGGGTCACCCCGCTGCTCGCCCTCCTGCTCACCGCCGGGGCCACCACGGCCGTCGGCGCGGCCCTCGGCGGCAGGGACCGCAACATCACCGACGACCCGAGCATCGGCGTCTTCTACGGGCTCAACTTCGGTCAGGCGGCGCTGGCTTGCTTCGGCATCCTGCTGATCGGCCAGGAGTTCAACACCCGGATGATCGACGTTTCGCTCACCGCCGTGCCCCGACGCGGCCGACTGTACGGCGCCAAGCTGGCGCTGGGCGGGCTGGTCGGCCTGGTCGTCGGCGCCGTCGGGACGGCGGGCGCGTTCGCCGGGTACGCGGCCACCGTCCCCGGCGCCTGGGACGGCCCGCCCCTCGTCCGCAGCGCCGTCGCCGGTGTGCTCTACCAGGCGCTACTGGTGGTGTTCTGCCTCGGAGTGACCACCGCGCTCGGCAACCTCACCGCCGCCATGGGGCTGCTGGTCCCGACCGTCTTCCTGCTCTCGCCGCTGCTCAGCGGCGTGCCCGGGATCCGCCGGGTGGTCCGGTTCCTGCCCGACCGGGCCGGCCAGTACGCGCTGCGGTACGTCGACGACCCGCAGGTCGGGTACGGCCACTGGACCGGACTGCTGATCATGGCGCTCTGGACGGCGCTGGCGGCGTACGGCGGCCTGCGGGCGATGCGCCGTAGCCCCACCAAGTAACCCCGGATGAACGGGAGATGGGAGAGACCGTGAGCACGCTTTCCGGCGCCCTGCGCGCCGAACGGATCAAGTTCACCACCCTGCCCTCGCAGTGGGCGGCCCCGCTGGTCGCACTGGCGCTGACCGTCGGCATCACGGCGGCGGTCAACGCCGCCTACGGGGCGAAGGACCACACCCCCGGAGCGGACCCGGCCGGCGGGATCTTCTACGGGCTGCTGTTCGGCCACGTCGCCGTGGCCTGCTTCGGAATCCTGCTGATCGGGCCGGAGTTCAACACCCGCATGATCGGCAGCTCGCTCACCGCCGTCCCGCGACGCGGTCGGCTCTACGGCGCCAAGCTCGCGCTCGGCGCCGGGCTGGGCCTGCTGCTCGGGTTGGTCTCCACGGCGGGATCGTTCCTGGCCGTCGACGCCACCGCCGGCCTGGACTTCTCCACCCCGGGCCTGACCCGAAGCTTCCTCGCCGGTGTCCTGTACCACCCGATGATGGTGTTGATCTGCCTCGGACTGACCACCATGCTGGGCAACTTCAGCGCCGCACTCGGCCTGCTCACCCCGATGGTCTTCCTCGGCACCACATGGCTGGCCGCCATCCCCGGCGTCCGCGAGGTCGGCCAGTTCCTGCCCGACCGGGCCGGCCTGTACGCGATGCGCACCCAGCCGGAGCCGGGCGTCCACTACGGGCACTGGACCGGGTTGCTGATCATGGCGCTCTGGACGGCGCTGGCGGTCCTCGGCGGCCTGCGGGCGATGCGCCGGTACGAGGCGTCGGGCGGGTAACGGCAGACAGCGAACAGATGACAGGGTTCAGCTTTCAGATTTCGAAATCTGTCATCTGTCTGCTGTTCGCTGTTCGCTGTTCGCTGTTCGCTGCCATCCGCCAGCCGCCACAGCGCCGGGTGCCGCGATCACCGTGCAGCCGCCCGGGGCGATCTCCCTGTACGGGGGTCCTTGCTGGTCGCACAAGAGATCAAGGGCCTAACTGACCCGAAGACCCACCGCCAGGGTCAGTTCAAGGACCCGGTGCGGCGATGCGAGATCCGGAAACAGCTCCCGCAGCTGCGACATCCGGTACCGGACTGTCTGGGGATGGACGAACAACGCCGCCGCCACCTCGTCCCGCCTGCCCTGGTGCAGCAGCCACGCCCGCAAGGTCTCCTCCAGCCGCCGTGCGGTCGCGGCAGGCAAGGTCCGCAACGGTGCGAGGGCTCGGGCACGCAGGTCTGCGAACGCGTCCACGTCGGCGCTCAGCACCAGCTCGGGAAGGTGGTCCTCGGTGTCGCGAATATCAGAGGAGAGGGAGCGCGCGCGTGCGGCTCGTGCGTACGAGGCGGACGCACGAGTCCATGGCCGTGCCGGACCGACCACGGCGGTGCGGTCGGTCAGCTGCCGCAAGAGGTGTGATCGGTCGGCATCGGGGACGAGCAGCACACCGGTGGCGTCCGGCAGATCGTCGAGGACGAGAGTGCTCGGGTCGAGCGCGCGGTAGGCGGGCCGGGCCTGGGCGGCGGGCAGCAGGACGGCGGTCAGCGAAACCGGGGGCTGCCACCCGGCCCGTTGAGCAGAGGCCAGCAACACGTCCGGGCTCGCGCCGGCGAGGAGGTCGCGGGCCAGGTGTTCCAGGTGGCGCTCGTGGGCCCTGCCCCGGGCGGCCAGTTCGTCGGCATGGCCCGCGGCGCTCGCGGCGGAGAGCTCGTCGATGTAGGCGAAGGTCAGCTCGGCGAACTTGGCGACCTCGGCGGCGGGCAGACCCGCGGGTACGGCACCCGCTGCCAGGCATCGCCAGGCCACGCGGGCGCCGACGCGGTAGGCACTGAGCAGGGCGTCCATCGAACGGCCGTCGCGCACCTCGCCGCGGCCCAGCTCGTAGGCTGCGTCACCGGCGTCGCCACCCGTGGCGTTCCCGCTCGCGAGGTCCAGGTAGTGCCCCAGGGCGGTGCGGACGGCTCGGCGGATGGTGCCGCCCATGCGGCCCGAAAGGGCGTTGGCATAGGGAGGGACCTCGTCAATGATCGCCTCGACGACCTCGTCGGCGGTGGCCGTCAGCACAGCCCGAAGCGCGGTGACCGTCGTCTCATCCAGGACCAGCTCGCTGGCCCTCAGGATTGCATGGCTCACGTTTTTGTTCCCTGCGAACAATTCAGCCGACCAGATTTACGTCCTATGGTCAGGACTTTACGCCCTGAGGCGCAGCAAGCTGGAGTCATGACGAGTGCAGCCCTCCGCAGCAGGGCGTGGAAACTGCTGGAGATGGTCACGACGCCGCTGCTGCCGTCGGACTACCTCGACCTGGTCAGCCCGCTGCGTGCGGGCGCGGACCTGCGTGGGCGCATCGAGGCCGTGCACCCCGAGACGGGTGACGCCGCGACCATCGTGATCAGGCCGGGACGGGGCTGGCGCGGCCACACGGCCGGTCAGTACGTGCGGATCGGGGTCGACGTCGACGGGAGGCGCCTGTGGCGTGCCTACTCCATCACCTCGCCGACAAACCGCCAGGACGGCCGCATCACGATCACCGTGAAGGCGATCCCGGACGGCAAGGTCAGCAACCACCTGGTCCGCAGGGCGACACCGGGCACGCTGATCCAGCTCGACCAGCCGACCGGTGACTTCGTGCTGCCGCAGGCCACGCCCGCCAAGGTGCTCTACCTGACGGCCGGCAGCGGCATCACGCCCGTGATGGGCATGCTGCGCGACATCGAGTTGGACGACGTCGTCATGGTCCACTGCGCGCCGCAGCCGCAAGACGTGATCTTCCGCGGCGAACTGCACAGCCTGGTCGCGGACAAGAAGCTGCGCCTCACCGAGGTGCACACCAACCAAGGCGGCAGGCTCGACATCGCCCGTCTCGGCGAACTCGTGCCCGACTGGGCCGAGCGCGAGACCTGGGCCTGCGGGCCCGCGGGCCTGCTCGACGCCGCAGAGGAGCACTGGACCGAGCACGGCGTCCGAGAGCGTCTGCGCACCGAACGGTTCCGCCCCCGCATCGTCGTCACCGGCGACGGCGGCGAGGTCACGTTCAGCGCCACCGGCAAGACCGTCGACGCGGACGGCGCCACGCCGTTGCTGGACGTCGGCGAGGAAGCCGGCGTGCTGATGCCCTCCGGGTGCCGTATGGGCATCTGCTTCGGCTGCGTCACGCCGCTCAAGGCGGGCGCCGTCCGCGACCTGCGCACCGGCGAGATCACCGAGGCCGAACCGGGCGTCCTCATCCAGACCTGCGTGTCCGCCGCGGCGGGCCCCTGCGACATCGAACGGTAGAGGCACCTTGACCGCCATCGACCCCACCGCCCACCTGACCGCGGAGCAGATCGAGGAGCTCGGCCGCGAGCTGGACGCGATCCGCGACGAGGTGATCGCCGATCGCGGCGAGAAGGACGCCGCCTACATCCGCAAGGTCATCTCGGCGCAGCGCAAGCTCGAGCTGGCCAGCAGGGGCGTGCTGCTGTTCTCGATCTTCCCGCCCGCGTGGCTGCTCGGCACCGCCGGTCTGTCCGTGGCGAAGATCATGGACAACATGGAGATCGGCCACAACATCCTGCACGGCCAGTGGGACTGGATGCGGGACCCGAAGATCCACTCCACCACCTGGGAGTGGGATCACGTCTCGCCGTCCGAGCAGTGGAAGCACTCGCACAACGAGCTGCACCACACGTACACCAACGTGATCGGCAAGGACAACGACCTCGGCTACGGCATCATGCGCGTCGACGAGGACCAGAAGTGGCACCCGTTCCACCTCGGCCAGCCGCTGTGGAACCTCGTCAACGCCTGCTTCTTCGAGTACGGCATCGCGGCGTACGACCTGGAGCTCGGCAAGAACCTGCACAAGCGCCGCCGCAGGAACCCGGAGTTCCGCGCGCGGGCCAAGGCCGTGGGCCGCAAGATCCGCAAGCAGGTGCTCAAGGACTACGTGATCCACCCGCTGCTGTCGGGCCCGTCGTTCCTCACCACGCTGGCCGCCACGTTCACCGCGAACCTGGTCCGCAACATCTGGACCCACTCGGTGATCATGTGCGGGCACTTCCCCGAGGGTGTCCAGGTCTTCGAGCGCCGGTCGATCAAGGGCGAGACGCGCGGCCAGTGGTACCTGCGCCAGATGATGGGCTCGGCGAACATCAGCGGCAGCAGGGCCATGCACTTCATGACCGGCAACCTGTCGCACCAGATCGAGCACCACCTGTTCCCGGACCTGCCGAGCAACCGGTACGCCGAGGTCGCGGTGAAGGTGCGCGCGCTGTTCGAGAAGTACGAGCTGGAGTACGTCACCGGACCGTTGCCGAAGCAGGTGTTCTCCGCGTGGCGCAAGGTCTTCCGGCTCTCGCTGCCGAACAAGAAGCCCAAGGTCACGACGCCGGACCGGGAGCAGGAACTCGTCGCGGCCTGATCCCCGGTACCGGTTCTCCGGGTGACGACGCGTTCACGAACGCCGAAGGCGCGGGGTGGGGCAGTAGCGCTCGCCTCCTTCGACTGCAACAGTCGGCCCGGGGGCGATCTCGGTGAAGCCCGCGTCCCGGACCACCGGCAGCCCGCTGCGGAGGAGTTCCTCCCACGCCTCGGGCTCGGCCGTCCGCACCGCCAGCGCGAAGCCGGACTCCGCCCACTCCTTGCGCTGCGTCTCGTCCAGCTCCCACCACGCGAGCTGGGCGGCGTGTCCGGTCTGGGCCATGGTCTTGCCCGCGCTCATCTCCAGCTCCGGGTTGAGCCACAGCACCGGCAGCCCCGGCTCGGGCGCGCCGACCTCGGCGGTCTCCTCCAGGTCCGTCCCGGAGACCTGCAACTTGGCGAGTTCCTTCGGCCAGCCGTCCAGCGGGATCGGCGGGAACACCCGCACCTCCGCCTCCCGCCCCCGCACCGTGATGCCCGGCAGCTCCCCGGCCCGGCGCCACTCCCCGCCACGGGCCCGCCGGACCACCTTGCGGATCCGGGCGTCCTCCCAGGCCGCGACCCGCTCGGCCCACTCGCCGTCCGCCTCGGTCACCCGCGGGTCGGCCAGCAGGGTGAGCACCGCCCGGGCCGAGGTCTCCAGCGCGTCCGTCCGCCCCGGCGGGGTGGCCCGCTCCAGTCGGACGAGCAGCGGCAGCACGTACTGCGGCCGCGCGTCACGACCCTCGGGGGCCGGGGATTCGCCGGAGCCCGCGTCAGTTGCGGAAGGCGAGGCAGGTGAGGCAGGCGAGGAAACCGGGGGAACGGAAGCCGGGGCATCGAACGGAGAAGTCACCCGTCCAGCATGCCAGCCCCACCCGGCCCGGCTCGGCCCACCCCGTCCGGCCCGCTTTCGGCCCCCTTTCGGCCCGCTTTCGGCCCCGGTTCAGCCCCCGTTCAGCGCAGCCGCTGCCGCAGCTCGTCCACGGCCGCCCGGATGCCCGCGCTGTAGGCGTCCTCGGGCAGCGCGTCCAGGCTGCGCACGGCCTGATCCAACTGTTCGCGCGCGAGGTCTGGCTCGCCGAGCTTGAGGTGGTCGGAGGCCAGGTTGAGGTGCAGCGAGGGGTAGAAGGCGCGTACCTGGAGGGCCGGTTCGTAGGTCCGGGCGCGCTCGGCGGTCAGCGAGTCGGCGGCGGCCAGCGCCCGCCGGTCCCATTCCAGCTCGGCCTGCGGGTCGTCCTGAAGATCGGCCAGATAGTGCGCCAGCACGCAGCGGTGGAAGACGTCCTGGTCCCCGAGCTCCTCCCAGAGCGCCTCGAAGCCGGCCCGCGCCTCGGCCGTCTGCCCGCGCTGGGCCGCCCGTACGCCGTCCAGCCCGAGCGCGATCCGGTCCAGTGCCCGATCGTCGCCACCGGCCAGGGGTTCGCCGGCCCGGCCGGAACCAGTCGAGGACACCTCACGCATATCAGGCACATCGGACATGCCCGCAGCCTAGCCGCCCGGCCGGCGACCCGCCCCACCCGATCACAGACCCGCCCCGGCCGTCCGGCGCCCAGTCCCGGCCGTCCCATCCGCTCCGGTCAGCGCCGGTAGCCGCGCTGCGGGTCTCGCTCCTCCGCGTCCTCGTACATCAGGAACCAGCCCTCCGGGTGCGTGGCCGCCAGCAGCGCCTCCGTCCGCTGTTCCGCACCGAGCTCGGGGTCACCGTCGTCGGGCCCGTAGACGCCGAACAGCTCGTCGTTGCAGCCGTCCCAGTCGTAGTCGTAGAGATCGGCCGGGAGGTCGCCCATCATGTCGGCCACCGACTCGGGCTGCGCACCGAGCAGTGCCCGGGCGTCCACCAGCGCCATCCGCAGCCCGATCTCCTCCGCCAGGCAGCGCGGCAGCGGCCATTCGCCGAGCGCGAGGTCGTCGGCCAAGTCGTCGAAGGCCCGGGCGATCGCCCGGCGCCAGGCCACGTGCATCCGCCAGGTGCGCTGGGGCAGGCGGGCGAAGACCGTCCAGTCGATGTCCTCGCCGTCGGCGACCGCCTCGTCCCCGTGCTCGTCGAGGTCGTCGTAGGCGGCGTCGGCCAGGCCGAGCAGCTGGGCGTGGAGCAGGCAGGCGGTGCGCGGGGTGAGCGTCCAGTCCGCGCCCGCGCCGCCGTCCTCGTCGTCGCTCTCCAGCGGGAAGAGTTCGGCGAAGTCCGGCGTGAAGTCCTCGGTCACGCTGATCTCCAGCGTGCCGCCGATCGCCTCGACCCCGGGGATGGCGGCCACCAACCGGTCCGGGTGCAGCAGCGCGCCGAGCGCCGCGTTGGCGTCCTCGGCGACCTCGCGCAGCAGTTCACGGCGCTGGCCGGCCGGGTCGATGCCCCCGAAGTCCAGCTCCTCGACGACCCTGATCGCGGCCGCGCGCAGGGCCGGCCAGTCGGTGATCCGCAGGCCCAGCACCACCGTCGCCTCGATCTCCTGCGCACCGGAGTCCTCCGCCGCGCCCGGCCCCTGTGGATGATCGCTTCGCTCGCCCATGGGGCTACGGTACGGCTTTTCGGCCGCCCGATCACCGGTCCGGCCCAGCTTCCGGCAGCCTTCTCGGCCACCGCCCGGCCCAGCCTCGGTCACTCGGACGCATGACATTGGCAGGATGCGTCCCATGGCTGACATCAATGAGTACGGCGGCGGGCAGGGCCCGAACGCCGATGTCCTGGTCGTGACCACCAATGACATCCCCGGCTTCCGGGTCGATCACGTGATCGGCGAGGTCTTCGGGCTGACCGTCCGCAGCCGCCACGTCGGCAGCCAGATCGGTGCCGGTCTGAAGTCGCTGATCGGCGGCGAGCTGCGCGGTCTGACGAAGACCCTGGTCGAGAGCCGCAACGAGGCGATGCAGCGGCTGGTGGAGCAGACCAGGGCGCGCGGCGGCAACGCCGTCCTGATGATGCGCTTCGACGTGACGGAGGCGGCGGACGTCGGCACCGAGGTCTGCGCCTACGGCACCGCCGCGCTGATCTCCCCGATCGGCTGAAACCCGGTCCCGCCCGCCCACGGGAGCAGCGGGTACAAGCACGAACGGCGGGAACAGTCGCCGGGCCCCCGATGTTTCACGGGCGTGACTGTTTACGGTGCAACAACCTTCGGCGCGACGGACGCCGCGCCGCAGCGCGTGGACGTCCTGGTGGTGGGCGCCGGGCAGGCGGGCCTGTCCGCCGCCTACCACCTGCGCCGCCGCGGCTTCGCCCCCCACCGGGCGGGCACCGACGGCGGCTTCGTCGTGCTCGACGCCGACGCCGAGCCCGGCGGCGCCTGGGCGCACCGCTCACCGTCCCTGCGGATGGCCACCGTGCACGGTTTCCACGACCTCCCGGACGCCGAACTCCCGCCGGCCGACCCCGAGGCGCCCGCACGCGAGGTGGTGCCGGGGTACTTCGCGGCGTACGAGGCCCGGCACGCGCTCCCGGTCGTACGCCCGGTCGCGGTGCGCGCCGTACACGCCGAGTCCGAGCGCCCCGACTCCCGGCTGCTGGTGGAGACCGACCGCGGCGCCTGGTCCACCCGCGCGCTGATCAACGCCACCGGCACCTGGACCCGACCCTTCCTCCCGCACTACCCGGGCCACTTCGCCGGGCGCCGGCTGCACTACGCCGACTACCGCGGCCCCGAGGAGTTCACGGGCAAGCGCGTCCTGGTGGTGGGCGGCGGCGCCTCGGCGATCCAGGTGCTGTCCGAGGTGGCGGCGGTCGGCGAGACGGTCTGGGTCACCCGCTCCGAACCCGTCTACCACGAAGGGCCGTTCACTCCTGAGTACGGGCGCGCGGTGGTCGCCAAGGTCGAGGAGCGGGTCCGGCAGGGGCTGCCGGTGCGCAGCGTGGTGAGCGTGACCGGGCTGGGCCCGTCCGTCGCCTACCGGCGCGCCGAGGAGCTGGGCGCGCTGCACCGCAGGCCGATGTTCGACCGCCTCACCGAGCGCGGAGTCGCGTGGGGTGACGAGGAGCTGGCGGTGGACGCGATCGTCTGGGCCACCGGCTTCCGCCCCGAGGTCGGTCACCTCGCCCCGCTCGGGCTGCGCTCCCCCGGCGGCGGCATCGCGCTCACCGGCACCCGCGCCACCGCCGATCCGCGCGTCCACCTGGTCGGCTACGGCCCCTCTGCCAGCACCGTCGGCGCCAACCGGGCCGGGCGCGCGGCCGTCAACGACCTGGTCAAGCTGCTCGGCGACCCGGCGGAACAGCCCGCGCCGGCGGAGCAGCCCGACCCTGCGAAACAGCCCGGCCCGGCGATGCAGCCCGACCCGGTGGAGCAGCCCGTGCCGGCGGCGGTCTGACCGTCCCCGGAGCGTCGTCTGACGCTTGACCACCCGGCCGCCGCCGGATCACCCGCCGACCGCGGGGCTCAGCGGTCGTAGTCCACCGTCACCCGGTCGGTGAGCGGGCGGGCCTGGCAGGTGAGGACGTAACCGGCGGCCAGTTCCTTCTCCTCCAGGGCGAAGTTGCGGCGCATCTCCACCTCGCCCTCGGTGACCAGGGCGCGGCAGGTGCCGCAGACCCCGCCCTTGCAGGCGAACGGCAGGTCGGGGCGGGAGCGCTGGGCGCCGTCCAGGATCGAGCGGTCGCGCGGGAGGGAGAGGGCGCTGCCCCGGCCGTCGAGGACGAGGGTGACCTCGCTGTGCTCACCGGGCCCGCCGGCGGACGAGGCGTCCGTGCGGTCCCAGTCCTCGTCGCGCTCCGGGAGCGGCTCGTCCTCGGCGTGGAACAGCTCCTGGTGCACCCGCTCGCCCGGGACGTCCAGCTCGGCGAGCAGTTCCTTCGCCCCGGTGACCATGCCGAACGGGCCGCACAGCCACCAGTGCCCGACGCTCCCGACATCCACCAGCGCCGCCAGCAGCGCCCGCACCCGCTCCGGGTCCAGGCGTCCGCTGAGCAGCTCGGCGTCCCTGGTCTCCCGGGAGAGCACGTGGACCAGCTGGAAGCGGCCGAGGTAGCGGTCCTTCAGGTCGGCGAGCTCGTCCGCGAACATCACGGTGTCGCTGCGCCGGTTGCCGTAGAGCAGGGTGACGGTGGAGCGGCGGTCGGCGGCCAGCACCGAGCCGGCGATCGACAGCATCGGGGTGATGCCGGAGCCGGCCGCGAGCAGCACGTGGTCGGCGGGGACGCCGAGTTCGGGGGTGAAGAGGCCCGACGGCGTCAGGACCTCCACCTCCTCGCCGGACCGGGCCTCGCGCACCAGCCAGCGCGAGAACAGCCCGCCCGGCACCTCCCGGACGGCGATCCGCAGCGGGCCGCCGACGGGGGCGCAGATGGAGTACGAGCGGCGCTCGTCCGCGCCGTCCACCAGCTTGCGCAGCGTCAGGGTCTGCCCGGGGCGGAAGGCGAACGCCTCCGTCAGCTCGTCCGGCACCTCGAAGGTCACCGCCACGGCGTCCTCGCAGAGCCGCTCCACCCGGTCGATCCGCAGCCGGTGGAAGGTGGGGCGGCGGGCCGGGCGGATGCCGGTCGCCGGGGTGTCGGCGGAGGCGGGCGAGACGGCGGCGGGCATTCAGATCTCCTTGACGCGTTCGAAGGGCTCCCGGCAGGCGCGGCAGCGCCAGAGCGCCTTGCAGGCGGTGGAGCCGAAGCGGGACAGCTCCTCCGTCTCCGTCGCACCGCAGAGCGGGCACGGCACGGGGGCCAGGGCAACGGCTGCGGTACGGGTCGCGACTGCGGTACCGGTCGCGGCGATGGCGGCTCCGGCGAGGGTCTCGGCTCCGGTACGGGTCTCGGCTCCGGCGCGGGTCGGGCCGAGGGCGAGCAGGACCGGTCCGGCCGCGCGGACGGCGGAGGTCGGACGCGGCGGGGCGATCCCGGCCTCGGCGAGTTTGCGGCGGCCCTCGGCGGTGATCAGGTCGGTGGACCACGGCGGGTCCAGCCGCAGCCGCACCCGGACCTCCCGGTACCCGGCGGCGCGCAGCCGGCGGTCCACGTCGGCGGCCATCTCGGCGACGGCGGGGCAACCCGAGTAGGTCGGGGTCAGCCAGGCGGTGACCGCACCGGTGCCACCGTCCACCTCGACGTCGGCCAGGACGCCGAGGTCGGCCAGGGTGAGCATGGGCAGCTCCGGGTCCGGGACGGCCGCGGCGACCGCCCAGGCCGGGTCGCGGGTGGTGCCCACGGTCGCCAGGCCGACGGTTTCCACCACCGCGTCCTCCGTCACCACGTCGTCCACCAGCACGTCGCCCACCAGCGCGTCGTCCACCACCGCGTGTTCCGTCACCACGTCGTCCGTCACCACGTCGCCCCCGGGTGTGCGCGGGCCAGCACCTGCAGCTCGGCGAGCAGCGGGCCGAGGGCCTCGGTGTGCACGCCGTCCCGGCCGGCCAGGCCGAGGACGGTGGCCAGCGGCGGCACGTCCGGCACGGTCAGCCCGGCCTCGGCGAGGACGGCGGCGAGCGAGCGCAGCACGGGTTCGCGCAGGGTCGCCGGGTCGACGCCCACCCGCAGCTCCACCGGGTGGGCCGTGAACAGCTCCTCCAGCAGCGGCCAGACGGCGTCCAGCCCGGCCTGCATCCGCTCGGCGGAGTACGGCGTGCCGTCGCCCAGGCGCAGGGTCCACGCGGTGGCGTACTCGCGGTGGTACGCCAGCTCCTTGACGCCCCGGGCCGCGACCGCCGCCAGCACCGGGTCGGGGTGCGCGCTCAGCGCCTCGTACAGGGCGCCTCGCGCGGTGGCGAACAGCAGCAGCCGGGCGATCGAGTACGCGAAGTCGCCGTTCGGCGTCTCCACCAGCCGGACGTTGCGGAACTCGCGGTCCTCGCGCCAGTACGCGAGGTCGTCCTCGGTGCGGCCGGAACCGTCCGCCTGGCCGGCCCGGGTCAGCAGCAGGCGGGACTGGCCGAGCAGGTCGAGGCCCAGGTTGGCGAGCGCGACCTCCTCCTCCAGCTCGGGCGCCCGGGTGCACCACTCGATCAGCCGCTGGGAGAGGACCAGGGCGTCGTCGCCGAGCATCTGGCAGTAGGCGGCCAGGTCCGTGCCGTCGATCCCGGCGGGCAGGGTGGTGTCCACGCCGAGCAGCGGGTCGGCGAAGCCCGTCCCGTACGCCCAGCGGCCCTCGCCCTCGGGGCCGGGGGCCGCCTCGGTGAGGCTGAGGTAGACGTGGTCGTCGTGGTCGGCGCCGGTGGCGGCGTGTCCCTGCGTGGCGGTGTGGTCCTGCATGGCGGTTCCCCCGTCAGATGTGCGGGACATCCTCGGGGATGTCGTAGAAGGTCGGGTGGCGGTAGACCTTGTCGCCGCTGGGCTCGAAGAACGGGTCGCGCTCGTCCGGGGTGGAGGCGGTGATCGCGTCCGAGCGGACCACCCACAGGCTGACGCCCTCGTTGCGGCGGGTGTAGAGGTCGCGGGCGGCGAGCAGGGCCATCCGGTCGTCGGCCGCGTGCAGCGAGCCGACGTGGACGTGGTTCAGCCCGCGCCGGGGGCGCACGAACACCTCGTACAGCGGCCAGCCGGCCGTGGGCGCGGCCGTGGAGTCGGCCTTGGGCTCGGTCACTTTCCGTTCTCCTGTTCGGTGGCGTGCTGTTCGGCGTGCTGCTCGGCGGTGCGGGCGGACTGCTCCGCGGCGCGCTTGGCGGCGTAGGCGACGGCCGCTTCGCGGACCCAGGCGCCGTCCTCGTGGGCGGCGCGGCGGCGGTCGATCCGCTGGGCGTTGCAGGGGCCCTGGCCGCGGATGACCCGGTTCAGCTCGGACCAGTCCGGCTCGCCGAAGTCCCAGCCGCCGCGCTCCTCGTTCCAGCTCAGCTCGGGGTCGGGGAGGGTGACGCCCAGGTGCTCGGCCTGCGGGACGGTCATGTCGACGAAGCGCTGCCGCAGCTCGTCGTTGCTGTGCCGCTTGATCCGCCAGGCCATCGAGCGGGCGGTGTTCGGCGAGTCCGCGTCCGAGGGGCCGAACATCATCAGCGACGGCCACCACCAGCGGTCCACGGCGTCCTGGACCATCCGGCGCTGGGCCTCGGTGCCGCGCATCAGCGTCATCAGGAGCTCGTAGCCCTGGCGCTGGTGGAAGGACTCCTCCTTGCAGATCCGCACCATCGCGCGGGCGTACGGGCCGTAGCTGCAGCGGCAGAGCGGGACCTGGTTGCAGATCGCCGCGCCGTCCACCAGCCAGCCGATCACGCCGACGTCGGCGAACGTGAGGGTCGGGTAGTTGAAGATCGAGGAGTACTTCTGGCGGCCGGAGATCAGCTTCTCGGTGAGCTCGGCGCGGTCGATGCCGAGGGTCTCGGCGGCGGCGTAGAGGTAGAGGCCGTGGCCGGCCTCGTCCTGGGCCTTGGCGAGCAGGATGGCCTTGCGGCGCAGCGAGGGGGCCCGGGTGAGCCAGTTGCCCTCGGGCTGCATGCCGATGATCTCGGAGTGGGCGTGCTGGGCGATCTGCCGGATCAGGGTGGCCCGGTAGGCGTCGGGCATCCAGTCCCTGGGCTCGATCCGTTGCTCGGCGGCGATGACCGCCTCGAACCGGTCCTCCGGCGTCTGCGCGGGGACCGCCTCGGCCACCTCTGCTGTCACCACAGTCCCCTCTCGTGTCCTGCGCTGTCGGTCTGCCCGGGCTCGGGCGCCAACCGACTGACCGTTCGGTCGGTACCATTCTGCGCGGCGGGGCAGAGGGATGGCAAGGCGCGAGACAGATAACAGCTGACAGATTTCGAAATCTGTCAGCTGTTATCTGTCTTCCGTCATCTGTGATCTGTGATCTGTGATCTGTGATCTGTTCGCCGCCAGCCGCCGACCGCCCGCTGCCGACAGTCAGCCGTCAGCGGCTACCTGTTCGCAGTCGGCCGCGACTCGTCCGCCGTCAGCGGCCCACCGTCCGCTCACCCCTCCGCGCGGTCGCGCAGTCGCGGCAGCGGTACGGCCAGGAGCGCCGCCAGCAGGGCGATCCGGGGGGCGAGCTGGTCCAGCCGGATGTGCTCGTGCCGGGCATGGGCCCCGGCGCCCACCGCGCCGAAGCCGTCCAGGGTCGGAAGCCCCCGCGAGCCCGGCAGGTTGGTGTCCCCCGCCCCGCCCGCCGGGGCGCCGTCCACCTGCTGCCCGAGCACCGCGGCGAGCGAACGCACGTGCCGCAGCAGTGGGTTGCCCGTCCGCTCAGGCCACGCCGGACGGCTGGACAGCACCTCGGTCCGCACCCGGGCACCCGGGCGCAGCGCGGTGAGCCGGGCGAGGTGGTCGAGCGTACGGCGCTGCGCCTCGGCGGTGGAGAACCGCAGGCCGAGCTCGGCCTCGGCTCGTCCCGCTATCACGTTGGCCCGCGAACCACCGCTGATCCGACCGGCGTTGAGCTCCGTACCGGGCTGGCCCGCGAGGCCGCGGACGGCCACAAGCTGGTCCACCAGCTCGTCGACCGCCGACACCCCGTCGTGGGCGTCGTTGCCCGCGTGCGCCTCGCGCCCGGTCACGGTGAGCCGGACCCGCGTGCTGCCGCGCCGCGCGGTCTTCAGCCGGCCGTCGGGGTGCGGCGGCTCCAGCCCCAGCACTGCGGCGGCGCCGCGCAGTTGGCGCTCGACCAGGCGCCGCCCGTCCGGGCTGCCGACCTCCTCGTCGGAGACCACGACCAGGCGCAGGGCCCGGTGCGGCCGCTCCCCCAGGTCCGCGAGCAGCGCCAACGCGCCTTCCAGGATGGCGAGTCCGCCCTTCATGTCGACCACGCCGGGGCCGGTCAGCAGGCCGTCCTGCTCGGTGACCGGCCAGTCCGCCAGGGTGCCGACCGGCCAGACGGTGTCATGGTGGCCGACGATCAGCAGGTGCGGCAGGGACTCGTCCCGCCCCTCCCACTCCAGAACGAGGTGGTCACCGGCCGGACCGGGTTCGCGGCGGGCCGTGGCACCGGTGGCGCGGAAGCCGGCGGCCAACTCCTCGGCGAGGGCGTCGAGTCGGGGGGCGTCCCCGCTGGGTGACTCGATCCGGGCCAGGTCGGCGCAGCGGCGTCGGACGGCGCCGGCGAGGGTACGGGCGCGGGCGCTGAGTGCCTGCGGCAGACCGGGCAGCGCCGCGGTGACCGGGGCGTTCGCGGCGGCGGTGGCAGCGGTGGCAGCGGCAACGGCGGTGCCAACGGCGGCAGGCGCGGGGTTCGCGGTGGCGGCCGACGTCGGGGCTGCGGTGGTGGTGGCTGCCGCGGTGGTGGTGACGGCTGCGGCGAGGGCTTCGCCGTCGGCGGCGGCGGGGACGGAGGCCTGGGTTCTGTCGGGTTCCGCGGCGGCATCCGGCGCGGCGGGCGAGCCGACGATCTGGGGACTCAACGCTCGCCTCCGCGGCCGCCGCCGGTATTCAGCGGCCGGGCCGGCCGACCGCTCCCACCCGGGTACCAGCCCCGGCCGGACCGCGCCGTGCGGCCGGGATGATCGGCGGCCCGCCGGAACGGCCCGTCTGGCCCAAGTGTGGTGGAACGGCTGGGCGGCGTGCTTGGCATTGCGTTCTCCTCGCTCGATCCGGTGGCCCCGGTCCGCCCGGAGCCCCGTGGACGGCGGCCTCCTGACGGCGGGCGCAGTGACCCGACCACCGCAGGGAAGCCGAGATGTGAGCCTAGAAGAACCGTTCGGCTTCCTGCGAGGTGGCCCTGCTCCCAGCGTGCCGGTACCGGGCCCAGCCTCGGACACCCGTCGGGGAACGGCGGCGGGCGCGCGGCACGCGGGCCTGGATCGGCGCGCGGGCGCGGTCGCCGGATCGCGCCCATCTCCACCATGGACCCGCCTCCCGGGTTCGGCAGCGCAAACCGCCAAGGCACGGCATTTCCACGCCGGATGGGTGACAGCGGCTCAGCCCGCGGTACGAACCGGGAGCACGCGACGGCTCAGGGAAGCCCGCTCCGACGGCCGCCCTGACTCCGGGGGAACATCCGGGGAATACCCGCGTGAACACCGGTCGATGTCATGCCCCGACGAGCCCCTGCCGTGCGCCGTCCTCGACCGCTCCGTCGCCGCTGGGCCGCCGAAGGGCCGCCCGCACCGCCGAGGGACCGCCGGTGCGCCGCCGCTGGGGGCGGCACAGCCGCCGCCCTCAGACGCCGTCCCCGACCAGCCCGGCATCGCGTGCCAGCAGCGCGGCCTGGACCCGGTTGCCGACGCCGAGCCCGGTCAGGATCCGGCTGACGTGCGCCTTGACGGTGCTCTCCCGCATCCCCAGGACGCCCGCTATCTCGGCGTTGGAAAGCCCGTCGGCGAGTTCGCGCAGCACGTCGGTCTCGCGCGGAGTGAGCCCGGCGACCCGGCCGCGGGCGGCCACCGACCGGGGGGCGCCGCCACGGTGGTAGCGGTCGATCAGGCGTCGCGCGGCCGCCGGGTGCAGCATCCCCTGGCCGCCCGCGACGACATGCACGGCCCGGGCGATCTCGGCGGGCGGGGTGTCCTTGAGCAGGAAGCCGTCGGCCCCGGCGGCGAGCGCTTGGTACACGTACTCGTCCAGGTCGAAGGTGGTGAGCGCGATCACCCGCGGGGCGTCGGGCAGTTCGCGCAGGCGGCGGGTGGCGGCGATGCCGTCGAGCCGGGGCATCCGGATGTCCATCAGCGCGACGTCGATCCGCCGACTCCCGGCGAGTTCGACGGCCTGGAGCCCGTCGGCGGCCTCGGCGACCACGGTGAGCACCGGGTCCTGGGCGAGCAGGTCGACCAGACCGAGGCGAACCAGCGGGTCGTCGTCGACCACCATCGTACGGATCATGCGCTCTCCTTCGGCTGCTGCGTCGGTTGCGGTGTCGGTTGCGGTGTCGGCTGCTGGAACTGATCGGGCCGCTCGGGCCGCTACGGCTGGATCGGTTGCTGCCGCTGGACCGGCCGCAGCGAGCGGACCGGCCCGGGTAACCGGGCGGAGAGCCGGAAGCCGCCGCTGCCGTCCGGGCCCGCGTCGAAGTGACCGCCGAGCGCGCCGACCCGTTCGCTCAACCCCACGAGGCCGTACCCGCCGCCCGTGCCCGGACCGTCCGGCGGCGCCTCACCCGGGCCGTTGCGGACCTCGACGGTGGTCGCCGGCTCCCCGTAGCCGACCCGGACGGTAACCGGCGCGGCGGGCGCGTACTTGCGGGCGTTGGTCAGCGCCTCCTGGACCAGGCGGTGCACGGCCAGCCGGTGGGTGGTCGGGACGGTCTCCGGGTCGCCGGCGGTGGCCAGTTCGACCTGCTGCCCGGCCTGGACCGCCTCGCCGACGAGCTCGGTGAGGTCGCGCAGGGCGGGCCCCGCGACGGGCCCGGCCCCGCTCGGCCGGGACGGCTCGCCCTCGCCCTCGCCCTCGCCCTGGGCGTCGGGTCGGGTCGGCGGCTCGGCGCGCAGCGCTCCCAGGACGTCCCGCAGGTCGTCGAGCGAGCTGGCGGCGGTGGTGCGCAGCAGTTCGAGCCGGTGGGTGAGCCGGTCCTGGTCGGCGGCGACGGTACCCGCCCGGGCCTGGTCGCGCAGCACGCCGGCGTGCAGCACCAGCAAGCTGAGGCGGTGGGCCAGCACGTCGTGCATCTCCCGTGCGATCCGGGCGCGTTCGGTGGCCCGGGCCTGTTCGGCGCGCAACTCGCGCTCGCGGCGCAGCGCGTCGACCTGCTCGTGCAGGGTGCGGATCAGCACCCGTCTGCCGTGCAGCCACAGGCCGACCGACAAGGTGGCTGCCTGGACAAGGAGTTGGGAGCCGGTGGTGCCGGCCCAGCCGACCAGCGACTGCGCGCCGGACGCGCTGACCACCGCGATGACCGTGCCCCCGGCCGCCGCCGGGCCGGTCCGGCCGAGGTAGGCGAGGTGGAAGACGCTGAACAGACCGGGGAAGGCCCGGTTGAACAGCCCGGCGGTGAGCACCGGCAGTACGGCGGAGGCGACCGGGGAACGGCGGGCGAAGAGCAGCGAGAGCGAGGCGAGCGCGGCCACGACCGTACGCGGCACGCGCAGCGGGCCGTCCGCGTGGAGCCACTGGACCAGGGACTCCTCGGCGGCGAGGGCGAGCAGGCCGAACAGCAGCAACGTGTCGGTCCAGGGCCGACGGTCCGGGCCGTACCAGCCGAGCAGGCTCCTGCGCATCGGGCTCCTCCTCTCCTCGTTCCGCGGTTCGTTCGCCGTTCCCTCCGCCCTCCGCCTCCGCCTTCCGCCCTGCGGTCCGTCGGGCACAAGCGCGGACGCGGGCGCGGACACGGACGGACACGGACACGGGCTCGATGCTAGGGGCGCTCGGCTCCGGGCCGCCTCCGTCTTCCGGCCAACCGCACCCTCGACTTTCGTCGGGGGTGCGCGCCGCTGACCGGCCGATTCGCGGCGCTCCCGCCCTTCCTAACGTCGATGACATGACGGACGACCAGCTCCACCGACGCACCAACTCTGCTCCCTCGGAACACTGTTCACCGTCCGGTCGGGACCACCTGCTGTTCCTCGCCGAGGCCCTGCGCACGTTCCACGACACCGGCGCCCTGGCCCCGAGCGGCCCGGAGCTGGTGAGCGCGCTGGTGGTGCCGGTCACCAGCCGCCCCGACCGGCCGATCTCGGTGCTCGAGGTCGGCGCCGGCACCGGCGTGGTGACCCGCCGGCTGGTCCAAGTGCTGCGCCCGGGAGACCGGTTGCACGTCGTCGAGGCGAACCCGCGGTTCGCCGACCGGCTGCGGGAGGACCCGGTGCTGGCCGCCCGCCGCCCCGGAGTAGGGCTGCGACTCTCGGCCTGCCGGGTCGAGGAGCTGCAGTGCCCCCGCCCGCCGGCGCCGACAGGGGCCCGACCGACGGAGGCCGCACCAACGGAGGCCGCACCGACGGGGTCCGGACCGGCGGGGTCCGGACCGGCGGAGCACGGGGAGCGGTACGACGCGATCGTGTCCGGGCTGCCGTTCACCAACTTCCACCTCGCGCAGGTCCGCGAGATCCTCGGCCTCTACCTGCGGCTGCTGGCGCCCGGCGGCGAGCTGACGTATTTCGGGTACCTCGGCACCACGACGGCGCGCACCCTCACCTCGGGAGCCCGCCGGGGCGCCCACCACCGCGCGGTGGTGCGACTGCTGCGGCAGTTCGAGGCGACGTACGGGCTGGGCGAGCGCACGGTGTGGCGAAACCTGCCACCCGCCCGGGCCCACCTCCTCCGCTCCCCGGGCGGGCGTGAGGACTGGGCGACCCGGTCGGGGCGTTCCGCAATCCCCAACAGATGACAATCGACAGATTTCAACTTTCAGATAACAGACGACAGCGAACAGATTTTGAAATCTGTTCGCTGTCGTGCCATAGTGGGACTCGGGCCACCCCGCCCCCGCCTCCCCTGGAGTACCCATGTCCTCGACCACCCGCCCCGCGCAGCGCCCCCTCGGCACCGCCGGGCCCGTCACCTCGGCCCTCGGCCTCGGCTGCATGGGCATGTCCGACATGTACGGCCCGGCCGACGAGGCCGAGAGCATCGCCACCGTCCACGCCGCCCTCGACGCCGGGCTCACCCTCCTCGACACCGGCGACTTCTACGGCATGGGCCACAACGAGCTGCTGATCCACGAGGCCCTGCGCGGCCGCGACCGCGAGAGCGTGCAGATCAGCGTGAAGTTCGGCGCCCAGCGCGGCCCGGACGGCCAGTGGCTCGGCTACAACACGAGCCCCGCCGCCACCAAGACCGCGCTCACCTACACCCTGCGCCGCCTGCGCACCGACCACGTCGACATCTACCGACCGGCCCGCCTCGACCCGACGATCCCGATCGAGGAGACCATCGGCGCCATCGCCGACCTGGTGAAGGGCGGCTACGTCCGCCACATCGGCCTCTCCGAGGTCGGCGCCGACACCCTGCGCCGGGCCGCCACCGTCCACCCGATCAGCGACCTGCAGATCGAGTACTCCCTGCTCACCCGCTCGATCGAGACCGCCATCCTCCCCACCGCCCGTGAGCTCGGCATCGGCATCACCGCGTACGGCGTGCTCTCCCGCGGCCTGCTCAGCGGCCACTGGAACCAGGAGCGCGCCCTCGCCGGCACCGACTTCCGCAGCCACAGCCCGCGCTTCCAGGGCGAGAACCTGGCCCACAACCTCGCGCTGGTCGAGGCGCTGCGCGTGATCGCCGCCGCGAAGGGAGCGAGCGTCGCCCAGGTCGCCATCGCCTGGGTGGCCTCGCGCGGGCAGGACATCGTCCCGCTGGTCGGCGCCCGCCGCCGGGAGCGTCTGGCCGAGGCCCTCGGCTCCCTCGACGTCACCCTGACCGAGGCCGACCTCGCCGCCATCGAGGCGGCCGTCCCCGCCGGCTCCGCCGCAGGTGACCGGTACGCTGCGGCGCAGATGGCCCACCTGGACAGCGAGCGCTGACCAGCCCCGGGCTGCGACACCCGCAGCACCGACACCGCGGGCCGGAGCACCCCGGCACCGACCGATCGCACGACCCTAAGGACGGACCTCCCCGTGACCACGGACACCACACTCACCGCCGAGCAGATCCTGATCGCGGCGGAGGACGTCCTCCGGCGGTTCGGCCCGGCCAAGGCCACCGTCGTGGACGTCGCCCGCATCCTCGGCGTAAGCCACAGCAGCGTCTACCGCCACTTTCCGAGCAAGGCGGCGCTGCGCGAGGCGGTCACCCAGCGCTGGCTCGACCAGGCGCACTACCAGCTCGCCACCATCTCCACCGAGGGCGGCCCCGCCGCCGAGCGGCTGCACCGCTGGCTGACGACACTGTTCGCGGCCAAGCGGAAGAAGGCGCTCGACGACCCGGAGCTGTTCGCCACCTACATGGTGCTGGTCGAGGAGACCAGCGGCACCGTCGACGCGCACATCGACACCCTGGTCAAGCAGATCGCGCAGATCTTCCAGGACGGCGTGGACAGCAAGGAGTTCAAGCTCGGCCACATCCTGAACACCGCCCGCGCCGTCTTCGACGCCACCGCCCCGTTCCACGACCCGGCCTACGCGCCCACCTGGTCCGCTCCAGGTGCCGACGAGCGTTTCGAGGCCGTGTGGAAGCTCGTCCTCGGCGGCCTGAAGGCCAAGTGACGCACCACGCACAGGTGATCGAGACGCCGACACCCGGAGGAAATCCGGTCGTCGGCGCCTCGGCCGTCCGGCAGACTGCCGCACACGGTTGATCTCACCTGGAGGATGACATGCGTACGGCCGGTCCGGTCCTGGACAGCCTGCGGGGGCTCGCCCTCGGCGACGCCTTCGGCGACCGCTGGTTCTCGGTCCCGGTGGACGAGGCGCCCGCGGCGCTGGCCGCGCGCCTGACCCGCCCCGCGCCCTGGCACTGGACCGACGACACCGCGATGGCACTCGTGCTGGTCCGCCACCTGACCACCCACGGCGAGGTCCGTCAGGACGCGCTGGCCGGGGAGTTCGGCGCCGAGTACGCACGCGAGTACGGCCGCAAGTACGGTCCGTCGATGCACCGGGTACTGCGCGGGATCGGGGCGGGCGGGGACTGGCGGACCATCACCGCGGGCCAGTTCGAGGGCCAGGGCTCGTACGGGAACGGTGCCGCGATGCGAGTCGCCCCGCTGGGCGCCTGGTTCGCCGACGACCTGGACGCGGTGGCCCGGCAGGCCGAACTGCAGGCGCTCACCACGCACTTCCACCCGGAGGCGGTCGTCGGCGCGGTGGCGGTCGCCCTCGCGGCGGCCTTCGCCGTCCGGAGCCGGGGCGAAACCCCGCCCGGCCGGGCCGAGTTGCTGACCGAGATCGCCGGACGGCTGCCCGACAGTGACGTCCGATCCGGCCTGCGGATCGCCGCCCGGCTGCCCGAGCACACCAGCGTCCGGCACGCCGCCACCGTGCTCGGCTCCGGGGCCCTGATCTCCGCCCCGGACACCGCCCCGTTCGCCCTCTGGTCCGCCGCCGGGCACCTGGACTCACTGACCGAGGCCGTCTGGCGCACCCTGGAGGGCTGGGGCGACCAGGACACCACCTGCGCGATCGCCGCCGGGGTGGTCGCCGCCCGCACCGGGCTCGCCGAGGTCCCGGCCGCCTGGCTGCACGCCCGCGAGGAACTGCCGGGCTGGGTCGCCGAGGTGTCCGCGGACGCCGACTGACGGCCGGACCGACCGGGCGTTCGGGGTGATCGGAGCGATCAGGGCGGTCAGGGCGGTCAGGGTGATCGGGGTGATTCGGCCGATCAGCGCCGGACGACTCGCAGGAACACCCCGTAGCCGAACAGCAGCACCACCGCGCCGCCGATCGCCGACACCCAGGTCGTCAGGTCGAGGAAACCCACCTTCACCGACCCGTGCATCCAGTGCGAGACGATCCAGGTGCCGACGTAGGAGCCGGCGATGCCGATCAGGGTGGTCCCGATCAGACCGCGCTCACCTTTCCCCGGCATCGCCATCCTGGCCAGGGTGCCCGACACCAGGCCCAGTACGATCCACGCCATCCAGCTCATCAGTCGCCCCTCGCGTCATCGGCGTGACGGCCCCGTCGAGACAGCGGGTCCGGTCCGAAGGACGCCGGAGGGCGCCGCTTGGTTTCCGGTACCCGCGACGGCCGACTCGAATCGGCCACCCGCACGACCCGGACGACCCGCGCCCCCGCTCCGAACAGCCGACGACTGCACCAGCCGTCCTAGCGACGCGAGTTGCCGAACAGCAGCCGGTAGACGATCAGCAGCACCAGGGCGCCGCCGATCGCCGACACCCAGGTCGCTCCGTCGAAGAAGTGCGCGTTGATCGACCGGTGCAGGAAGTGCGACGCGATCCAGCCGCCGACGAAGGAGCCGGCGATGCCGATCAGGGTGGTCACGATCAAGCCGCCCGGGTCCTTGCCCGGCAGCAGCAGCTTGGCCAGCCCTCCCGCCAGCAGGCCCAGCACGATCCACGCCACGATGCCCATCCGTCATCCTCCTGTCCCCGGCGCGACGGCCCCGTTCCGTCCGCTCTGCCCCCAAGGACGCCACCGCACGCCGCCCGGTTCCGATGCCGCGGGGCACAGCGCCCGAATCCGGCCACCGCCCATCGCCGCCCGCTGCCCTCCCCCGCCCGCCGCGCGTGGCGTCCTTCCTGCGGCCCGGCCGCGCCGCAATACTGCGGCCATGCGCATCCTGATCGCCACCGCCGGGTCCCGCGGCGACGTGGCCCCCTTCACCGGGCTCGGGGTCCGCCTGCGGGCGGCCGGCCACCAGGTCGCCGTCGCCACCCACACCACCTTCGCCGAGACCGTACGGGCGGCCGGACTGGAGTTCCGCCCGCTGCCGGTCGACCCGCGCGCCGAACTCGCCTCCGAGCAGGGCCGGCGCCTTCTCAAGGCCGGCAGCGGACCGGCCGTCGTCCTCCAACTCCTTCGACTTGGCCGGAAGTTCATGCCCGCGCTCGGCGACGGCATCGTCGGGGCCGTCGCACTCGGCACCGACCTCCTGCTGACCACCAGCACCACCAGCGCGCTCGGCCAGGCCGCCGCCGAAGCCGCCGGCATCCCCACCATCGGGCTGTTCCTCCAACCCATCGCCCCCACCCGCGAGTTCGCGCCCGCCGTCACGGGCACCCGATCGCTCTCCCGGCCCGGCAACCTACTCGCCGGACACGCCGTCCAGGCCGCGACCGACCAGCTGTTCGTCCCGGCCGTCCGCGGGCTGCGCCGCCGGCTCGGCCTGCCGCCGCTCGGCATCGCCCGGGCCCGGCGCAACCACCCCGTCCTGCACGGCTTCTCGCCGACGGTCGTTCCCCGGCCGGCCGACTGGCACCCCCGACTGGACGTGGCGGGCTACTGGTGGCCGGTCGCACAGCCGCACTGGCGACCTCCGGCCCGGCTCGTCGGCTTCCTCGCCGCCGGTCCACCACCGGTCTTCGTCGGCTTCGGCAGCCTGGTCGTCCCGGACCCCGAGCGGCTCACCGCCACCGTCCTCGCGGCCGCCCGCGCCGCCCGGGTGCGCCTCCTCCTGCAGGCGGGCTGGAGCGGTCTGGCCGCCGAGGACTCGGACACCGTCCTGACCATCGGCGACACCCCGCACGACTGGCTGTTCCCCCGCACGGCCGCCGTCGTCCACCACGCCGGCGCCGGCACCACGGCCGCCGCCCTCCGTTCCGGGACCCCGACCATCCCCGTTCCCGCCCAACTGGACGCCCCCTTCTGGTCGGCCCGGCTCGCCGCCCTCGGCGTCTCCCCCGGCCCCGTCCCCCTCCGGGCCCTCACCCCCACCCGCCTCGCCACCGCCCTCCGCCGCACCCTGGACAACCCCTGCTACCGCACCCGCGCCCAGGCCATCGCCACCACCCTCGCCGCCGAGGACGGCGCCGCGAAGGTCCTCGCCGCCGTCGAGCGGGCGACGGCCGGGTGACAGGCGGAGCACGACGCGTGGAGCACGACGGGTCACGGGTTGCAGCAGACAGCAGACAACGAACAGCAGACAGCTGACAGATTTCGAAATCTGTCAGCTGTCTGCTGTCGTCTGTCATCCGCTGTCCGCTGTCATCCGCCCCGCCGCTACCCCTCCCCAGCCTCCAGCCCCCGGCGGAGGTTGAGGAGGACGTAGAGGATCACCGCCGCCGCGAGGCCGACGGCCCAGCCGTAGTCGGCGAGTGGCTTGAGGAAGGGAATGAGGCCGTCCGCCGGGAACGGGCCCTGCTTGGCGCCGTGGGCGTCGACGGTGGAGTACGAACCGCCGACCGCCAGCAGGCCGCCCACCAGCAGAGCCGTGACGGCCCGCCAGTTCCAGCCACCCGTGTACCAGTACGCCCCGCCCGGACGGTACAGCTCGGCGAGCCGGAGGTGGGTCCGGCGCAGCAGCCAGTAGTCCGCGATCAGGACCCCGGCGACCGTGCCGAGCAGGCCGCCGACCACCCCCAACCAGGTGTAGATGTAGACGTGCGGGTCGGAGATCAGCCGCCACGGGAAGATCGCGATCCCGACCACGCCCGTGATCAGCGCCCCGGTACGGAAGTTGACGAACCGGGGCAGCAGGTTGGCGAGGTCGTAGGCCGGCGAGACGACGTTGGCGGCGAGGTTCACCGACAGGGTCGCGACCAGGACGGTCAGCAGCGCGAACAGGATGCCGACCGGGTTCTCCATCTTCGCGGCGAGCCGGATCGGGTCCCACACCGGTTCGCCGTACACGGCCTGGGAGCCCGAGGTGACCAGGACGGACAGGAACGCGAAGAGCGTCATCGTGGTCGGCAGGCCGAGCGCCTGGCCGCGGATCTGGGCCCGCTGGCTGCCGCCGAAGCGGGTGAAGTCCGGGATGTTGAGCGACAGGGTGGACCAGAACCCGATCATGCCCATCAGTGCCGGGAAGAAGACCTTCCAGAACCCGCCGCCCCACCCCAGCGTGGACGGCTGGTCGAGCAGCGGTCCGAAGCCGCCCGCCTTGACGGTGATCCACGCCAGCAGCGCGAGCGCGCCGACGATGACGAACGGCGCCGCCCAGTTCTCGAAGCGCCGCAGCGTTTCCATCCCCCGGGCGATGATGATCATCTCGATCAGCCAGAACACCAGGAAGGAGAGCCACTGGGTCCACGGGTAGCCGCCGAACTCGCCGGCGGTGCGCCAGGACTGGCCGAACAGCTTGCCGGCCAGCAGGAAGATGCCCTCCCCGCCGATCCAGGTCTGGATGCCGAACCAGGCGCAGGCGACCGCCGCCCGGACGAGCGCGGGCAGGTTGGCGCCGCGCAGCCCGAACGAGGCCCGGGCGAACACCGGGAACGGGATGCCGTACTTGGTGCCGGCGTGCCCGGTGAGCAGCATCGGAACCAGCACGATCAGGTTGGCGAGTGCGATGGTCAGCACCGCCTGCTTCCAGTCCATGCCGATCGCGACGAGGCCCGAAGCCAGTGTCCACGAAGGGATGTTGTGGGCCATGCCGACCCAGAGCGCGAGGAAGTTGTACGTGGACCAGGTGCGCCGCGCGACCGGGACCGGCCGCAGGTCGTCGCTGGTGAAGCCGTTGGGAGGCAACTCCTCGACGGCCGGGTCGAGTTCGACCCGGCCGTCGGGGTGCTGCCACTGTCTGCCGCCGCCGGTCGCGGTGTCGGCCATGGGCAACTCCCGTCTGCTGCAACTGGGATCACATCGGGATCACACGTGGGGGATGACGTCCGTCCCGTAGGCGTCGATGGTGGTCTCGATCGCGTCGTGCATGGCGTAGACGGCGAACTGGTCGACGCCGAGCGAGCGGAGCTCCGCCAGTCGGGCGCGCTGCGTCTCGGCCGGGCCGATCAGGCAGAAGCGGTCCACGATCCCGTCCGGGACGAAGGTCGTGTCCGGGTTCCCGGCCCGGCCGTGGTGGCTGTAGTCGTAGCCCTGGCGGTTCTTGATGTAGTCGGTGAGCGCCTCCGGCACCAGGTCGGAGTGCTCGCCGTAGTGGCTGACCAGGTCGGCGACGTGGTTGCCGACCATTCCGCCGAACCAGCGGCACTGTTCCCGGGCGTGGGCGAGGGCGGCGGGCGAGTCGTCGGCGGTGACGTAGGCGGGGGCGGCGACGCAGATGGTGACCGAGTTCGGGTCCCGACCCGCCTCGACGGCGGCGGCCCGCACCGCCTTGACCATGAACTCGGTGAGGTAGGGGTCGGCCAACTGCAGGATGAACCCGTCGGCCTGACGCCCAGTCAGCGCCAGCGCCTTCGGCCCGTATGCGCCCATCCAGATCGGCAGCGACGCACCCGGGCCGACCCAGGGCAGGTGCATCTCGGTGCCGTCCACCTCGACGGTGCGCCCCTCCGCCAACTCCTTGATGGCGTGCATGCCTTGGGAGAGCCGGGCGAGGGTGGCGGGGTGGCGTCCGGCGACCCGCATCGCGGAGTCCCCGCGGCCGATCCCGCAGACGGTGCGGTTGCCGTACATGTCGTTGAGCGTGGCGAACAGGGAGGCGGTGACCTCCCAGGTGCGGGTCGAGGGGTTGGTGACCATCGGGCCGACGGTCAACCGCTCGGTCTCGGCGAGGATCCGGCTGTAGATGACGAAGGGTTCCTGCCACAGGACGCAGGAGTCGAAGGTCCAGCCGTGGCTGAACCCGGCCTGTTCGGCGCGGATCATCCGGTCGATGAGCTTGCGGGCGGGCGGGTCGGTCTGCAGGACGAGGCCGATGTCCATAACTGGCTCCTGGAACAAGGGTGGGACCGCCGCCCGACCGCCGGTCGGGCCCGGGCGGCGGCTGGTCGACAAGGGGACGTGCGGGTCGAAGGGGGTACCGAGGTGGCGGGATACCGAGGTCGCGAGGCACCGAGGCACCGAGGCACCGAGGCACCGAGGCACCCGGGTAACGACGTGCGGCTCAGACCAGGTACTGGCAGGTGTCGCGGCGCAGGAAGGTGCCGTGCCCGGCCCGGCCGAGCCAGGTGCCGTCGTCCAGCACGACGGTGCCGCGCGAGAGCACCGTCCGCGCCCGGCCGGTGAGTCGGCGGCCCTCGTACGCGGAATAGTCCACGTTCATGTGGTGGGTCGCGGCGGAGACGGTCTGCACCGCGGTGGGGTCGTAGACGACGAGGTCGGCGTCAGCGCCCGGCGCGATGGTGCCCTTGCGCGGGTGCAGCCCGAACATCCGGGCGGGCGTGGTGCAGGCGATCTCGACCCAGCGGCGCCGGCTGATGTGCCCGTCCACGACGGCCTGGTGGAGCAGGTCCATCCGGTTCTCCACGCCCGGAAGGCCGTTGGGGATCTTCGAGAAGTCGCCGCGCCCGAGTTCCTTCTGTCCGACGAAGCAGAACGGGCAGTGGTCGGTGGAGACCACCTGGAGGTCGTTGGTGCGCAGCCCGCGCCAGAGCGCCTCCTGGTGCTCGCGCGGCCGCAGCGGCGTGCTGCACACGTACTTGGCGCCCTCGAAGCCGTCGGCGCCCTCCTCGGCGAGGTTGTCGGTGGAGAGGAACAGGTACTGCGGGCAGGTCTCGCCGAAGACGTTGAGCCCGGCGTCGCGGGCCTGGGCGAGCTCGGCGAGGGCGGCGGCGGCGGAGACGTGCACCACGTAGAGCGGGCTGCCGGCCACCTGGGCGAGCTTGATCGCCCGGTGGGTGGCCTCGGCCTCGAGCAGTTCGCGGCGGACCTCGCCGTGGTAGCGGGGGGCGGTGCGCCCGGCGGCGAGCGCCTGTTCGACCAGGACGTCGATGGCGATGCCGTTCTCGGCGTGCATCATGATCAGCCCGCCGTTGGCGGCGCCGCGCTGCATGGCGCGCAGGATGCGGCCGTCGTCGCTGTAGAAGACGCCGGGGTAGGCCATGAAGAGCTTGAAGGAGGTGGACTCGCCGGAGTCGACGAGGGCGTCCATCTCCTTCAGCACGCCGTCGTTGACGTCGGAGACGATGGTGTGGAAGGCGTAGTCGATGGCGCAGTTGCCGTCGGCCTTGGCGTGCCAGGTGTCCAGGCCCTCGCGCAGCGAGCCGCCGACGGGCTGGACGGCGAAGTCGACGATGGTGGTGGTGCCTCCCCAGGCGGCGGCCCGGGTGCCGGTCTCGAAGGTGTCGGAGGCCGCGGTGCCGCCGAACGGCAGCTCCATGTGGGTGTGGGCGTCGACGCCGCCCGGGATGACGTAGTGGCCGGTGGCGTCGATGGCGGTGTCGGCGGCCCAGGCCTCGGCGGCGGAGCTGCCGGTGGCCGCGAGGGCGACGATGCGCTCGCCCTCGATCAGGACGTCGGCGTGGAGTTCGTCGGTGGCCGTGATGACGAGGCCGCCGCGGACGACGGTGCGCTGCTGGGGGTCGCGGGTGGTCATCGCGCTGCTCCTCAGGCCTCGGCGAGCGGTCCGTAGGCGTCGGGGCGGCGGTCGCGGTAGAACGCCCATTGCTGGCGGACCTGTTCGATCAGGCCGAGGTCGAGGTCGCGGACGACCAGTTCCTCCTCCTTGTCGGAGGCGACGTCGCCGACGAACTGGCCGCGCGGGTCCACGAAGTAGGAGGTGCCGTAGAAGTCGTTGTCGCCGTACTCCTCGGTGCCGACCCGGTTGATGGCGGCGACGAAGTACTCGTTGGCGACGGCGGCGGCGGGCTGTTCGAGCTGCCAGAGGTAGGAGGAGAGGCCGCGGCTGGTGGCGGAGGGGTTGTAGACGATCTGCGCGCCGGCCAGGCCCAGGGCGCGCCAGCCCTCGGGGAAGTGGCGGTCGTAGCAGATGTAGACGCCGACCTTGCCGACGGCGGTGTCGAACACCGGCCAGCCGAGGTTGCCGGGCTTGAAGTAGTACTTCTCCCAGAAGCCCTTGACCTGCGGGATGTGGTGCTTGCGGTACTTGCCGAGGTAGCTGCCGTCGGCGTCGATCACGGCGGCGGTGTTGTAGTAGACACCGGTCTGCTCCTCCTCGTAGACCGGGACGACGATGACCAGCCCGAGTTCGCGGGCGAGGTCCTGCATCCGGCGTACGGTCGGGCCGTCCGGGACGGCTTCGGCCCAGCGGTAGTGCTCGGGCTCCTGGACCTGACAGAAGTACGGGGAGTTGAAGACCTCCTGGAAGCCGATGATCTTCGCGCCCTGGCCGGCTGCCTCGCGGGCGTACCGCTCGTGGAGGGCGATCATGCTCTCCTGGTCGCCGGTCCAACGGGTCTGGACGAGCGCGGCACGGACGATCTGCGACATGGGTACCTCCGCAACTCCGCGGCCCGGCCGTGCGGTCGGACCCGCGGTATGAGGGTTGACGGGGCGGGTCTCACCCGCGGGTCCGCTCGGGGATCCGCAGGGGTCTACGTGCGTAGAAAGCGATCTGTAGACGGTAGGCCGGGCCTTGGTGGCCTGACAATACGTCGACGGAAACGCGTCTGGGCCGATCTTGTTATGCGGACACGCGGACGGTCCTGGGTGGGATGAAAAGCTCATCTACCCCGCACGTAGCTTCTTTACTCATTCGACACTCATTCGACTGAAACCGGGGGCTTGAGGGATGGATTCGGCCACTGCGTGGTAAGGCCGCGTCGAGACAAGCGCCGGCAGGTCGACGACCGCCCCCGGCCCGGCTTGACTTCGTCCGGTTCGCTCGGGAAGGATCCGGCACATGGAATCCGGCGCCACTCTGGTCTGCCGCCTGCACGTCGATCTGCGACGCCAGGCGAGTTCCATCTGTGCGTGTTGACCCTGCACTTCCCCGCCGGTTCCGCTTCCGCTTCCGCCCTGTGACGTCTGCCAGGGCCCGCGCCGCGCACCCGCACCCGCCGTCCTGACTTCCGCCCGTTCCCGGCGCACCCCGTTGCGTGCCGGGCCGCTCCATCGGCCCGCGCCCACCGACCGGCGCCGGACCCGGGCACCCCCCGCCGACGTTCCCGCGCACCCGAGGACGCCCTGATGAGCCTGCACCCGAGCCCGGCCCCAGCCCCCGTCTCCCTCTCCGCCCCCGTTCCCGTTCCCGTCTCTGCCCCCGTCTCCGTCTCCGAGCCGCCGACGACCACTTCCCCCGCGGCGGACGACCGCGCCCCGCTCACCCCCAGCACCCTGCGGACCATCGTCCGCGAGCTGGCCGAGCGGCCCGACCAGTGGATCCACCACGTCCGCCTCTCCACCGAGGAGCGCTGGTACCGGCGTCTGGTGGCCGAGGACGACCACGAGGTGTGGCTGATCAGCTGGCTGCCCGGACAGTCCACCGGCTTCCACGACCACGGCGGCTCGCGCGGCGCGTTCGCCGTCGCCCTCGGCGAGCTGGAGGAGCTGTCCCTCGGCGGCCCGGACCAGGGCCTGCTGATCCGCCGGGTCCCGGCCGGCACCGCCCGCGCCTTCGGCCCCGAGTACGTGCACGACGTGCGCAACACCGCGCCCGGGCCGGCCGTCACCCTGCACGCCTACTCGCCCCCGCTGAGCGCGATGGCGCACTACGACCTGCGGGCCGGAGGGCTCGTCCGCACCTCGGAGGAAGGACCGGAACAATGGTGACCACGATCGACGACCTGGTGGAGCGCGCCCGCGAGGGCGTCCACCGCCCGCGAGCCCAGGAGGCGTACCAGGCCCAGCTGGGCGGCGCGCTGCTGGTGGATATCCGTCCGGCGGGGCAGCGGGCGGCCGAGGGGGAGATCCCGGGCTCGCTGATCATCGAGCGCAACGTCCTGGAGTGGCGGCTCGACCCGACGGGCAGTCACCGGATCTCCGAGGCCTCGGGCTACGACGTCGAGGTGATCGTGGTCTGCTCGGAGGGCTACGCCTCCAGTCTGGCCGCCGCCTCGCTCCGCGAACTGGGGTTGCACCGGGCGACCGACCTGGACGGCGGGTTCGTCGGCTGGGCGGCGGCCGGACTGCCGACCCGTCAGGGCGGCTGACCCGTCAGGGCGGCCGACCCGTCAGGGTTGATGACCGGTCGGGAGGCTGAGCCGGCCGGAGCTGAGCGGTCCGGGAGGCCGAGCTGTCCGGGCCCGGCCTCCCGGTACGCGCCCACGGGCAAATCAGAGACAGGAGATGATGCAGGTCATAGGCTGATCAGAGTTTCCGCCGGTCCGAACCGGGGCAGCCACGCGGGCGGAAGAACGCCCGGGCGGTTGGTACGACAAGCGTCACCAGCACCGATCCGCCCGGCCGTTTGTCGACAAACCGCCAACAACCGAACGACCGAACGACCGAACGACCGACCGATACAGGCGCCGCCTCCCCGGGGCGCCCTGACGAGGAAACACCCCGTGATCAGATTCGAGGGCGCCGGAAAGCGCCACCCCGACGGCACAGTCGCCGTCGAGGGCCTGGACCTTGAGGTCCCGACCGGTCGGATAACCGTCCTGGTCGGACCATCCGGCTGCGGCAAGACCACCCTGCTGCGCATGGTCAACCGGATGGTCGAGCCCACCTCGGGCCGAGTACTGCTGGACGGCACCGACGTCGCCGAGCTGGAGCCCGCCAAGCTGCGCCGCGGCATCGGGTACGTGATCCAGCAGGCCGGACTGTTCCCCCACCGCAAGGTGATCGACAACGTCGCCACCGTCCCCCGCCTGCTCGGCTGGGACCGCAAGAAGGCCCGCACGCGGGCCGCCGAACTGCTCGAACTGGTCGGGCTCGCGCCCGAGACCGCCAAGCGGTACCCGTTCCAGCTGTCCGGCGGCCAGCAGCAGCGGGTCGGCGTAGCGCGCGCCCTGGCCGCCGACCCACCGGTGCTGCTGATGGACGAGCCGTTCAGCGCCGTCGACCCGGTGGTGCGCGCCGGGCTCCAAGAGGAGCTGCTGCGGCTGCAGTCCGAGCTGCACAAGACGGTGCTGTTCGTCACCCACGACATCGAGGAGGCCGTCCGACTCGGTGACCAGGTGGTGGTGCTGCGCGAGCACGGCCGGATCGCCCAGCTCGCGGACCCGCACACGCTGCTCACCACCCCCGCCGACGACGGCGTGGCCGCCTTCCTCGGCCGCGACCGCGGCCTGCGCGGCCTCGGCCTGCGCCCCGCCAGCGCCGTCGCGCTGCGCCCGGTGGGCAACGGCCCCAAGGACGGTCCCAAGGGCGGGCTCACGGACGGACTTCCGGACGGACTCACGTACGGGGGCTGGGAGTTGGCCCTGGACGACGAGCGCCGCCCGATCGGCTGGATCGACCGAGACGCCGTCACCGCCGAACTGCAGCCGGCCGCCGCATTCCGGCCGGACACCGACACCCTGCGCACCGCGCTGGACGCCGCCGTCCTCTCCCCCGCCGGGGTCGCGGTCGCGCTGGACGCCGAGGGACGGGCCACCGGCACCGCGAGCCGCGAGGCCGTCCTCGCCGCGCTCCGGCCCGGGGCCGACGGACCCGTCCGCACCGCCAAGCCCTCCGGTGGCGACACCTCCGACGGAGACACCTCCGACGACGACACCCCGGGCGGAGCCTCCGGTGGACGATGAACCGATCGTCCGCTGGTACTGGATCGGCGACCACCTCGGCTACCTCGGCCACCTGCTCGCCGACCACGCCGTGATCGCGCTCGTCCCCGTGCTCATCGGCCTGCTGCTGGCCATCCCGCTCGGCCTGGCCTGCGCCCGCTTCCCCCGGCTCTACCAGCCGCTGTCCGCCGTCTTCAACATCGTCTACGCGCTGCCCTCGTTGGCCGTGTTCGTGGTGCTGATCCCGTACACCGGGCTCGCCACCCAGGCGACCGTGATGATCCCGCTCACCTTCTACGCCCTCGCCGTCCTGCTGCCGACCACCGTGGACGGGCTGCGCGCCGTCCCGGACGCCGTCCGGCAGGCCGCCACCGCGATGGGGTACGGGCCGTGGCACCGGCTGACCTCGGTCGAACTGCCCGCCGCCGTCCCGTACCTGATCGCCGGGCTGCGGGTCGCGGCGGTGTCCAGCATCTCGCTGGCCAGTGTCGGGGCGCTGGTCGGGCGCGGCGGGCTCGGCTACCTGTTCATCGACGGCTTCCAGCGCACCTTCCCGACCCCGATCGTGGCCGGCATCGCGCTGATCGCCGTCCTCGCACTGGCGGTCGACCTGCTGCTGGTGGGCGCCCGGCGGATGCTCGCACCCTGGGCCGTCCGGGAGAAGGGGGCGGGCTCGTGAACTGGCTGAACTGGCTGAGCGACTTCTTCACCGCCCCGGACCACCGCAGCGGCCCGGACTCGATCGCGCACCGGGTCTTTGAGCACCTGCTGCTCTCCGGCGAGGCCGTGCTGTACGCGGCGCTGCTCGCCATCCCGCTCGGGCTGCTGATCGGCTACACCGGGCGCGGCGTCACCGTGGTGACCGCGCTGGCCGGTGCCGCCCGCGCCCTGCCCACCCTCGGGCTGGTGACGCTGGCGGTGCTGCTCGCCGGGGTCGGCGACACCGCCGTCCTGTTCCCGCTGGTCGCGCTCGCCGCGCCGCCACTGCTGGTGGCCGCCGTCGAGGGGGTGCGCGGCACCGACCCGGACGTCCGGGACGCCGCGCGGGGCATCGGCCTGACCCACCCCCAGGTGCTGTGGCAGGTCTGCCTGCCCTCGGCCGCGCCGACCCTGCTGGCGGGCTTGCGCACCGCGACCGTCCAGGTCATCGCGACCGCCACGGTGGCCGCCTACGTCGGGCTCGGCGGGCTCGGCCGCTACGTCATCGACGGGCTGGCGACCCGCAAGTACGCCGTGACCGTGGGCGGGGCGCTGCTGGTGGTGCTGCTCGCGGTCGCCGCCCAGCTGTTCTTCGCCCTGCTCGCCCGGTTCGCGCTCCCGCCCGGGGTGCGCGCCCAGCACCAGGCCCGCTGAATCCCCTCTCCCCCATCCTCTTCGGAAGGACATCTGTCACCATGTCGACAATGAAGCGAAGCCGTCGCGCGGTCGTCCTCGGCACGCTCGCCGCGCTCGCGCTCGGCGCCACCGCCTGCGGCTCCTCGGGCGGCGACCCGCTCAGCGGGGGTTCGAGCGCCTCGGCGTCATCAGGCGGCTCGGGCGGCTCAGGCGGTTCGGGCTCGGGCGGCTCCGGGTCGACGGTGGTCGTCGGCTCGGCGAACTTCCCGGAGAACGTCCTGCTCGGCTCGATCTACTCGCAGGCCCTCAAGGCCAAGGGCGTCAAGGTCGAGGAGAAGTTCAACATCGGCAGCCGCGAGGTGCTCTACGGGCAGCTGCAGAGCGGCAACCTCACCGTCCTGCCCGAGTACAACGGCGCACTGCTCGCCTACCTGGACGCCAAGGCCACCGCCGTCACCACCCAGGACGTGAACGCGGCGCTCACCACGACGCTGCCCGCCTCGCTCGGGATCCTCGACTCCTCCCCCGCCGAGGACAAGGACTCGCTCAGCGTCACCCAGGAGACCGCCGACAAGTACAGCCTCAAGAGCATCTCCGACCTGGCTGCCAAGGCCGGCGAGTTCACCATCGGCGGCCCGCCGGAGTTCAAGTCCCGCCGCGAGCAGCAGTTCAAGGACGTCTACGGGCTGACCTTCAAGGAGTGGAAGCCCACCGCCGACACCACCGCCAACGCGCTCAAGGACGGCGGCATCCAGGTCGGCAACGTGTTCACCACCGACCCGAAGATCGTCCAGTACAAGCTCGTCCCGCTGGCCGACCCGAAGAACGTCTTCGGCGCGCAGAACATCACCCCGCTGGTCAACAAGGCGGGCGTGGACGCCACCGCGACGGCGGCGCTCAACGCGGTGTCGGCCAAGCTCGACACCGCGGGGCTGACGGCACTGATGAAGCGGGTCGCGGTGGACAAGGAGGACCCGTCGGCGGTGGCCAAGGACTGGCTGAAGTCCAACGGCCTCGGCTGACGGCCGACCGGCACGACGGACGCCCGACCGGCACGACGGACGGCGGCCCCGGGGAGGAAGGTCCCCGGGGCCGCCGTCCGTCGTTCCCCGGGTCCGGCCCGCGCTCTCCCGAGTGACCTCCGGGGGTCCTCCCCAAGGTCCCTCGGGAGGACCCCCGGAGACCTCCCGGGGGACCTTCCCTTCCGCGCCGCGAACATGACAGTCTGGGCGCCATGCGCACTCGTCTCCTCGCCGCCACCCTCACGGCACTCGCCGCGGTGAGCCTCGCTGCCTGCTCCAGCTCCGGATCAAGCTCGGGCAAGGCCACCTCCGCGGCCGGCTCCCCCACCGCCGCCGCTTCGACCACCCCGACCACCCCGACCGCCGCACCCACCGACGCCGCCTCGACGCCGGTGGCCCCCGCTCCCGGCACGGCCGCCCCCACCGCCGACGGCGCGACGGGCACGCCCGCCCCCGACGCCGGCGCCTCGGGAGCCCCCGCACCGGCCAAGCCCGCCCCGCCCGCCGACGCCGGGCTGCCCACCAAGCCGGGCGCCGACCTGACCGCGAAGCTGGTCGCCGCGCTGAACGCGATCGACCCGGCCATCGTCGGCGGCAAGCCCGACCAGGCCGTGGACCGGGCCCGCAACCAGTGCCAGTCGATGTACCAGTTCCCCAAGGACAAGGGGAAGCTGGACGACCTGGCCAACCAGCGGTTCACCTCGTCCGACCACCCGCAGGGCTTCGGGCCGGACACCGCCGCCAAGATCAACGACGCACTGCGCGCCACGCTCTGCCCGGCATCGCGCTGACCCCGCCCGCGGCGACCGCGCCGCGATGCCCCGAACCGCCCGGTGTCCTGAGCGCCGGGCCGCCGTGGCCGCGCCCCCATCGGGTGCGCGGCCACGGTCTTCTTTGTGCCCGGTGGCTTCTCCCTCGCGCTGCCCGACAGCCCTCCCTCCGGGCAACTTCCCTTCCCCGGACGCCGATCCGCGCACCCTTCGACCGCCCGGGCCGTGGGCTGACGAACTATCAGGTCTCTTGACAGACCAGTGGTCTAGTCCAAACATAAGCATGTCGATCCGACCGGGATGCACTGTGGGGGTGTGACCACCGGCGGCTGAGGCACTGCCCTGCCCTGCTCCACTCCACCCCCGCTCCGTACGGCCGCGCGCACTCGCACGCCGCCCGCGTCCACGCGAGCCGGTGGGCTGCCGCACGCCCGCACGCCCCCATATCCACCGCGCTCCACCCCGCTGCATCCCGCTGCGCCCCGGGCCACCCGGCCGTACCCCACCGGTCCGCTGCGCCCCGGGCCGATCGCACCTCGCCAACGTCCTGCCCCACCACGTCTGTTGGAGAATCCATGCGTCTTCGCAGAACCATCCAGGCCGCACTGACGGCCTGCGCCACGCTGGCCGCCTCGGTCGGCCTGGTCGCCACCGCGACGAGTCCCGCCCAGGCCGCCACCCCGCTCCCCAGCCGGGTCTTCGCCCCCTACTTCGAGGCCTGGACCGGTCAGAGCCCGGCCCAGCTGGCCGCGCAGTCCGGCGCCAAGAACCTGACCATGGCGTTCCTGCAGGCCGCCACCAAGGGCTCGTGCACGCCGTACTGGAACGGCGACTCCGCCATGCCGGTCTCCTCCTCGACCTTCGGCTCCGACATCGCCACCATCCGCGCCAACGGCGGGGACGTGATCCCCTCCTTCGGCGGCTACACCGCCGACAACACCGGCACCGAGCTGGCCGACAGCTGCACCGACGTCAACCAGATCGCGGCCGCCTTCGAGAACGTCATCACGACGTACGACATCAGCCGGATCGACCTCGACATCGAGGACAACTCGCTGACCAACACCGCCGGGATCGACCGGCGCAACAAGGCGATCAAACTCGTCCAGGACTGGGCCGCCACCAAGGGGCGGAGCATCCAGTTCTCCTACACACTGCCGACCACCACCGGCGGGCTCGCCGACAGCGGCCTCGCGGTGCTGCGGAACGCGGTCAGCAACAACGCGCGGATCGACGTCGTCAACATGATGACCTTCGACTACTACGACGGCGCCAGTCACGACATGGCGACGGACACCCAGACCTCCGCGCAGGGCCTCTACAACCAGCTGGCCAAGCTCTACCCGACCAGGACCCCCGTCCAGCTGTGGGGTTCGATCGGGATCACCGAGATGCTCGGCATCGACGACTACGGCCCGGCCGAGACCTTCACCGTGGCCAACGCCACCACCGTCTACAACTGGGCGGTCTCCAAGGGCATCAACACGCTGTCCTTCTGGGCCCTGCAGCGCGACAACGGCGGCTGCCCGGGCACGGCCGGCAGCGACTCCTGCTCCGGGATCAGCCAGAACACCTGGGACTTCACCCACATCTTCGCGCCGTTCACCAGCGGCTCGACGGCGAGCAACGACTTCTCCGTCGCCGCCAGCCCGAACTCCGGGACGGTCAAGGCCGGTTCGTCCACCTCGACGACCATCGCGACGGCGGTCACGGCTGGCTCGGCGCAGAGCGTCAACCTCTCGGTCAGCGGCGCCCCGGCCGGCGTCACCGCCACCGTCACCCCCGGCAGCGTCACCGCCGGCAGCAGCGCCACGCTCACCATCACCACCACCTCGGCCGTGGCGGCGGGCACCTACCCGCTGACCGTGACCGCCACTGCGCCGTCCGGCACCCACACCGCGACCTACGCGCTGACCGTCACCGGGACCGGCTCGACGACCGGCCTGGTCAACGGTGACCTGGAGACCGGCAGCCTGGCCCCGTGGACCTGCCAGAGCGGCGGCGCCGTGGTCTCCACCCCGGCCCACTCCAGCACCCACGCGCTGCAGGCCGCGGCCACCGCGAGCCAGACCGGCGAGTGCTCGCAGACCGTCACGCTGAAGCCCAACACCGGCTACACGCTGAACGGTTGGGTGCAGGGCAACTACGCCTACGCCGGCGTCAGCGGCGGCGCCACCGCGTCCTCCTGGGCCAACTCCTCCGGCTGGACCAAGCTGTCCGTCCCCTTCACCACCGGCGCCTCCGGCACCGTCACCGTGTACCTGCACGGCTGGTACGGCCAGGGCAACGTGTTCGGGGACGACTTCTCGATCGCGTAGCGGGGTGACAGATCACCGATGCCGGATAACGCATGCCGGATAACGCATGACAGATGACGAATGACGGATGACAGCTGACAGATTTCAACATCTGTCAGCTGTCATCCGTCGCCTGTTCCCGGCACAGCGTCAGGTACGCCGCCGTCGCCAGCACCCCGCAGGCCAGGACCACCACCGCCAGCAGCGCCGCGGACGGCCGCCCGCCGAGACTGCTCAGCGGGGCGACCACCGCCCCGGCCAGGAAGTTGCCCGTCCCGAGCAGCGCCGACGCCGTGCCCGCGACCTGCGGCTCGACCAGGCCGAGCGCCTGCGCGGCGGTGTTCGGCAGGAGTACCCCCAGGCTGCCCATCATCACGAACAGCGGCGCGCAGAACCCGACCAGCCCGAAGTCCCACACCGTCGTCAGCAGCACCAGCGCCGCGCCGGCGGCGACCGCCACCGCGAGGCTCCCCAGCATCAGCGACCGCGGCGTGCAACGCGGCGCCAGCACCCGCCCGTTCACCTGCGTCATCACCACGATCGCCACCGAGTTCAGCCCGAACAGCAGGCTGTAGGTCTGCGGCGAGACCTGGTACACGTGCTGCAGCACCGTCGACGAGCCGCTGATGTAGCCGAACAGCGCCCCGAAGGCGAGGGAGCTGGTCAGCGCCAGCCCGAGGAACGGCAGGTTGCGCAGCAGCCGTCCCATCGTCCGCAGGGTCGCGCCCACCCCGCCGCCGTCCCGGCTCTCCGGCGGCAGCGTCTCGCGCAGTGCACCGAACGCGGCCAGGGTGAGCAGCAGGCCCAGCGCGGTGAGCGCGCCGAAGGTGCCGCGCCAGGAGGTGAAGCGCAGCAACTGCGCGCCGATGATCGGGGCGAGGATCGGCGCCAGCCCCGATATCAGGGCGATCGAGGCGAGGAAGCGCAGCAGCGCGACGCCCTGGAAACGGTCCCGGGAAACGGCCCGCCCGATCACCAGCCCGGCGGAGCCCGCCGCGCCCTGGACGAAGCGGGCGGCGATCAGCACCGACAGGTTCGGCGCGAGCGCGCACACCACGCTGGACAGGGTGTAGGCGACGAGTCCCGCGAGCAGCGGCGGGCGGCGCCCGAAGCGGTCGCTGAGCGGTCCGAAGAGCATCTGCCCGGCCGCGACCCCGAACATCGAGAAGGTGAGGGTGAGCTGGACGGCGGCCGGTTCCGCGGCCAGGTCGTCGGCGATCGCGGGCAGACCCGGGAGGTAGAGGTCGGTGGTGAGCGGTCCGAGCGCGGTGAGACCGCCCAGGACCGCGATCGTGGCCCAACCGGTGCCGGCCTGGCCGGTGGTGACCGCGCCGGTGGCGGGTGTGGTGGCGGCAGCGGTCGACGTGTCATCGGCGGGGCCGACGGTCGGGCCGGGCATGGCTCTCCTAGCGGACGGGGTGACGAGGGCTTCGTTCGCGGTCCGTCCTATCGCAACCCGGTCCGGTTCCGACAGCGGGGGGCGCGCCCGCGTGCGGTCGCCGCCCCCGCACCCCGCCGGCCAGGACACGCACGACGACGGCCCGCCCGCACCTCCCGGTGCCCGGCGGGCCGTTCGATCACCCGGTCGCCCCACGCCCGGGGCGGCCGATCCCTGCCCGGGACGGCTGATTCCCGGTCAGCGCGCTCAGTGCTTGGCGACGTGCTCGGCACGGAGCGCCGCCTGCATCGCCGCGCCGTCCTGCCAGGCGTAGAGCTGGTTGCCGTTCAGTGTCACGTTGTAGTGCCCGCAGGTGCCGCTGGCCTTGGCCACGACGTTGTCCGGGAACCAGCCGGCCTTGAGCGACATCGGCACCGGGTGCGCGGCCTTTCCCGGCTGCCCGGCGGTGCAGCCGATGGGCAGCCGCCCCTCCGGGAGGGTGGCGCGCAGCAGACGGTCGTCGCCCGTGGTGGACATCAGGTACCGCACGCCGGAGGCGTTGTCGGGCAGCCAGGCCGGCACCGAGCGACGGTCCGCCTTGGCCTGGGTGCCGGTCTCGTACGAAGCCTGCTCCTGGTGGCGCTCGTCGTACCAGTCGGACAGCCGCGGGCCGACTGCCACGGCCGCCACGGCCACGGCCATGCCGGTGCCCGCGACTCCCAGCGCGACCTTGCTCACGATGCCCTTCATGCCCGGCTGTCCTCTCCGTGTCCGTTGCCGCTTGCCCGTACCGCTTGCCCGTACCGTGCCGCGTTTGTCCGCTGTCGGCTGTCGGCTGCCGGCCCGTGCGACGCGCTCCGCCGTGCGGTGCAACCATCGTGGCCCGTGCCGACCAGGCGGAGCGTCACTACCAAGTCGCGATCGTGCCTCCAACCCACGGGGTACCGTCTCCACCTTCAGGCGTATGCCTTTGGGTAGAGGCCCGGAGCCCCGACGGCCCGGGTACGTGCCGTGCCGATCCGGCGCTCAGGCTGGCATGTCCGGATCGAGCGCCGCCCGAGCCTCGATCGAGCCTCGATCGAGCCTCGCTCAAGCCCGGCCCCACCGCAGCCGGGCCTGCTGCACCCGGGGCATCACGGGCAGTGCGCGAGGCTGCGGGGCGGCGGGGCCTCGCGCGGCGGCGGGGCCTCGCGCGGTCAGACCGTCGCGGGCACCGGGCGGGCGACCGGGAAGGGGCGGCCGTCGAGGGTCCAGTGCGGGTCGATCGGGCGCAGCAGGGAGGCGTACACCTGGGCGGCGACGTCCGGGTGGCGGATCTCGCCGGTGGGCGGTCCGGCCGGGATGTCGTGCCCGGCGCAGGCGACCCAGGCGGTCCGCTCCTCGGCCGTACGGCCGCCGTGGCCGCCGGCGTCGATGTGGCCGTGGTCGGTGACGACGATGACGGTCCACTGCTCCTCGGCGTACTCGGCCCGGCCGCGGACGGCGTCCAGGAGGCGGCCGAGGCGCTCGTCGGCGGCGCGCATGGCGGCGCGGTACTCGTCGCCGCAGCCGAGGAAGTGGGCGGTCTCGTCGACGGCGCCGAGGTAGACGAAGGAGGCCTCGGGGTCGGCGGAACCGAGGACGTGGACGGCCTCCCGGGTGACCTCCTCGTCCACGACCTCCCAGGCCTCGGGGGTGTCCTCGGCCGGGGCGATGTAGGAGAGCCGGCCGGGGGCGCGGAAGAGCGGGCCGCCGGACTCGTTGATCATCAGCGGGTCCCAGCCGGCCGCGACGAAGGTACGGCGGCGGTCGCCCCGGTTGAGGCGGGTGGCGAAGTCGGGGAACACGTCGAGGCGGTTGCCGGCCAGGTGGTTTCCCCAGACGCCGTGTTTGGCGGGCTCGACGCCGGTCACGATGGTGGCCCAGCACGGCCCGGACATGGTCGGCGTGGTGTCCGCCACGGTGACCGGCACCAGGAACCCGGCCTCGGCGACCTCCTGGAGGCGCGGCATCGGCACCTGTGCCAGGTAGTCGTGGCGGACGCCGTCGATCCCGACGACGAGCACCCGGGGGCGGGGCCACAGGACAGCGGACATGGCTGGGGGTTCCTTTCGGTCGTGCGCGCACTCGGCCGCGCCCGCCGAGGGCGCCGCCGACCGCGCCATGCTTCACCGGCCGCCGTACCGGTCGGCATCACACCGTCGAACGGCGGGTGTCCGGCGGGTGTCGGGCGGGCGTCCACGCGTGCCGGGCGGAGGTCCGCAGCTGTCAGGCGGGGCCGGGCGGGCGTCCGCGACAACCGACCGGACGCCCGGCGGGCGTCAGGCGGCCGTCCGGACGAACCGGCGGTCGGCCTCCGCCAGCTCGGCCGCCGGTCCGGCGGCGCGCAGCACGACGTCCAGGACGCCCTCCGGGTCGGCGCCGTAGCAGTGCGCGAACCACGGCATGTTGGCCTCGACCACGGCCCACCGCTCGGCCGGGTCGTACGGGTCGGCGATCGGGCCGACGTCCAGGGCGACCGCGCCGGGCAGGGTGTCGCCGACGGCGGCGAGCAGGCGGCGGGCGAAGGCGAGGGCCTCGGGGGTGGGTGGCGCGGGGTCGAGCCGGCCGAAGCGGGCGTAGCGGCTGCCGGTGAGCACCTCGCCGTCGCGGACGAACAGCCGGTACTCGGCGGCGAAGGTCACCGGCTCGCTGACCAGGACGGGCGTGTCCGGGCCGATCCGCTCGCCGGTGCGCGGCAGCCGGGAGCCGTCCGGGTAGACGGCGGGCGGCAGCGACTTGTCGGCAGGCGGCTTGACGAACGCGGGGTGGCGCAGTGTCCAGGCCTCGGCGAGCGTGGTCAGCTCGATCCGGCGGCGGGTGAACTCCTCGGGGAGGCGGGCGAGCCAGTCGTCCGCGGGTTCGAGCAGGGCCAGGCCCAGCGGCGCGGCGATCCGGGCGGCGGCGAGCGGCCCGCCGTACCAGTGGACGGGCCGCCCGGCGAGCCGCTCGACCGTCTCCGGGCCGTCGAGGACGGCGGTGGCGAGGCCGCGGCGGGCGGCGGCCTCGACGAGCAGGGCGGTGGTGCCGGTCCGCTGGGCCGAGGTGAGCAGGACGCGGCCGGCCGCCGCCGGCGTACCCGCCTGCGCGAGGGCTGCCTGGGTCACGACTGGGGCCGGAACTCGTGGACCACTTCGATGCGGCCGACGATGTGCCGGTTGAACTCGTCCAACTCCTCGGCTGGCACCCATAGTTCGAGGATCGTCCGGCCGCCGGCCTGCTGCACGGGGTAGCGGGCGAGGAACTCCGTCTCGACCTCGAAACGGGTGACGTAGCCGACGCCGGAGGCCGGCACGTTCCAGTCCCGGGCGATCCGGATCGCGTAGTCCTCGTTGAGGACGGGGTAGAAGATCGGCTGGTCGGGCAGCCGGGGCGGCCAGGCGCGCCGGTCGGCGGCCTCGACCAGCGCCAGCTCCTGGGGCCCGGTGGGGCGCCAGAGGGTGGTGGTCGGGGGTGTCCGGACGGGCTGGCTGGTCATGGCAGGGAAGGTAGCCGGGCCGCGCCGGGCCCGGCCACCGAATTTCTCCTGCTCACGGCAGGTGGACGGCCCGTCAGCGGTACGCGGACTCGCCGGTGATGGTCTCGCCGAGGACCAGGGTGTGGATCTCGCTGGTGCCCTCGTAGGTGAGCACCGACTCCAGGTTGTTGGCGTGCCGCAGCACCGGGTACTCCGTGGTGATGCCGTTGGCCCCGAGGACGGTCCGGGCGCTGCGGGCGATCTCCAGCGCGGTGCGGACGTTGTTGAGCTTGCCGAAGCTGATGTGCGGCGGACGGGCGGCGCCCTCCTCCTTGAGCCGGCCGATCCGCAGCGCCACCAGGTAGGACTTCTCGACCTCCAGCATCATCTCGACCAGCTTCTGCTGGGTCAGCTGGAAGCCGGCGATCGGGCGGTCGAACTGGATCCGGCTCTTGGCGTAGTCCAGGGCGGCGGTGTAGCAGTCGCGGGCGGCGCCGACGGTGCCCCAGAGGATGCCGTAGCGGGCCTCGTTGAGGGAGGAGAGCGGCCCGCGCAGGCCGACCACCCCGGGGAGCACCGCGTCGGCGGGCAGCACCACCTCGTCGAAGGCGAGCTCGCTGGTCACGGAGGCGCGCAGGGAGAGCTTGCCGTGCACGTCGGTGGCGGTCAGGCCGCGGGTGCCGCGCTCGACCAGGAAGCCGCGCACGCCCTCCTCGGTCTGCGCCCAGACCACGGCGACGTCGGAGATGCTGCCGTTGGTGATCCACATCTTGCTGCCGGACAGCACCCAGTCGCCGCCCTCGCCGCCCTTCCGGACCGCCCGGGTGCGCATGTTCGCCGGGTCCGAGCCGAAGTCCGGCTCGGTGAGGCCGAAGCAGCCGATCAGCTCGCCGGCGGCCATGCCGGGCAGCCAGCGCTGCTTCTGCTCCTCGGAGCCGAAGGCGTGGATCGAGCGCATGGCGAGCGAACCCTGGACGGAGACGAAGCTGCGCAGCCCGGAGTCCGCCGCCTCCAGCTCCATGCAGGCCACCCCGTACGCCACCGCGTCGGCGCCCGCGCAGCCGTAGCCGTCGAGGTGCATGCCGAGGACGCCGAGGGCGCCCAGCTCGGGGGCGATTTCACGGGCCGGGAAGACCCCGCGCTCGAACCATTCGCCGATGTGCGGGCGGATCCGCTCCTCGGTGAACCGGCGGACGGTGTCACGGATCAGCCGCTCCTCGTCGGAGAGCAGGTCGCCGACCGCGAGCAGGTCGGACGGGTCGATCCGGGTCGGCTTCGTCATTGAAGCTCCTTGTAGTCTCGGCGGAGTACCGGCGAGTATTCCGCACGCCGCCGGGCGGTGGGTGGGCGCGAGCGAGTGAGGAAAGCGACATGGCGCCGGGTGGCTGTCAGCCGCCGTCCCCGCTCACCCCACCCCGCACAACCGGAGCAGCGCCGTCGTCGCCGCGCCCGCGACGACCACCGCCGGGAACGGCGCCCGGCGCAGCGCGAGCACCCCCGCGACCAGCACGCCCGCCGGACGGGCCCACCCCGCGAAACCGTGCCCCTGGGTCAGCGCCCCGGTCGCCACCAGGGCGACCAGCAGCACCGCCGCCGCAACCGCCAGCAGGTGCCGCAGCCGCTCCGAGAGGGCGAGCCGACCGCCGAGCAGCGGCCCGGCCAGCCGGAAGGCGTACGTCCCGACTGCCAGCAGCAGCACGGCATACAGCGGCATCATCGGACCGTCTCCTTCGCCGTCGGCTCTGCCTGCTCCACACGCTTCACGCGCTTCACCCGCTCCACCTGCTCGGCCTCCTCCACCGGCCGCACCGCCGCGGGCGCCTCGCCCGCTCCCGGCCGCCCGGCGAACAGCAGCCCGACGAGGGCGAGCAGCACCGGCAGCCCGGCCGGTACGAACGGCGTCGCCGCGACCGCCACCACCGCGCCCACCACCGCCGCCGTACGGGTGCGCCGGTCCGTGAGCGAGGGCAGCACGAGCGCGAGCAGCACCGCGGGGAAGGCGGCGTCCAGGCCGAGCGCGTCCGTGTCGCCGATCAGCCCGCCCGCGACGGCGCCGAGCAGCACCGAGATGTTCCACACCACGTACAGGGCGATCCCGCAGAGCCAGAACGCGGCCCTGCGCCGACGAGGCTCGCTCTGCTGCAGGACGAAGGCGGCGGTCTCGTCGGTGATCAGCTGTGCGCCGACCAGCCGCCGCCACCAGGAGCCGTCGAGGACGTCGGCCACGGTGAAGCCGAAGGGCAGCAGTCGGGCGTTGAGCACCAGTCCGGTGGCGACCGCCGCGAGCACGCCGCCGCCGGACAGCACCACGCCGACCGCCGCGAACTGGGAGCCGCCCGCGAACACGAGGGCGGAGAGCGCGATCGGCACCCAGAGGGGCAGACCGCCGGAGACGCTGATCGCGCCGAAGGAGGCGCCGACGAGGGCGTCGGCCAGGCAGACCAGGGCGATGTCACGAAGGGTGGCACGCTCCAGTGTTCGGAGTAGCGAACGCATGTCCATCAGAGTGAACCCATCAAGCATCGTTCGTCAAGGCGAACGAGACGACCGGCAGACCGAACGCCCATCGCCCGGCACCCCCGAGGGCCAGGGCGGCCATGACAGCATGAACGGCACCGGCCGCGCCGGGCCGCACCGAAACCCGGCAGCCCGGCTGTCGGCAGGCAGCGAAGGAGCCGGAGGAAAGCGTGAGTGGCGAGCATGAGTGACCAGACCACCCCGGCCACCGCCGCCGGCGGATCCGGAACCGAACTGATCGGCCAGATCGCCGCCTCCATCCGGCGTGAGCGCGAGCGCAGCGGGCTGTCGATGGCGGAGCTGGCCCGGCGCGCGGGCATCGCCAAGTCGACGCTCTCCCAGCTGGAGTCGGGCGCGGGCAACCCCAGCGTGGAGACGCTCTGGGCGCTCGGGGTCGCACTGAACGTGCCGTTCAGCCGGCTGGTCGACCCGCCGCGCCCGGTCGTCAAGGTGATCCGGGCCGGCGAGGGCCCGGTGACCCACTCCGAGCGCGCCGACTACGCCGCCACCGTGCTCTCCTCCTGCCCGCCCAACGCCCGGCGCGACATCTACCGGATCGAGGCGCAGCCGGGTGAGACCAGGGCCTCCGACCCGCACATGCCCGGCACGGTCGAGCACGTGATGATCGGCGCCGGACGCGCGCTGGCCGGGCCGACGGAGGCGCCGGTCGAGCTGGGCCCGGGCGACTACGTGAGCTACCCGGGCGACGCCCCGCACGTGTTCCGCGCCCTGGCCCCGGACACCCTGGCGGTGATCGTGATGGAACACATCTGATCCATCTGACCCAGCCGACCTATCTGACACACCGTCAATTCGCCGAGGTCACTTCAACAGCCCGTCCAGGAACGGGTTTCCGAACACCCGGTGCGGGTCGTGCCGGTCCAGGACGGCGACCGCCTCGTCCCAGCCGGGCCCACCGCCGGCGCGCAGGCTGTCGGGGATGACACGGTCGATCAGGTCCGGGTCGGACCAGGCGGCGTCGGCGGTGTACGCCCAGCCCTTGGACCACTCGACCCGCAGCCCCGCCCTGGTGCCGTCGAAGGTGCGCAGCAGCCACTGCTCCAGGTCCCGGGCGAAGCGCTCCAGCCCGGGGGTGCCGGGGAAGGCGAGGACGTCGAGCCAGACGGCGGTGTCCCACTCCGGGCGGTCGGCGCGCGGGCGCAGCGCGGACAGCAGCGGGGGTCGGGCGCCGGGGACGCCGGAGTACGCCGGGTCGTCCGGACCGGTGACCCGGATCTCCACCGCGCCGTTCACCGGGTACTCGCCCCGCGACTGGTACTCGGCGAGCAACTTCCGGTAGTACGCGGCGAATTCGCTGACCACCCACTGCAGGTCGGCGCGCCGGGCGAGGACCGCGTAGCCGTTGGCGGAGACCCGCAGGGTGGTGGGGCGGACGTACTGCAGCAGGGTGCGCGAGGGGCCCCAGAGGTCGGAGCGCAGGCCGCCCGCGAGCAGGTGGGTGAGCACGTCGCCGGTGAGCAGTCCGCGGAGCAGTCCGCCGGCGAGCAGGACGTCCGTGACGTCACCGGTGAGCCCCACCTTCGCGACCAGGTACTGGAGTTGGCCGAACAGCGGGGCCGATCCCCAGGCTCCCGCGACGATTTGGCCGGCGAGCCGGGCCACCGGTTCCGGGACGATGTCCGAGAAGGGGTAGTTGTAGGGGTGGTCGACGGCGAGGGAGGCGAGCGGCTTGGTCGGGGCGACGGTCCAGGTCTTCAGCCAGGGGTGGTCCGTGTAGGCGAACCAGATCGCCTCGGCCCGGCCGTCGCGCTCCACGAACTCGGCGAAGGTCCGCGGGCCGCCACCGCCCAGCAGTCCCCCGAGCAACCCGCCGTCCCGGCCGGCGCCCGGAGGGGCGAAGAGCTCGCTCGCCGGGATGTCGAGCCGGCTGACGCAGCGCAGCGGCCGGTCGGCGCCCGCCCGGAGGACGACCTCGGTGAGGAAGGCGCGGCCCAGGTGCACCAGGAAGGCGGCGCTGTCGGCCTCGGAGCGGTCGAAGGTGCGCAGCGCGTAGCGGCCGGTGGCCGGGTCGAGGACGACGGCGGTGAGCCGGACCACCTGGTTGCTCACCGAGCCGTAGCCGTGCCCGTCCGGCCGCGCCTCCCCTGCGGCGGGGACGGCGGTGCCGTGGCCGCCGATGGCGAGCACGCCGCCGACGGTGATCTCGCCGGGGGCCGGACAGGCGGTCAGACCGAGGCCGCGGTCGGCCAGGTGCGCGAGCAGGGCCTCCATGGTGGCGCCGGTCTGCACCCGGACGGTGCTGGGCGAGTCGGCGGTGACGGCGGTGAGGTACCGGCTGGTGTCCACCAGCAGGACGCGGGCGCTCTCCGGGGTCCGGTCGGCGACGGTGAGCGGGGCCCAGGTGTGCCGGTAGCCGGAGGCCCGCAGCCGCCAGCCGTTGGCGTGCGCCCAGTCGGCGAGGGCCGGGACCTCCTCGGGCGTGCGGGGCGCGCAGGTCCACAGCTGGTCGGTACGGATCTCGCCGGACCAGTTCTGGAAGACCCGCTGGTAGAGCTCGGTGCCGCCGGGGAGTCCGGGCGGTACGGGCGCGGCGGCCCCGGCGCTGTCCGGTCCGACCGTGCCGCGCAGGACCCAGGCCGCGCCACCGAGCGCGGCCGACGCGCCGAGCAGTTGCCGCCGGGTCAGGCCGCTCCCGGCGCCGCTGCCCCGGTGCGGCCCGCCGCCGGCTCCGCCTGCGCCCGCGTCGCCCGTCGCGCCCGTCGCGCCGTGTCCCCTGGTCATCCGTCCGTCCACCCCTTGCGCTGGTCCCCCCGGGCCGAGCTTCCTTCGGCTGTCCGGGCCGGGCCGGCTGTCCGTCTGTCCCTCCGGCCCTGGAGGAGCGTACGAAGCGCCGTACGCCGGTTTGAAGCGGTCCACCCGATGTCTCACTCGTTCGAGTGAGTGCGGCCCGGTCGTTGCCAGGCTGTTCGACGGACACATAGGTTGATCTTGACCACCCGGAACCCACCTGCCACCTGCCCGGAGCTCCGCCATGTCCTCGCCCGTGCCCTCGGCCGTGCCCTCGGCCGTGCCCGCTCCCGCACCGCTGACCGTCGCCGTCGCCCAGCCCGTCTGCGCCGCCCCCGGTCGCCCGGACACCGTGGCCGACAACGTCGAACTGCACGCCCGGACCGTCCGGGAGGCCGGGACACGACTGGTGGTCTTCCCCGAGCTGTCACTGACCGGCTACGACCTGACCGCGCCCGCCGTCGACCCTGCGGACCCGCGCCTCGCGCCGCTGGTCGAGGCCTGCGCCGCGACCGGCGCCCTCGCGCTGGTCGGCGCGCCGGTCCGGGAGACCGACGGGCACGAGTCCATCGCCACCCTGGCGGTCACCGGCGAGGGCGCCGTCGTCGTCTACCGGAAGATGCGCCTGCACGGCGCCGAGGTCGAGCGCTTCACCGCCGGCGAGAAGCCCGTCGTCCTGGAACTGGACGGCCTGCGGCTCGGCCTCGCCGTCTGCGCGGACGCCGCCGACCCGACGCACGCCGAGGAGACCGCCGCACTCGACATCGACGCGTACGTCGCCTCCACCCTGTACGGGCCCGGCCCCGCCCAGGCCGAGCGCCGCGACGGGCACGTCGGGGCACGCGCCGCCGCCCACGGGGTGTGGTGCGTGCTCGCCACCTCCGCCGGGGCCACCGGCGAGTTCCCGGACAGCTCCGGCGGCTCCGGCGTCTGGGCCCCGGGCGGCGCACTGGTCGCCCAGGCCGGTACCGCCCCGGGCGAACTGGTCCGCGCCGAGCTGCCCCGGCGGTAGGGGCGGGCCGTCGGGCGCGGCATCGGGAGCGGGCCGTCGGGGGCGGGCATCGGCGGTGGGCCTCGGGGCAGGCCTCGGTACTCGACCCGAGCCCGGTGGAGTACCCGATCACCCCCGCCGGAAATACCCGGGCCCCGCTCGGGGCTGTCGTGATCGGAGATCCGTTCCGGGCCGGACCGGCCCGTACAGGAGGTGCAGCGCACGATGGGTGACGAGCAGGCGAAGCCGCAGGAGTTCCGGGTCGAGCACGACTCGATGGGCGAGGTCCGGGTGCCGGCCGCCGCGAAGTGGCAGGCGCAGACGCAGCGGGCGGTGGAGAACTTCCCGGTGTCCGGCCAGCGGCTGGAGCGCGCGCACATCGCCGCGCTGGCCCGGATCAAGGCCGCCGCGGCCCGGGTGAACGCCCGTCTCGGGGTCCTGGAGGAGGAGACGGCGGCGGCGATCGTGTCGGCGGCCGAGGAGGTCGCGGAGGGGCGCTGGGACGACCAGTTCCCGGTGGACGTGTTCCAGACCGGCTCGGGCACCTCGTCCAACATGAACACCAACGAGGTGATCGCGACCCTGGCCGGGGAGCGGCTGGGCCGCCCCGTCCATCCGAACGACCACGTCAACGCGAGCCAGTCGTCCAACGACGTCTTCCCCTCTTCCATCCACATCGCCGCCACCGCCGCCGTGACCCACGACCTGATCCCGGCGCTGGAGCACCTCGCGGAGGCGCTGGAGCGCAAGGCCGCCGAGTTCGCGCAGGTGGTCAAGTCGGGCCGCACGCACCTGATGGACGCCACGCCCGTCACGCTCGGCCAGGAGTTCGGCGGCTATGCGGCGCAGGTGCGGCACGGGCGGGAGCGGCTGCTGGCCACGCTCCCCCGGGTGGCCGAACTCCCGCTCGGCGGAACGGCGGTGGGCACCGGCATCAACACCCCGCCCGGGTTCCCGGCGGCGGTCATCGCGGAGGTGGCCCGCGTCACCGACCTGCCGCTGACCGAGGCCCGGGACCACTTCGAGGCGCAGGGCGCGCGGGACGCCCTGGTCGAGCTGAGCGGTCAACTGCGCACGGTGGCCGTCGGGTTCACGAAGATCGCGAACGACCTGCGGTGGATGGGGTCCGGTCCGCGCACCGGGCTCGGCGAGATCAACCTGCCGGACCTGCAACCCGGTTCGTCGATCATGCCGGGCAAGGTGAACCCGGTGCTGCCCGAGGTGGTGCTGATGGTCGCCGCCCAGGTGGTCGGCAACGACGCCACGGTGACGCTGGCCGGCGCGAGCGGCAACTTCGAGCTGAACGTGATGCTCCCGGTGATCGCCCGCAATGTCCTGGAGTCGGTCCGGCTGCTGGCCAACAGCGCCAGGCTGCTGGCCGACCGGACGGTGGACGGCATCACAGCCAACGTCGAACGGGCCCGGGAGTACGCGGAGTCCTCGCCGTCGGTGGTGACCCCGCTGAACCGCTACATCGGGTACGAGGAGGCCGCCAAGGTCGCCAAGCAGTCGCTGGCCGAGCGCAAGACCATCCGTCAGGTGGTGCTGGAGCGCGGCTACGTCGAGCAGGGCAAGCTCACCGAGGAGCAGTTGGACGAGGCGCTGGACGTACTGCGGATGACGCGCCCGTAGCCGCCTCGGGGCGCTCCGGATGGCCGGGACCGTCGGCGGACATATGCCGGGAGCGTCGGTGCGCCGGAAGCGTCGGTGCGCCGGAAGCGTCGGGAGCGTCGGCGGACGTGCGCCGGGGCGCGGTGGGCGGTTGCGCCCTCCGCGCCCCGGCACGGGCTGCGGGGAAGATCAGCCCCTGGCTCGGCCGGCCCGGCCGCGCCGCATTGCCGCTCCGTTCGAGGTCATGGTGGCCATCGAGATCGCCGCGAGGCCGAGCAGGAACATCACGGCACCGACGATGATGCAGGTGACGATGTTCTTGCCGTGCGCCACGGAACCGGAGACCACCCACGGGGAGATGATCGTCCAGGCACCGAGCGCGGTGGCCGCCCAGGCCCTCGCGTGGGTGCGTTCGTAGGCCGTGCCGTAGCCGGCCATCAGCACCGTGTAGGCCAGACCCACGATCAGGCAGGTCACGGTCAGGGTGCTGAACGCGGTGAAGCCGACGATCCATGGCGATGCCGCCAGGAAGAGGCCGGCCAGTACGGCCAGGGCTTCGATGCCCTGGGCGCGGGGGGTCGAGGTGACCCGCTCGTAGTGTTCCCGTAGTTCGACGATGTCCGGATGGTGCTCCATGCCCGTCGGGATATGGGTTGCCACCGATACCACCTCCTGTGGTCCGGAACCTGGGAGGCATGTTCCCCCGGAAGGCGCATGCCCCGTACCCATTCTGTCCCTTATCTAACGTTTTGCACCCGATCGTCCTTAATGATCGATAACCATCCGATCACGCCGGTGACCTGCGTCTCAACCCGGCGGGGCACCATTGCCTATGCAACTCGTTGCATAGCAGGATGCGGGTCATGGCACTGGAGCACGCGATCCTCGTCTCGCTGCTGGAGCAGCCCGGCTCCGGCTACGAGTTGGCCCGGCGCTTCGACCGCTCCATCGGGCGCTTCTGGACCGCCACCCACCAGCAGATCTACCGGGTGTTGCGGCGCATGGAGGCGGACGACTGGGTGGCCGCGCAGGAGGTCGCCCAGGACGGGCGCCCGGACAAGAAGGTCTATTCGGCGGCGGAGGCCGGACGGGCCGCACTGGCCGGCTGGCTGCGGGAGCCGGTCGAGCCGGAGACCGTCCGGCACGAACTCGCGGTCAAGATCCGGGCCGCGGCCTTCGACGACCCGGCCGCGCTGATCTCCGAGGTCGAACGCCACCGCGAGAGCCACGCCGCCCTGCTCGCCCGCTATCTGCACGGCGAAGAACGGGACTTCCCGGACCTCGACGCGCTCGACACCCGCCAGGAACTGCAGCACGTGGTGCTGCGCGGCGGCATCGAGTACGAGCGGATGACACTCGCCTGGCTCGACGACGTGCTCGTCACCCTGCGCCGCCTCGCCGCCGACCGGACGTCCTGACGCCCTGGCGTCCTGGCGTCCTGGCGTCCTGGCGGATCTGCAACCCCGCGACCCTCACCCCCTTCGACCCCCGGGAGCCTCTCGATGCTCTTCAACCCGCGCACCTACGACCCCGCACAGTTCGACGAGCCGACCCGCCGGCTGCTGCGTGCGACCGTCGACTGGTTCGAGTCCCGCGGCAAGAAGGCGCTGATCGACACCTACATCGACCGCGCCTGGTACGCCGACTTCCTCGAATTCGCCGCGAAGGAGGGCCTGTTCGCGGAGTTCCTGACCCCGTCCGCGGCCGACCCCGACAAGCGCTGGGACACCGCGCGGATCGCCGAGCTGAACGAGATCCTCGGCTTCTACGGCCTCGGCTACTGGTACACCTGGCAGGTCACCATCCTGGGTCTCGGCCCGGTCTGGCAGAGCGAGAACGAGGCCGTCCGGGCCCGCGCCGCCAAGCTCCTGGCGGAGGGCCACGTCATGGCGTTCGGCCTCTCCGAGCGCAGCCACGGCGCCGACATCTACTCCACCGACATGATCCTCACCCCGGACGGCGAGGGCGGCTTCACCGCCACCGGCCCCAAGTACTACATCGGCAACGGCAACGTGGCCGGCCTGGTCTCGGTGTTCGGCCGCCGCTCGGACATCGAGGGCCCCGAGGGCTACGTCTTCTTCGCCGCCGACAGCCGCCACGAGGCGTACCACCTGGTCAAGAACGTCGTGAACGCCCAGATGTACGTCAGCGAGTTCCGCCTCGAGGACTACCCGGTGCGCGCCGAGGACGTGCTGCACACCGGCCAGGCCGCCTTCGACGCCGCCCTGAACACCGTCAACGTCGGCAAGTTCAACCTCTGCACCGCCTCGGTCGGCATCTGCGAGCACGCGATGTACGAGGCCGTCACACACGCCCAGAACCGGGTGCTGTACGGCAAGCGGGTCACCGACTTCCCGCACGTCAAGCGGGAGTTGACCGACGCGTACGTCCGCCTGGTCGCGATGAAGCTGTTCAGCGCGCGGGCCGTGGACTACTTCCGCACCGCCTCGCCCGAGGACCGCCGGTACCTGCTGTTCAACCCGATGACCAAGATGAAGGTCACCACCGAGGGCGAGAAGGTCATCGACCTGATGTGGGACGTCATCGCGGCCAAGGGCTTCGAGGCGGACACGTACTTCGACAAGGCCGCGAAGGACATCCGCGGCCTGCCGAAGCTGGAGGGCACCGTCCACGTCAACCTGGCGCTGATCCTCAAGTTCATGGGCAACTACCTGTTCGCCCCGGCCGATTACGCCCCGGTGCCGACCCGCCTGGACGCCACCGACGACGCCTTCCTGTTCCGCCAGGGCCCGGCCCGCGGCCTCGGCGCGATCCGCTTCCACGACTGGCGCACCGCCTACGACCGCCAGGCGCAGCTGCCCAACGTCGCCCGCTTCCGCGAACAGGCCGACAGCTTCTGCGAGTTGCTGCTCAGCCACGCGCCGAGCAAGGAGCAGCAGGCGGACCTCGACTTCCTGCTGGAAATCGGCCAGCTGTTCGCGCTGATCGTCTACGGCCAGCTGGTGCTGGAGCAGGCCGAGTTGACCGGCCTGGACGCGTCCGACGAGGGCCGCGACGTCCTGGACCAGGTCTTCGACGCGCTGGTCCGCGACTTCTCCGCGCACGCCACCGAGCTGCACGGCAAGGCCTCCGCCACGGAGGAGCAGGCCGCCTGGGCGCTGGCGAACGTGCGCCGTCCGGTGTCGGACGCGGCGCGGGCCGCGCGGGTGTGGGACCGGGTCGAGGCGCTCTCCGGCGCGTACGAGATGCAGCCGTAGGCCGCAGTACCGGACGCAGTACCGGACGTGGTACCTGAAGGACCCCGGGGGTGCCGGTCGGCGGGCCGGCACCCCCGCTTTCGGGTACGGATGCATGGCTGCACGGCCGTCCGGCACGCCTCAGCCGGCACCTCAGCCGTCACCTCAGCCGTCGCCGAGGCCCATGTCGCGGGCCCGGGCGACCGCCTCGGCACGGGTGGCGACGTGCAGCTTCTCGAAGATGTGCGTGACGTGGTTGCGGACGGTCTTCTCCGCGACCACCAGCTCGCGGGCGATCCGCCGGTTGTCCAGGCCGCGCGCGACCAGGTCCAGCACCTCCGCCTCGCGGGCGGTGAGGTCCGGGAACAGCTGCCCCGCCTCGCGCATCCGGGCCCCGGCCAGCAGGGCGGTGATCCGTCCCGCCACCTCGCCGCCGAACACCGCGCCGCCCGCGGCGACCGTCCGCACCGCGTGCAGCACCTCCTCCCGCCCGGCCCCCTTGACCAGGTAGCCGCGCGCGCCCGCCTGGAGCGCGGCGAGCAGGTTTCCGTCGTCGTCCGACATGGTCAGCATCAGCACCGGCGGCGGCGCCTCCTGGGTGGCGAGCTGACGGACGGCCTCCAGCCCGGAGCCGTCGGGCAGCGAGAGGTCCATGATCACCACGCTCGGGCGGTGCCGGGCGACCGTCTCCGGCACATCGGCGACCCGCTCCGCCTCGGCCACCACGAGGACGCCCTCCGCGCTCTCCAGCGCCGCCTTCAACCCCTCCCTGAAGAGCGGGTGATCGTCGACGATCAGTACACGGACGGGCTGCACCCCGACCGGGCCCGCGGGTGCCAGCGACTGTTCTTCATCCACACGGCCGACACTACCAGCGGCGAACCGGCTACTTTCCGTGACATGCTCGGAAGTCGTCCGCGTGGCGGGCGCGCGGGACGGATCCGGCCGGGCACCGGGACCGCGGTCAGGGACAGGATCCGAGACCGCTGCCTCAGGCGCCCAGGACACCGGGCCGTCGAAACTGGACCTGACGTGGTTCACGCCGCCGGCCGGGCCGGCGACCGACCGCGAGTCCGTACCGCCGGGGCCGCACCACCGGAGTCCACCCCCACCCGGCCCAGCCCGTCTGCGAGGTGGTGGCATGACCCCGGTGACCTCCGTCCGGCGCCGTACGCCGGCCCAACGGCAACTCACCGCCGCGGCAGTCGTCACGGCGGTCTGCCTCGTCGCCGCGACGCTGTGGATCTGCTACGTGCTCGTGCACCTCGGCGATCCGAACGTGCACCTACCGCGCGACGAACTCGCCATCCTGGTCTACGCCCTGCCGACCGCGGGCGCGGGCATGCTGCTGCACGCCCACCGCCCGGGCAGCCCGCTCGGTTGGGTGATGCTGGTCTACGCCCTGACCGACATCCTGCAGTTCACGGCGGCCGCGCCCGTCTGGGTCGAGGTCACCGACCCGGGCATCGTCGGCGCCGCGGCCGCCCTCGACGCGCTCTGCAGATCGATCAACGTGACGCTCTTCTACGTGCTCCCGCTCTGGCTGCCCGAAGGCCGGCTGACGACCCGGCGCTGGTGGTGGTACATCGCGGCCGTGGCGCTGTTCGTGGTCCCGGAGATGTCGCAGCGGCTCGCCCAGCCGAAGGCCTTCGGGCGCCCCAACCCGCTCGCCGGCAACCCGCCGGCGCGCTTCTTCGGCGACGCCACCGACCTGCTGGGCGGACACGACCTGCTGGTCAGCGAATGCCTGATCGGGATCGTGACCGTCGTCCTGCTGACCCGCCTGCTGCGTCCACCCCGCCGGGTGGGTGACGAGGGCGAGCTGCGACGGCACCGGCTGCGGGTGGCGGCGATGCTCGGGGCCTACCTGCTCTGGGCCGGGATGCAGGACATGTACTCGCGGACCTTCACCGAGCACTACTGGATCAGCTATTCGCTGTTCGCCGCCTCGGGTCTGGTGTGGGCGGTCGCGGTGGCCTTCCTGGTCGTCCGGGACCACGGCTGGCGGCTCGACCGGGCGGCCCGCAGCGTGCTGGTCGGACTCCTGCTGGGCACCGGGGTCACCGGACTGTTCGTGGTGGCCGCCGCCGTCCTCTCCACCTGGCTGCTGCCGGGGCGCGGCGGGGCGGCCCTGCTGCTGATCGCCCTGATGTACGCGCTCGGCGCGACCCTGCCACGAGCGGCGCGGCGGGCCGTCGCCCTGGTGGACCGGCTGTACTACGGCGAGCGCGCGCAGCCGTACCAGGTACTGCGGACGCTCGCTGGGCGGGTGCGCCAGGTGGTCGACCCGGCGCAGTTGCCGGAGGCGCTGTGCGCGACGGTCGCCGAGGAACTGCGGCTGCCCGGGGTCACCCTCGCCGTCACCACCCGGGCGGGGCTGCGCACCCTGGCCACGGCCGGACGGCTGGACGGGCGCAGCCAGGACTTCGCGCTGGTCCACAACGGGCTGCCGATCGGCGAGTTGACCGTCGGGCTGCGGGCGGGCGAGGAGCGGCTGGAAGCCAGCGACATCGACATCCTGCGCTCGCTCGCCGACCAGGCCTCCCCGGCCGTCGCCTCGCTGCGGCTCCAGGAGGACCTGCAGGCCAGCCGGGAGCAGATCGTCGCCGCGCGGGAGGAGGAGCGGCGGTGGCTGCGGCGGGACATCCACGACGGGCTCGGACCGGCGCTGGCCGGGTTGCGGCTGTGGGTGGACAACGCGGCCACGTCGGCGGACGAGGGGCTCGCGGACACGCTGCGCGGGGTCTCGGACGGCCTGGGCATGACGATCAAGGAGGTCCGGCGGATCACCGACCGGCTCGGGCCGGCGCCGCTCGGCGAGTTCGGGCTGACCCGGGCGGTCCGGCAGTTGGCGGACACCTTCGGCGGGACCGGGCTGACCGTGACGGCGGAGCTGTCGCCGGAGCTGTCGGCCGCCGTGGAGGTCGCGGCGTACCGGATCACGGCGGAGGCGCTCAACAACGTGCTGCGGCACGCCCGGGCGCGGACGGCGCTGGTGACGGTGCGGGTGGACGACGAGGCGCTGACGTTGACGGTGCGGGACGACGGGGTGGGGTACCGGCCGGACGGCGACTCGCCGGCGGACGGCAGCGGGGTGGGGCTGCGGTCGATGGCGGACCGTGCGGCGGAGATCGGCGGACACTGCTCGATCCGGCCGCTGCCGTCGGACCGGGGCACGCAGGTCCTGGCGGTGCTGCCGCGCTCGGCGGCGACGGATCACAGATGACAGGGGACGGACGACAGCGAACAGCTGACAGATTTCGAAAGCTGAAATCTGTCAGCTGTTCGCTGTCATGTGTCAGCTGTGATCAGCCATTGGGAGTCGGTCAGGCACCGGGAATGGGCGGCTGCGCGCAGGTACCGGGCTGGCAGCCGATGCCTCCGCCGCTGTCCGGTGTCGGTGTCGGCCCGGGCGACAGCGCATTGCTTCCGCCCGTCGCCGGCGTCGGCGACGAGCAGGCATGGCGCACAGCCGTGGCCGCCGCGATCACGCCCGCCAGTACGCCTGCCGCACAGATCGCCGTGGTGATCGGGTTCGTTGCCATGAGGTGGTACTCCTGGTTCTTCCAGGTGACCGACCAAGGCCGATCGGTCACGTCTCAACTCTGCGGACGGATACGCCCCGAGCGCATGGGCTCGGCGTCCCATTCCGGTCCCGGTTCGGCGCCCGGGGCACCGATCCGGCCCAGCACGGCGGTGACCGGCTTGCGCGACCCGGCCCGGAGGCCGTACCGCTCCTTGGCCCTGACGTAGACCAAGTCTCCGGGGTACACCGGCACTTCGCCGAGGTCGCCGAGGAAGACGCCGACCCCGGAGAGGACCAGCAGGAAGGCGTCGGCCGCCCGGTCCTCGTACGGTCCGCAGAGGCCGCCGGGGTCGAGGTCGACGGTGCTCACCTCGACCTGCCGCCAGGCCCGGGCGGACTCCGGGCCGCAGCGCTGGGCCGGGATGCCGCCCCGGGACCGGGTCGGCCGGACGGTGAGCACGGTGGTCGGCGCGCGGACGGCGGTGAGCCGGCAGCTGCTGCCGGGCCGGTGGTGCAGGGCCTCGCCCGGGGAGAGGATCCGGCCGGCCGCGGCCAGTCGGCCGGAGAGCACCACGCTGACCGACTCCGCCGACTCGTAGGGAAGCTGGTCGGTCCGGACGCCGGGCGGGAGGGTCTCGACGGTCAGTCCGGCGCGGACGGAAGGCCGCTGCTCCGGGTCGATCAGCCGCCGGAAGACGGGTGCGGTGCAGGGGAGGGCGGCGGGTACGACGATCACGAGGGGTCTCCTGAGACGGAGGGGTGCGGGTTCAGGGCCGGTCGCGGCGGGCGGCGCGGCGCCGGGCCAGGGCGGCCCGGGTGCCGGCGCTGTGCCGGGGGACGGCGAGCGTGAGGCAGAGCAGTTCGGCGCCGAGCGGCCCGGCTTCGAGGTGCAGCGTGCGGCCCCGGCGGGCCAGCAGCAGATCGCCTTCGGAGGCCAGGTGGTCGGGCTCGTCCGACAGTTGGCCGACCACGGTGGCGCCGCGCAGTACGTGCAGCACGGTCTCGGCGTCGGGCCGACCGGTCAGCTCGTGGTGGGCGCCCGGGCTCAGCCGCAGGTGGTCGAAGGCCTCGCAGGCGCTGGTGAGCATCGAGCGCCTGGCCAGGGAGCGGATCCGTACGCGTTCGCCGTTCGGGCCGAGGACGACCATGGCGGCGCCGGTGTCGGTGGTGACGATCATGCGGGTTCATCTCCGGTCGAGGAGGTGGGGCGGCCGGCGGGGACGGTCAGGACGGCGTGGAAGTACTCCATCCCGGCGGTGCCGGCGGTGAGGACGGTCCGGGTGCCGAGCGGGAGGACGACGGCGGTGCCCTCGACGAGGGGGATGCCGGAGTCACGCGGCTCGGCATCACGCGGCTCGGCGTCGTACGACTCTGCGTCGGCCGGCGGGGCGTCCCGCCGTACCGCGTTCTCGGGCGGTTCGGCGAGGCCGGAGCCGGCCGTGATGTAGAGCGCGTGCTCGACGCCGTCGGCGGCCACCTCGGTGCTGTGACCCGGTTCGAGCCGCTGCAGGCCGACGCCGCGCAGCGGTCCCGCGAGCAGACGGCCGGGGTCGACAGCGCCGCGTCGACGCAGGTCGGTGATGACGGTGCCCGGCATGTCGGGCGCTCCTTCCGGTCGTCGGCGGGCCCTCCGGTCCGCCTCTGCGATCCACGGTGCGCCGCCCGCTGTCCCGCCCACACGGGGGTTCCGTCCCGTCCCGCTCCCGGCCGGATCCCGGCCCGATCCCGATCCCCTCCCGTCCCGCTCCCGGCCGGGTCCCGGGCCGAACCCGGTTGGATCCCGACCTGTCCCGGGCCGTCCCGGGCCGAACCCGCCCTGGTCAGGGGCCTCTCCCGGCCCTGCACCGCCCCTCCCGGCTCGCTGCGGCACTCCCCGTCCCGCCCCGGGACGCCCCCGTCCGCCACCGCACCCGAGTCGCCGGGAACGACGTACGGTGGAACCGGAGGCCGTGTCATGCACGTCACCGGAACCCACTTCACCCACTTCGCCGACCGCACCGACGCGGGTCGGCGGCTGGCCGCGCGCCTCGCTCACTTCGGCGGCCCCGAGACCGTCGTCGTGGCGCTGCCGAGGGGCGGGGTGCCGGTGGCCGCCGTGGTGGCCCTGGCGCTCGGAGCGCCGCTGGACATCTGTGTGATCCGCAAGCTCGGGGTGCCCTACCAGCCCGAGCTGGGCATGGGGGCGATCGGCGAGGACGGCGTCCGGGTGCTGAACGAGCAGGTCATCCGGCTCGCCTCGGTCACCGACGACCAGCTGGCCGCGGTGGAGCGGCGCGAGCGCACCGAGTTGGAGCGCCGGGCCCGCCGCTACCGGGGCGACCGTCCGCCCGCGGACGTGCGGGGGCGGACGGTGGTCGTGGTGGACGACGGCATCGCCACCGGGTCCACCGCCCGGGCGGCCTGCCGGATCGTCCGGGCGCGCGGCGCGGCCCGGGTGGTGCTCGCGGTGCCGGTGGCGCCCCGGGACTGGACGGACCGTCTCGAGGAGGTCGCCGACGAGCTGGTCTGCGTCGACACGCCGTCCCCGTTCTTCGCGATCGGCGAGTTCTACGCCGACTTCTCGCAGACCGAGGACGAGGAGGTGCTGCGACTGCTCGCCGAGGCCCGGAGCCGAGAACGAGACCGGGGGCAGGAGCAGGAGCAGGACCGGGACCGCGACGCCCCGCCCGCCGTCGGCGTGGACCGCGAGCTGGTCCTGCCCGCCGGCGGGGTCCGCCTCGCGGGCCGACTGACCGTCCCGGTCGGCGCGCGCGGTGTCGTGGTCTTCGCGCACGGCAGCGGCAGCGGCCGGCACAGCCCGCGCAACCGGTACGTCGCCGAGTTCCTGAACCGCGCCGGGCTGGCCACGCTGCTGTTCGACCTGCTCACCGAGGCCGAGGAGCCGGACCGCCACAACGTCTTCGACGTGGGGCTGCTGGGCTCCCGCCTGACCGCCGTCGCCCGGCAGCTGCACACCGAGGACGGCCCCGCATCCGGGTCCCGCACCCCGTCCGAGAGCAGTGCCGCACCCGAGAGCGGCGCCGTGCCCGAGACCCGGGGCCTGCCGCTGGGCCTGTTCGGCGCCAGCACCGGCGCCGCCGCCGCGCTGCACACCGCCGCCGAGCTGGGCCGGGTCGTGCGCGCCGTGGTCTCCCGGGGCGGCCGCCCGGACCTCGCCAGCGCCGAGGTCCTGGGCCGGGTGAGCGCCCCGACGCTGCTCGTCGTCGGCTCCCTGGACACCACGGTGCTCGACCTCAACCGGCAGGCCGGACGCCGACTGCGCTGCGAGAGTGAACTGGCGGTGGTGCCGCGCGCGACCCACCTGTTCGAGGAGCCCGGGACCCTCGACGAGGTCGCTGAGCTGGCCCGGGACTGGTTCCTGCGCCACCTCCGCGGGTCCGAGCCCGGGGCCGAGCCCGGGGCCGGGGCCGAGAACCCGTGAACACCGATTGCGCAGACTTCGCGCATCACCCCGGATCGGCAGCACATTTTGCGCAGTGCGAGACGGGAAATCCTGGCCAGCTTGTACACATTGAGCAGTGAAAAACCGACCTGTTGCCCAACCACCCCGACAGGAGCAAGCTCTCCGCAACCGCACCGCCCACCCATCCGCGGTGCGGCCGCGATCCAGCGGGAGCCTCAAAGCCGAGGCCCGAAGTGGAGGAACGAGCGATGACCACGCAGTCCCACGCCCTTGAGCTGACCCCCGAGGAGCGCGAGGCCGGTCTTGACGCCGACCAGCTGCGCCGCCTCGTCGGCCTCGTCGAGCACGACCAGGCCGCCGATCCGTTCCCCGTCACGGCCCAGGACGCGGTCGTCTTCGTGGTCGGCAACGCCACCCAGACGGCCCAGTTCTACCAGGTCGTGTTCGGCATGGAGCTGGTCGCCTACTCCGGCCCGGAGACCGGCCGCCGCGACCGCAAGGCGTACGTACTGCGCTCCGGCTCGTGCCGCTTCGTGATCAAGGGCGGTGTCCAGCCGGGCAGCCCGCTGCTGGACCACCACCGCCGCCACGGCGACGGCGTCGTCGACCTCGCCCTGGAGGTCCCGGACGTCGACAAGTGCATCGAGCACGCCCGCGCGTCCGGTGCCACCGTCCTCGAGGAGCCGAACGACGTCTCGGACGAGAACGGCACCGTGCGCCGCGCGGCCATCGCCACCTACGGCGAGACCCGCCACACCCTGATCGACCGCTCCCGCTACCACGGCCCGTACCTGCCGGGCTACGTCGTCGCGGAGAGCAAGGTGAAGCACCCGGAGGGCTCGCCCAAGCGCCTCTTCCAGGCCCTCGACCACGCCGTCGGCAACGTCGAGCTGGGCCGGATGGACGAGTGGGTGTCGTTCTACAACCGCGTCATGGGCTTCGTGAACATGGCCGAGTTCGTCGGCGACGACATCGCCACCGAGTACTCCGCGCTGATGTCCAAGGTCGTCGCCAGCGGCAACCACCGGGTGAAGTTCCCGCTGAACGAGCCGGCCATCGCCAAGAAGAAGTCCCAGATCGACGAGTACCTCGAGTTCTACACCGGCCCCGGCTGCCAGCACATGGCGCTCGCCACCAACGACATCCTCACCACCGTGGACGTGCTGCGGGCGCGCGGCGTGGAGTTCCTCAACACGCCGGACGCCTACTACGACGACCCGGAGCTGCGCGAGCGGATCGGCAAGGTCCGCGTGCCGATCGAGGAGCTGAAGAAGCGCGGCATCCTGGTCGACCGCGACGAGGACGGCTACCTGCTGCAGATCTTCACCAAGCCGATCGGCGACCGCCCGACCGTCTTCTACGAGTTCATCGAGCGGCACGGTTCGCTGGGCTTCGGCAAGGGCAACTTCAAGGCGCTCTTCGAGTCCATCGAGCGCGAGCAGGACCGCCGCGGCAACCTGTGAGCGTCGGAGAGCTCTGACGACCGGTCGAGGAGGACCACGGAGATGGCGTACTACCGGCAGCTTGGCAGCATCCCGCCCAAGCGGCACACCCAGCACCGCACCCCCGAAGGGGGGCTCTACTACGAGGAGTTGATGGGCGAGGAGGGGTTCTCCTCGGACTCCTCGCTGCTCTACCACCGGGGCATCCCCTCGGCGGTGGTCAACGCGGTGCCCTGGGAGCTGCCGGACCAGTCCACGGTGCCCAACCACCCGCTGCTCCCCCGCCACCTCAAGCTGCACGAGCTGTTCGCGGGCCAGGAGTGGAAGTCCGCGGACGTCGTCGGCAGCCGTCGGCTGGTCCTCGGCAACGGCGACGTGCGGATCTCGTACGTCGCCGCCGGGGCCCCCAGCGAGCTGTACCGCAACGGGCTCGGCGACGAGTGCGTGTACGTGGAGTCCGGCTCCGGCACGGTCGAGACGGTGTTCGGCTCGATCGAGGTCGGCCAGGGCGACTACGTGATCATCCCGCGCGCCACCACCCACCGCTGGGTGCCGGCCGGCGACGAGCCGCTGCGCGCGTACTGCATCGAGGCGAACAGCCACATCACCCCGGTCAAGCGGTACCTGTCCAAGTACGGGCAGCTGCTCGAGCACGCGCCGTACTGCGAGCGGGACTTCCGCGGGCCGGTCGGCCCGCTGCTGGCGGACGCCCCCGGGGACGTCGACGTACTGGTCAAGCACCGTGGGCCGAACGGGATTTCGGGCACCCGCTACACCGTGCCGCACCACCCCTTCGACGTGGTCGGCTGGGACGGCTGCCTGTACCCGTACGCCTTCAACATCAGCGACTTCGAGCCGATCACCGGGCGGATCCACCAGCCGCCGCCGGCTCACCAGGTGTTCGAGGGCAACAACTTCGTGATCTGCAACTTCGTCCCGCGCAAGGTGGACTACCACCCGCTGTCGATCCCGGTGCCCTACTACCACGCCAACGTGGACAGCGACGAGGTCATGTTCTACTGCGGGGGCGACTACGCGGCCCGCAAGGGCTCGGGCATCGGCCAGGGCTCGATCTCGCTGCACCCCGGCGGGCACACCCACGGGCCGCAGCCGGGCGCCTACGAGCGCAGCATCGGCGCGGAGTTCTTCGACGAGCTCGCGGTCATGGTGGACACCTTCCGCCCGCTGGAGCTCGGCGAGGGCGGCCGGGCCGGCGAGGACCCCAACTACGCCTGGACCTGGTCCGGTCGGGGGCCCGGTCGATGAGCGCGCTGCCTTCGGGGGGCGTCATCCCCGAGCTGTTCCACGGACTCTTCGACGACGCGGCGGTGTTTCCCCCGGGGAACCTGCCGCTCGTCGAGGCGGTGCCCGCGCATCGCGCCCACCGCGCGGCCTGGTACGCCGAGGCGGTCGGCCCGCTCCTCTGCGGGGCGGGCCGGCTGGGCGAGTTGGCCGAGGCGGTGGCGTCCGACCCGGCGGGGGCGTCAGACGCAGCGGTGGCGTCCGACTCGGCCGGGGCTTCCGACACGGCGAGGGCGGGCGGCTCGGCAAGGGCGGGCGGCGCGCCGCTCAGGGTCGGGCTGGTGCTGCCGGGGGGCAGCGCGGAGCTCGCCCAGGCGCTCGCCGCCGCCGCGCCGTTCGAACTGGCCGGCGTCGAACTGGCCACCCGGGACGCCGCCGAGGCGGTCGCCGAGTTGGACCGGCTGCTACCGCCGCACGTCCCGGCCGCCGTCGAGCTGCCGCGCGAACTCCTGCACGGGGACGAGCTGGACGCCGTCCTGGACGTGCTGGTCGACAGCCCGTACCGGGCGAAGTTCCGCACCGGCGGACTGGTCGCCGAAGCGTTCCCGGACGAGGCGGAGCTGGCCGCCTTCCTCACCGGCTGCGCGCGGCGCGGACTGCCGTACAAGTGCACCGCCGGGCTGCACAACGCCGTCCGGCACACCGACCCGGAGACCGGCTTCGAGCACCACGGCTTTCTGAACGTCCTGCTGGCCGCGCAGGAGACCGACCGGGCCGCGGCCGCGGCGGTGCTGGCGGAGCGCGACGGCGAGGTCCTGGCCAAGGCGGTACGTGCACTGACGGATCGTCAGGTTACGGTGATCCGCAACTCGTTCACCGCGTTCGGCACCTGCAGCATCGCCGAACCCCTGGGCGACCTGGCCGCGCTCGGCCTGCTGTCGTCGCCCATTCCACCGCACCAGGAGGACCGTTGACCACCCCCCGCAGCTGGCTCGCCGGCGCCCAGGACTCGCCGTTCGGCCTGCACAACCTGCCGTACGGCGTCTTCACCGCCGCCGACCAGCCCGGCCGGCGCCGGATCGGCGTGCGCGTCGGGGACTTCGTGCTGGACGCCGGGGCGGCCGCCCGCGCCGCCGGTGCGCCGTCCGTGCTGCTGGACGCCGACTCGCTCAACCCGCTGATGGCGGCCGGGCGTCCGGTCTGGACCCGGGTGCGGGCGGACCTCACCACGTGGCTCACGGACGAGTCCTTCCGCGAGGCGCTGTCGCCGTCGCTGCTGCCGGTCGACGAGGTCGAGCTGCACCTGCCGTTCGAGGTCGCCGACTACGTCGACTTCTACGCCTCCGAACACCACGCCACCAACCTGGGCCGGATCTTCCGCCCGGGTTCGGAGCCGCTCACGCCGAACTGGAAGCACCTGCCGATCGGTTACCACGGGCGGGCGGGCACGGTCGTCGTCTCCGGCACGCCGGTAGTGCGGCCGCACGGGCAGCGCAAGGCGCCCGCCGACCCCGCGCCGAGCTTCGGGCCGACGCGCCGGCTGGACATCGAGGCCGAGGTCGGCTTTGTCGTCGGCACGCCGTCAGAGCTCGGCAAGCCGGTCGTGCTGGACGACTTCCGCGAGCACGTGTTCGGCGTCTGCCTGCTCAACGACTGGTCGGCGCGCGACATCCAGGCCTGGGAGTACGTGCCGCTCGGCCCGTTCCTCGGCAAGTCCTTCGCCACCTCGATCTCGCCGTGGATCGTCCCGCTGGACGCACTGCAGCACGCCCGGGTCACGCCGCCGGAGCGCGACGTCGAGCCGCTGGCGTACCTGGACGACCGGGGCGGCGAGCCGTGGGGCCTGGACCTGGCGATGGAGGTCCGGCTGAACGGGCACCTGGTCTCCCGCCCGCCGTTCGCCACCATGTACTGGACGGCGCAGCAGCAGCTCACCCACATGACCGTCAACGGCGCCTCGCTGCGCACCGGCGACCTGTTCGCCTCAGGGACGGTCAGCGGGCCGGAGGCGGACACCCGGGGCGCGCTGATCGAGCTGACCTGGAACGGCGAGGAGCCGCTGAAGCTCCCGGACGGCACGACCCGGACGTTCCTGGAGGACGGCGACGAGGTCACCATCACCGCCACCGCGCCCGGCCCGCACGGGATCGCGGTCGGGTTCGGCGAGGTGACCGGGCGGGTGCGGGGGTAGCGGCGGGCGCCCTCCCCGGCAGGGATCGGGCGACAGATGACACGTAACGGATGACAGACAACGGATGACAGCTGACAGATTTCATCATCTGTCAGCTGTCATCCGTTTCCGGACCCGCTTCCGTCCCCGCGCCCGCTTCCGTCCTCGCGCCCGCTTCCGCCTACAGTCCCGCGCCGCCGGTGGCGTCGATGACCCGGCCGGTCACCCAGCGCGCGCCGTCGGAAGCGAGGAAGGCGACGATGTCCGCGATGTCCTCCGGCTGCCCGACCCTGCCGAGCGCGGCCACCGAGGCCGCATGGGCCTCCGCCTCCGCGTTGCCGCGCAGCCAGCCGGCGTTGAGGTCGGTGTCCACGATGCCGGGCGCGACCGAGTTCACGGTGACCCCGCGCGGGCCGAGCTGCTTGGCGAGGTTGAGGGTGAAGGTGTCCAGGGCCCCCTTGGTCGCGCCGTAGGCGATGATCTCCGGCATCGCCAGCCGGGCGGCGCCGCCGTCGCCGACCTGACCACGGCCATGGGCATGCGCCCCGGCAGCCTGTACGCCGCGTTCGGCGACAAGCGCTCGCTGTTCGAGGAGGTGGTCCAGCAGCACGGCCACTCCCCCGTCGGCGAGTTCGCGGCCGTCGCACTGGAGGAGGAACCCACCGCCTACGGCGCCTTCGCCCGCATCCTGCGCGAGGCCGCCGCCATCTACCCCGACCCGTCCCACCCGGCAGGCTGTCTGGTGATCTCCGCCGCCACCAACGTCTCCGCGCAGGACGCCGGGATCCAGGACCGCCTGCGCGACCTGCCCAACGAGAACACGCGGGTCTTCGAGGCACGGCTGTGCCGGGCCCGGGAGGACGGCGAACTGCCGCCCGAGGCCGACCCGAAGGAACTGGCCGGCTACCTCGCCACCGTCATCCAGGGCATGTCGCAGCAGGCCCGGGACGGCGCCACCGCCGCCGAGCTGGCCCGCACCGCCGAACTCGCCCTGCGCGCCTGGCCGTGAGGGGACCGGCCCCGCACTCCCGGTCCAGTCCGGCCCAGTCCGGCCCAGTCCGGCTCAGACCAACTCGGCCCGGCCCGGTGATCACAACTCCGCACCGCCCCCGGTACGGTGGACGGCGAAGCGAACAGCGGAAGGCGGCACCCGTCGCGGGACGGCGGACGTCGACATCACCGAAGGGACGGGAGCGAGCCCGATGAGCACAGCGGTGGCGGAGGTCCAGACGTTCCTGGACAGCAGGGTCGGACGGATCGTGCTGAACCGGCCGCGGGCGCTCAACTCGCTGACCCACGACATGATCACCGCCCTTCGGGCAACGCTCGACGAGTGGGCCGCGGACGACCGGGTGCGCACCGTCGTGCTGACCGGCGCGGGCGAACGCGGCCTCTGCGCGGGCGCCGACATCCGCGCCATGCACGACGACGCGAAGACGGGCGGCGCCGGCACCCGGGCGTTCTTCCGCGACGAGTACCGGCTGAACGCGCTCATCGCCCGGTACCCGAAGCCGTTCGTCGCGGTGATGGACGGCATCACGATGGGCGGTGGCGTCGGCCTGTCCGCCCACGGCGCGATCCGGATCGTCACCGAGCGCTCCACGGTCGCGATGCCCGAGACTCGGATCGGACTCGTGCCGGACGTCGGCGGCAGCCGCCTGCTCGCCCACGCCCCGGGCGAGTTGGGCATCCACCTCGGGCTCACCTCGGCCTCGATGGGCCCGGGCGACGCGCTGCTGTGCGGGTTCGCGGACCACTACGTGCCCTCGGCGCGGATCCCGGAACTGCTCGACGCCCTCACCCGCGGCACCGACCCGGCCACCGTGCCCGACCCCACGACCGCCGACGTCAACGCCGTCGTCGCCGCGCACGCCGAGCCCGCGCCGCCCGCCGCCCTGGCCGGGCAGCGCGCCTGGATCGACGCCTGCTACGCGGCCGACACCGCCGAGGAGATCGTCGAACTCCTGCTGAACTCCGGCGAGCCGCAGGCGAAGGAGGCCGCCGAGCTGGTTGTGGCGAACTCCCCCACCGCCGTCAAGGCCACCCTGGCCGCGCTGCGCAGCGCCCGTACGCTCCCGTCCCTGGAAGCCGTGCTCGACCAGGAGTACCGCGCCTCCTGCGCCGCGCTGGACGGCCACGACCTGGTCGAAGGCATCCGCGCCCAGGTGATCGACAAGGACCGCAACCCCCGCTGGGAGCCCGCCACCCTGGCCGGGGTGACGGAGGTGGACGTCGCCCGCTTCCTCGCCCCGCGCGAGGGCGACGAGCTGGGCCTGGCCTGATCTCCGCGTCCGCACCGCCCGTGACCGGCGTCTCGCATGTCAAGACTGGCGCGAAACAGGGCGCGTCGTAGATCGTTGGGTGGTCAGGGCGCGCCCGCGCGGCGCCGAGCAGCGGACATGGGAGTCGACGGCGATGACCGAGACCGAGACCGAGACCTACGAGACGATCCTGGTCGAGCGCAAGGGCCGGGTGGGGCTGATCACGCTCAACCGGCCCAAGGCGCTCAACGCGCTGAACACCCAGCTGATGAACGAGGTGGTCGCGGCTGCCACCGCCTTCGACCGGGACCCGGAGATCGGCTGCCTGGTGATCACCGGTTCGGAGAAGGCCTTCGCGGCCGGCGCCGACATCAAGGAGATGCAGGGCAACGCCTTCCCGGACGTCTACCTGGACGACTGGCTGGGCCCGTGGGACCGGCTCGGCGCGCTGCGCAAGCCGGTGGTGGCGGCGGTGGCCGGGTTCGCGCTGGGCGGCGGCTGCGAGCTGGCGATGATGTGCGACATCCTGCTGGCGGCAGACACCGCGAAGTTCGGGCAGCCGGAGATCAAGCTCGGCGTCCTGCCCGGCATCGGCGGCTCGCAGCGGCTGACCCGGGCGGTCGGCAAGGCGAAGGCGATGGAGCTGTGCCTGACCGGCCGGATGATGGGCGCCGAGGAGGCCGAGCGAGCCGGCCTGGTCTCCCGCATCGTCCCCGCCGACCAGCTGATGGCCGAGGCCCTGGCCACCGCCGAGACCGTCGCGGCGATGTCCACCCCGGCGGCCATCATGCTCAAGGAGAGCGTCAACCGCTCCTTCGAGACCACCCTCGCCGAGGGCGTCCGCTTCGAACGCCGCCTCTTCCACGCGGTCTTCGCCACGGCGGACCAGAAGGAGGGCATGGCGGCCTTCGCCGAGAAGCGCCCGCCGTCCTTCATCAACCGCTGACGGGCGACGCCTGACGGACGGCGGACGACGGACGACGTTTGGCAGCTGACAGCTGACAGATTTCAGATGATGAAATCTGTCAGCTGAAATCTGTCGGCTGTCGGCTGTCACCTGTTGGCCGTGCTCACTCCTCCGCCCCTGCCTCCGCTTCTGCCTCCAGTTCCTCCTCCAGCGCCACCGTGTTCAGCCGGGCGAGCCCGCTGCGGGTGGCGGCGACCACGATCCGGTCGCCCGGGGAGAGCCGCCGGGTGCGGTCGGGTAGGCCCCACTGCAGCTGCGAGCCGCGGGCGAAGCGGACGGCGATCACCCGGACCCCGCCCTCGTCCTCCAGGTCGTGCCGGTTCAGGCCGATCAGCCCGCTGCCGTCCTCCACCGTCAGCTCGGCGATCAGCAGCACGTGCCGGAACACGGACAGCGTCCCGCGCACCTCGCGCCCCATCAGCGCCGCCGCGAAGGCGGGCGCGGCCAGGTAGGAGACCGACCGCGAGGCCGCGTTGTCCAGCGTCTTGTAGAAGTGCCCGGCGAAGTTGTCGTCGAACAGCCGCACCACCACCCGGACTTCGGGATTGCCGTGCCGGGCCTCCAGGGCCGCCTCCAGGTTGGTGGCGTCGTCGCCGCTGACCGCGACCAGCGCCCGGCTGTGTTTCAGCCGGGCCCGGCGCAGTTGCTCCTCGAACGGGCCGTCGCCCATCACGACCGGGATCCCGAGGGCCCGGACGGCGGCGACGCCGCGCGCCTGCGGGTCCCGTTCCATGCAGACCACCGGCACGCCCAGGTCGTGCAGCTGGGTCGCGACCCGGGTGCCGACGTTGCCGAGCCCGACGACGATCACGTGGTCCCGGGTGCCCGCCCCCGGGTTGCGTGGCTGGCCGCGCCGTCCGGATCCCAGCACCTCGACCGCGATGGCGGTGGCGACCGGCGCGAAGGTGATCCCGCAGATGGTGATCACCACCTGCGCGGACCGCTGCCAGAACCCGCCGGTGCCCGTCCCGGCGGCGATGTCGGCGAGCTGGTCGGGCTGAGCGGCGCCGGCCAGGTCGAGCAGCGAGATGTAGACGGTCCAGCCGAAGTCCCGGTTGAGGTACCAGAGCACGCCGAAGGACATCAGCACCGCGGCGAGGGCGGTGAGCAGCACCAGCCGCATCCGGGCGCTGGTGAAGAAGCGCATGGTGTCGAGCAGCCGCCAGCGCAACCGCCGCCGCCAGCCGATCGGCTCCCGGGGCTCGATCGGCAGTACCTGCAGTGCGGCGCTGCCGCCCGGCTCCTCCTCCTGTCCGGGACCAGCCGCAGGTCCGGGATCGGCTGCGGGTGCCGGTTCGCGCCGTACGCCGCCGGGGCGGATCGGCCCGTCGTCGCCGAACTCGCGGGCGAGCCGGACGAATTCGGCCGAATCGCCCTGCTGCTCGGGCAGCAGCCGGATCTTGCCGAGGTCCTGCCGGTCGATCTGGTCGGCGACCACGCAGACCCGGTCGGAGGTGATGGCATCGTCGAAGGCGATGTGCAGGTAACGTCCGTCGATCTCGACCGAGTTGGGCCGCCCGAGCGCGGCGGCGGCGAAGGCCGGGGCGGCGGTGGCCGATCCGGAGAGCGCGGTGCCGTTCTTGAGCAGCCGTTCGATGTTCTCGCCGAGCCGTTGGTTGAACATCCGGAACACGATGCGGATGTCCGGGTTGTGGTTCTGGGCGCTGAGCGCGGCGTGGATGTTCTCCTGGTCGCTTCCCTCGACCAGGGCGAGCCCACGGGCGGTGCCGATGGACACCGCGCGCAGGGCCTCGTCGGTGATGCCGGCGTACTCCACGACCGCGGCGACACCGTCGAGTTGCTCGATCTGCGGCGCGTGGTCACGGGTCCGGTCGGCGACCAGGACGACGACCGGGACCTCGTAGTGCTCGACGAGTTCCAGGATCAGTCGGTGTGCCAGCGCGTTGCCCCCGCAGACGATGTAGTGCTGGCTGATCGGCTCGACCGGAGGGGTCCCCCACCCTTCAGAAGTCATACCGCCAGATGGTATCGACAGCGAGTGTCCGGAGGATGTCGTTCCGGTGATCGGGGCGGATCCTCCGAACGGCCGTATCCGGCGCGCGGACCGGTGGCGGCGCGGAAAGGCTGGGGTTCGTCTTCTGCCCGTCAACCCGCCCAGTCCGCAAGCCCGCAAGCCCGCAAGCCCGCAAGCCCGCCCAGTCTGCCCGACCCACTCAGCCCGCAGACCATTCAGCCCGAGGAGTACGCCACCGTGGTCTCTCCGATCATCACCCCCGACGGTTCCCCGGTCCAGGGTCCGCTCGGCATGCTCGCCAAGGCCGCCTGGCAGATCCTGCTGGCCGCCGGACTCGTCTCGCTCGCCCTCGGGATCGTGGTCTTCGCCTGGCCCCAGGAGACACTGCTGGTGGTGGGCGTGCTGTTCGGTCTCTACCTGCTGGTGATCGGCGTCGTGCAGCTGGTCGCCGCGTTCGGCACCCACGCCACCACCGCGCTGCGGGTGCTGGCCTTCATCAGCGGCGCGATCTGCGTGCTGCTGGGACTGCTCTGCTTCCGCAGCGCGGTGCAGTCGCTGCTGCTGCTCGCGCTCTGGATCGGAATCGGCTGGCTCTTCCGCGGCATCACCCAGCTGGCCGCCGCGATCTCCGACCCGCTGATGCCGGCCCGCAGCTGGCAGGCCTTCGCGGGCGTGGCCAACACGCTGGCCGGCGTGCTGCTGATGGTCTGGCCGGTCGGGTCGATCACCGCGCTGGCCGTGCTGGCCGGCTGCTGGCTGGTGATCCTGGGCGTGGTCGAGATCGTGACGGCGATCCAGGTGCGCAGCCGCGCCAAGCAGCTCCCGTCCGGGGTCTGAGCAACGCAGCTCCGACCGGCGAACCCTTGCGCAGCTGGTCCCTGACCGGCTTGTCCCCGGCCGGCGAAGCCCTTGAGCAGCTGGTCCCTGACCAGCCGCTCTCCAGCAAGCGGCCCCGGAGGCCGCCGCCTCCGGCCGGAGCCGTCCCCCCGCCCCCGTTACGGGCGAGGGGCGTAGCCGAGCCGGAAGGTGGCGGCCTCCAGCCGTTCCGGGGTGAGCCGGACATCGGTCAGCCGCTCGGCCAGCGCGAACGCGGCCTCGGTGTGCAGCTCGTACCGCTCGCCGTCGAGCTGGAAGCCGCAGGCGGCCATCAGCTCGACGGTGCCCGGGGCGTCGGCGTCCGAGCCGTCCCGCTGGTCGGCGAAGAGCGGCTCGAACCGGAGCCGGCAGCCGCTCTGCTCCCACCAGTTGAAGTGGTCCTCCGCCATGGCGCCCCGGTAGTGCGAGACCAGCCGGGTGCCGTCGGTGAGGGCGGGGATGACCTCGTGCAGGCTGCCGAGGTAGCCGTACGGCTCCACCGCTAGGGCCCAGCCGTCCAGTTCGGTGACGGCGACGAGCAGCCGGTCGTCGTCCTCGCCGAGGAGGGCCTTGGCCTCCTCGTCCTCGCCGTCGTCGAAGGTCTCCCAGGCCTCGACCACCGTGTCCAGCCCGGTGACCTCGCGGCCGGGCACGGCGTCGAAGCGGCGCAGCAGTTCGTCGGCGGCGATCCCCTGGACGTGAGTGAGGCAGTAGGCCTTGCCCAGGACGGGGTAGCGCTGGTCGAACCAGGTGTAGTCGGTGGCGTGTGCGGCGGTCATGCGCAGATGCTGTCAGACGGCTCTGACAGCGACCCCGCCACCCCGGCTGAGAGCCGGCCCTGGGCAGTGCCGCCCCGGCTCAGAGCCAGGCCGGTGCGTCCGTCCCCCAACGCCCGGGCGGGCGCGACCAGTCGGCGGGCGCACCCTCGTAGCCGATCGGCGGCAGGGCGTGGCGCAGCCGCCCGTACGCGGAGTCCGTCTCGGCGAGCCACCGGGACGGGTCGTACGGCTCGGCGGTCCCACCCGGTACGGCGGCCTCCCGTTCGATGCCGTGCAGCAGCCAGGCGGCGGTGCCGGCCAGGGAGAAGCGCAGGTGGCGGCCGCCGGGGCGGCGGGTGCGCTGCTCGGTGAGGGCGCGCAGGACGGCGGCGGCGACGAGGTAGCCGGTGCCGTGGTCGAGGGCTTGGGCGGGCAGGACGCCGGGGTGGCCGTCGGGGGCGGCCTCGTGGGCGGCGATGCCGACGCCGGCCTGGACCAGGCTGTCGAAGCCGCGCCGCCCGGCCCACGGGCCGGTCCAGCCCCAGGCGCAGAGCTGGGCGACGATCAGGTCGGGGCGGCGGGCGAACAGCGCGTCGGGGGCAAGACCGTGGGCGTCCAGGGCGCCGGGGCGGTAGCCGGTGACGACGACGTCGGCGGTGGCGAGCAGTTCCTCGAAGACGGCCCGGTCGGTGGGCTCGGCGAGATCGAGGCGGGCCGAGCGCTTGCCGAAGCCGGTGTCGGCGTGGGCGTCCTCGGCCTCGGGCAGCCGGGGCGAGTCGATGCGCAGGACGTCGGCGCCGAGCAGGGCGAGGGTGCGGGTGGCGACCGGTCCGGCGATCACCCGGGTGAGGTCGAGGACCCGGACCCCGGCGGCGGGCCGGTCGACCGGGGCGTCGCCGAGCGCGCGGGCGGGCGCACCGCCGGCACCGGCGGTGGCGGTGGCACCGACTTCCCGGTACTCCACCAGGGGGTGCACGGCCGAACTCACCGGCGCGACGGCCACCGCGAGCGCCCCCGCCGCGTACGCGCGCTCCTGGACCTGCTCGGCCGGCAGTTTGCCGAGCACCTCCGCGAGCTGCTCGGGCCCGGCGTCCACGGCGAGGCCGAGGGCGGCCAGCAGCCGGGTGCGGTGGTGCGGGTAGTTGGCGTGGGTGCGCACCCAGCCGTCGGCGGTGCGCCAGAAGCCGGAGTGCGGGGCGAAGCTGACGGGCGTCCGGCCGTCGATCGTCAGGTGCCGCTCGCTGACGAAGGCGGTGGCGACCGCGCCCTGGTCCACCCGGACGGCGGGGACCGGACCGCCGCTGCGGAGGGCGGCGAGCTCGGCGGCGGCGAGCGAGCAGACGGCCACGGTGGCCCGGGCCAGGCGCCGCACCGGCAGGCCGGAGGGCAGGACGTCGTCCGGGCCGTGGAAGCGCACCCGCGCCGGCAGGTCGGCCGGTCCGCCGAGGGCCGTCCAGGCGTCGACGGTGGGACGGTCGGCGGGCTCACCCCCGGCGTTCACCGCGTTCACGGCCTTCACGCCCTTCACGGCGTTCACGGAACGGACAGGTCCTGCGGGCAGCGGACGATCAGTCATGCCCGGCATTGTGCTCCCTTTCCCGGGTGCCCGCCGTGACGCCCGCCACCAGCACCCGGCAGCGCCGCGGAGGCCGGGTAGGGTGCGAACCGGGGGCCGCGGCGGCCACCCGTACGGGGGCAGAGCGACGCACCACGACACGGGGGGATGAAGTGAATGTGATCCGCCGCCTCGAACTGGGGTATTTCGTCCGGCCGGCCTCCGAGGTGGGCGGCCCGGAGCCACGGGTGGAGCCGGTGCTCGCGTACCTGGTCCGGCGCCCGGAGGGGCTGCTGCTGTTCGACACCGGGATCGGCGGCGGCGCGCCGGAGACCGAGGCGCACTACCGCCCGGTCCGCCGTCCGCTGCCGGAGGCGCTCGCCACGGCCGGGGTCTCCGTCGCCGACATCGACCTGGTGGTCAACTGCCACCTGCACTTCGACCACTGCGGCGGCAACCCGCTGCTCGCCGGCACGACCGTCCTGGTCCAGGCGAGTGAGCTGGCCACCGCCCGGCGCGGCGACTACACCATCGACGCGCTGGTCGACTTCCCCGGCGTCGAGTACCGCGAGCTCGACGGCGAGGCGGAGGTCTGGCCCGGCGTCCGGGTGCTGCCCACCCCCGGCCACACCGAGGGCCACCAGTCGCTGCTGGTCGAGCGCCCGGGCGGCGGCCCGGTCCTGCTCGCCGGGCAGGCGTACGACTTCGCCACCGAGTACGGTCAGGCGCTGCTCGCCCGGCGGGCGGCGCGCGAGGGCGTGGCGGCGCCGCTGCCCGGCTACCGCGCCTGGCTCGACCGCGTGGCGGAGTACGGGCCGCGCCGGGTGCTGTTCGCGCACGACCACGCGGTGTGGGAGCCGGGCGAGTAGCCGTACCCGATGCCTCGGCACCCGGGATGTCGAACCCCGCGGACCGCTCAGAAGGTGATCAGAAGACGGTCAGAAGACGGTCAGAAGTCGGTTCAGAAGGCGAAGCCCAGCGAGCGGACCCGGTGGTCGAAACTGGACGGGACGAGCTCCGGCTCGCCGACCGAGCGCGCCTCGGGCAGGCGGGTGAACAGCTCCCGGAACAGTGCCGTCATCTCCTGCCGGGCCAGGTGCGCGCCAAGGCAGTAGTGCGGGCCGCCGCCGCCGTAGCCGAGGTGGGGGTTGGGCGTGCGGGTGATGTCGAAGGCGTCCGGGTCGGGGAAGACCGCGTCGTCGCGGTTGGCCGAACCGTAGAACAGGGCGACCTTCTCGCCCGCGCGCAGCAGGGGACCGCCGGGGCCGCCGAGCTCGTGGTCGACGGCGACGGTCCGGTTGAACTGGATGATCGGTGTGGCGTGGCGGACCATCTCGTCCACCGCGCCGCCGAGCCGCCCGTCCAGGTCGGAGAGGAGCAGGGCCCGCTGCTCGGGGTGGACGGTCAGCAGGTGCAGGCCGTGGGCGAGCGCGTTGCGGGTGGTCTCGACCCCGGCGACCAGCAGCAGGGTGAAGAAGGCGCCGAGCTCGCGGCCGGTGAGCCGGCGGCCGTCCACGTCGGCGGTGACCAGCGCGGAGATCAGGTCCTCGGCCGGTCGGCGCCGCCGCTCCCGGCCGATCCCGGCCACGATGCCCTGCATGCGGGCGAGCGCCCGCAGCCCGCGCCCGGGCGCCCGCAGCCGGTGGCGCAGCGAACGGGCCACGCCGATGTCCGCGGAGGTGCGGTTGACCAGGTCGAGGATGGCGCGGCGCGGCTGCTCGGGGATGCCCATCATGGTGCAGATCACCCGGAACGGGAGTTCGGCGGCGACCGCGGTCACGAAGTCCTCCGGCCGGTCCCGCTCGACCCGGTCGACCAGGGCAGCACTGATGCGCCGGACGTCCTCCTCGACCCGGCCGAGCAGCCGCGGCGTGAACGCCCGCGAGACGATCCGGCGCAGCTGGGCGTGGCGGGGGTCGTCCAGGTTGACCATCGAGTCGCCGAACAGCAGCCGCACCCAGCGGGCGGGGGCGGGGGTGGTGACGCCGGGGCCACTGAGGAAGACGGCGGGGGTGCGGCTGGCCTCGACCACGTCGGCGTGGCGGACCAGGGCGTGGAAGCCCTTGCCGGTGGCGCGGTCGCCGAAGAACACCGGGCCGGGGCGGCGGCGCAGCTCGGCGAAGGCGGCGGCGCGGGCGGGGGCGGGCAGCCGCCAGAAGCGGGGGTCCGCGAGGTCGGCGAGGTCGGCGGTTCCGGCTGCTTCGGGGGTCCCGGCTGCGTCGGGCGTACCGCTCGCGTCGGGGGTCCTGGCTTCCTCGGTGGGCGCGCCCGAGTCGGCGGGCTTGGCAAAGTCGGCAAAGGACTCCGCGGGTTCCCTCGCGGCTCCCGTCGGGGCTTCGGCTGGGGCTTCCGTCGGGGTCGTCGGGGTCTCCAAGGCCGGACCTCCCTGCTCTGGACGTCGTCGCTCCGACACCTACGGAACGCACCGGCTCGTGCACATCTAGTGAGCAAGCGGTGAGTTCTTGTCAAACCGCACCGATGGTCGTACGAGCGGCTGTTCGGGTCGGCGCGCCGGGGAGGACGGCGGCCGAGCGGGCCGCCGGGCGGGCGGCCGCGCATGGTCTCACGGGCCGGAACCGGCCATGACCGGAGGGTGCGGTACGGACCGGGCGGGGTGGGTGCGACGATGAGTGCCATCGTGATGACCGACCGGATCCGCCTGCTGCGCGCCGCGGTCTTCGCCGCGCTGTGCGTGGCGATGGCCGCCACCGCGCACGTCGCCATGGCCGGATCCGGGGTCTCCCCGACGGTGCTGGCCGGCGCGTTCGGGGCGGTCCTGGGGCTGACCTGGCTGCTCGCCGGCAAGCGGCGCGGGCTCGGTGCGATCAGCGTCTGGATGATCGCCGCGCAGACCGCACTGCACCAGCTGTTCGAACAGGCCGGGGCGCTCGGCCGAGGGGGCGGCGGCCTCGGCCGCCTCGCCACCACGGACTGGGCCGCCCTGCTGCTCTGCAACCCGGACCGCGCGCCCGGCGGTCTCTCGCCGGTCGAGCTGGCCCGGATGGCGGGCATCGACCCGGACGTGCCGCCGACCGCCGGCAGCCTGCGCCCGATGGCCGGAATGCACCACGGTGCCGCGGGGGCAGGGGCCTCCGCCGACGGGACGGCCATGGGCATGGGCCTGCCCGGGATGGCGGGGATGCCCGGCATGTCCCACCCGATGCCCGGAGGCATGTCCGACCCGACGACGGGCGGCCTGACGCACGACATGGCGGGCGGCATGTCCCACGGCATGTCCCACGGCATGTCGCTGGGGATGGCCGCCGCCCACGTGCTGGCCGCGCTGGCCTGCGCGCTACTGCTCTGGCGTGGTGACGCGGCACTGGTGCGGCTCTTCGACCTGCTCGGCGCGTTCGGCGCCGTCGTCGCGGGCGCCTTGCTGCTCCCACTGCTGGCGCTCTTCGCGCGCCCCTTCGACTACCGGGCCCCGGCGCCGCCCAGGCCCGCCGACGACCGAGCCCGGCCGCCCCGGTCGGTGCTGCTCACGCATGCCGTGGTCCGGCGCGGGCCGCCGGCGTTCGCCCTCGCCTGCTGACGCGCCCGCCGCCGCAGTCCCCCGGCCGCCTCCGGCCCCCGGAACCCCGCGACGGGCAGGTCGCCCTGCCGCACGGCCGTGCCTTCCACCGCCGTACCGCCAGGGCGCGGGCCCGCGTCCACCGCCGCGCATCCCGGCTCTCCGGGAGGCACGGCATGCCGCGCGGCCGCCCACGGACGCCGACGGTGCCGCCCTGAGCGGCACCGTTCCCAGCCTTCCCCTCGGGACCTTTCCATGCCTGACTACGACGGCGCACCGGCCCCGGCCGGCGCCACCGTCCTACCGCTCCGTGGCCTGTGGGCCTTCCGGAGCGCGACCGCCCGGCCCCTCGGCCGGCCCGATCTCCGTCAGCCCGATCTCCTTCAGTCCGGCGTCCTTCAGCCCGGCGAGCAGGCGGGCCGACCACTCCGGCGGCGGCCCGTCGGCGGCGCCCGCCCGGACGTGGCCGCGCAGCAGCTCCGCCCGGTCCAGCCACTCCCGGCAGCCGGTGCAGCGCGCAACGTGCTTGTCGAGCCGTGCCTGCGCCAGACCGCTCGGTTCGCCGTCGAGCCGGGCGGACAGAGCGGTACGGAACTGCGCGCATCTCATATGCCCATCGTCCCGCACGACCACCGAGGCGGGACCGGCCGGGTCGGAGGCCGCCGTGGATGACGAGCAGCTCACCGCACTCGCACTGACCGCCCGCTCCGGCCGGGCGGCAGACGTCGAGGCCTTCGTCCGCGCGACCCAGCGCGACGTCTGGCGCTTCGTCGCCCACCTGACCGACGTGCAGTCCGCCGACGACCTCGCACAGGAGACCTTCTTGCGCGCACTACGCAGCCTGCCCGCGTTCGCGGGGCGCTCCTCGGCCCGCACCTGGCTGCTCTCGATCGCCCGGCGCACGGTGATCGACCGCTACCGGATGGCCGCCGCCCGGCCACGCCTCGCGGCACTGCCGGACTGGCAGGAGGCGGCGGAGCGACAGAGCGGCGTGCCGGGGGCCGGATTCGAGGACGGCATCGCACTCGACGACCTGCTCGACCGGGTGCCCGCCCAGCGGCGGGAGGCCTTCGTCCTGACCCAGGTCGTCGGGCTGAGCTACGCCGAGGCGGCCGAGGTCGCCGGCTGCCCCGTCGGCACCGTCCGCTCCCGGGTCGCCCGGGCACGGGAGGAACTGATCGCGCGCCTGCGGGCGGCCGAGGCCGTGGAGCTCGTGGCCGCCTGCTGAGCGGCGACGGCGAAACAGCCGACAGATGACAGATGACAGATGACAGATTTCGAAATCTGTCGGCTGTCGGCTGTCGGCTGTCGGCTGAAATCTGTCACTCGTTCGCTGAACACCGCCACCGAAAAATTCCCCCAAGCGTTCGGAACCGGAGCCGTCGCGCCCCCGACTGCTGTACCGGACCCCGCCGCCGGGGCGGTGTCCGGTACGGCAGAACGGGAACGGAGGGACTCCATGGCAGCGCAACAGCCGACGGCCGCCGACTCACTGACGGGCAGTCAGCCACAACCTGTCGACCGCTGGAGCCTGGTCGTGGCCGCGGGCCTGCTCTCGTTCGTCGCGATGCTCGACATGAACGTGGTCAACCTCGCGCTCACCGACATCTCGGCCGGCCTGCACGTCTCCCCCGGGGTCGCCCAGTGGGCCGTTCTCGGCTACCAACTCCCGCTCGTCGCACTCCTCCTGCCCGCCGGACGGTGGCTGGACCAGGTCGGCACCCGGTCCGCGCTGCTGCTCGCGGTCGGCTGCTTCGCCGGTTGCAGCGTGCTGGCGGCCGCGGCCCCGTGGGCGGGCTGGCTGATCGCGGCCCGGCTGCTGCAGGGCGCCTTCGGGGCCGTCCTCTTCGTCCTGATGCCGGTGCTCGCCGCGACGTCCGTCCGATCCGAGTTGCGCGGGCGGGCGATGAGCGTGCCCGCGACCCTCGGACCGCTCGGCGCCGTGACCGGTCCGGTCGTCGGCGGCCTGCTGCTGGACCACCTCGGCTGGCGGGCGATCTTCCTGGTCAAGCTGCCGGTCTGCCTGGCCGCCGTGCTGATCGTGCGGCGGCACGCCCCGCGGCGCGGCGGGCTGCGCCTGCCCGACCGGGGCTCACTCGGCGACGCCGCCCTGATCGGTGGTGCCATGGCCGCCGTCCTGCTCGGGCTCACCCTGGCCCCGGAGGCGCCGCAGTGGCTCCTGCTGGCGCTGCCCGCCGCGCCGCTGGTGCTGCTGTGGCTGCGCCGCCCCGGCGGCCGGCCGGTGGCCGAGGTACTGCGGGCCGCCGGGACCGCCGGGGTCAACGCCTCGGTGCTGGCGCTCGCCGCCGGCTTCGCGGCCTGCCACTACCTGCTCGCCCAGCACCTGCGCGGCCCTCGGGGCGAGAGCGCCACGGCCACCGCGCTGACCATGCTGGCGTTCCCGCTCGGCATGGTGCTGGCCGGGCGGGTCGGCGGCCGACTGGCCGACCGTTGGGGCGCCCGACCGACCGCGCTCACCGGCGCCGCCGTCACCACTCTCGGCCTGGCCCTGCTCGTCCCGCTGGACGCCGGCTGGTCCGCCCTCGACATCGCCGCCCGGCTCGCCCTCGCCGGTGCCGGGATGGGCCTCAACGGCGGCCCCACCCAGGCCCTGGTGATGACCGCCTCCCCGCCCGGAAGGCTCGCCACCGCCGGGTCCGCCGTCCAACTCGCCCGCAGCCTCGGCTTCGCCCTCGGACCGGCCCTCGCCACCGCCGCCGCGTCGGCCGGGAGCCGCGACACCACCGGGACCCGCGCCGGGATCGCCCTGGCCGCCGCGGTCGCGGCGACCGCCGTCGCCCTGCTCGCCCTGCACCGCCGCCGCCCCACGACCTGACAGTCCGCGCACCGTACCGAAGGACCACCCCAGATGACCGACACGATCCCCGACACCGCCCCCGACCCGATACCCGGCCCCGCCCCCGACCCGATCGCCGACCCTGTCCCCGGCTCGGCCGCGACCGACGACACCCCGCGTTGCCCGTACGGGCACGACCGGCTTCCCTCCCCCGTCCCGCTGTACGGTCCGGCGTACAAGAGCGACCCGTACCCGCTGTACCGGCGGATGCGCGAGGCCGGGCCGGTGCACCGGGTGGAGTTCCCGAGCGGCATCCACGCCTGGCTGGTCACCGGCTACCAGGCCGCCCACGCGGCCCTCAACGACCCGCGCCTCGGCAAGAACCACGCGCTGGGCAACGACGATTGGCGCCGACTCGCGTCGATCATGCCCGAGCCGCAGCACTCGCAGCTCCAGGTCCACCTGCTCCACCAGGACCCGCCCAAGCACACCTCGATGCGCCGGCTCGTCCTGGACGCCTTCGCGCCGCGCCGGGTGGAGTCCCTGCGCCCCCGGCTGCAGGAGCTGGCCGACGCCCTGGTGGACGAGCTGCCCGAGGCCGGCGGCGCCGACCTGGTGGCCGGTTTCGCGGCCCACTACCCCTTCCGGGTGCTCGCCGAAGTCATCGGCCTCCCAGCCGAGTTGGCGGACCGCTTCGACCGTGACTGGGGCAAGGTGGTCCAGCCCGTCGGCCCGCAGGACCCCGGCCGCCCGGCGTACGAGGCGCGGCTGCGCGGCCTGCAGCGGTACATCGCCGACGTGGTCGCCCGCAAGCGCGCCGACTGCCGGGAGCCCGGCTGGACGGAGTCCGAGGACCTGCTCGGCCGGCTCGTCGCCGCCCACGACGCGGGCGAGTTGAGCCGCGAGGAGCTGGACTCCATGGTGTTCCAACTGCTGGTCGCCGGGCAGGAGCCGGTCACCAACCAGATCACCACCATGCTGATCACCCTGCTGCGCCACCCCGAGCAGCTCGACCGGTTGCGCGACGGCATCGACGAGCCCGGCCTGCTCGACCGTGCGGTGGAGGAACTGCTCCGCCACGACGCCGCGTTCGAGCTCACCACCTGGCGGTTCTTCGCCGAGGACAGCGACCTGTTCGGCACCACCGTGCCGGCCGGCGACTCGGTGATCGTCTCGCTCTGCGCCGCCAACCGCGACGAATCCCGGTTCCCCGAGGCCGACCGCCTCGACCTCGACCGCTCCCCCAACGCCCACCTCGCCTTCGGCCACGGCATCCACTACTGCCCCGGCGCCGCCCTGGCCCGGGCCGAACTCCGGATCGCCATCGGCACCCTGCTCACCCGCCTGCCCGGGCTGCGCCCGGCGAAGGCCCCCGGGGACGACCTGGCCGACCTCACCTGGATCCCCGCCGTCCTGGCCCGCGGGGTCAACCGCCTCCCCGTCGCCTACGACCGGCGCCGCTGACCGCCGCTGACCCGGGGCCCCCGCATCCGATACCCGGCTCCGCCTGCCCGAGCCCGCCCCACACCACCATCCGTGGAGGACCCACCATGCCGCCCGCCGGCACCGCCACCACTCCGATGCCCGTCACCGACACCAGCACCAACACCGTCACCGGCACCGGCACCGGATCAGGACCCACGGCCGAGGCCGAGCGCCTCGCCGCCCGCATCCTCGATCTCCTGCTGCCGCACCGCCGCGCCGCCGACCCGGAGTTCGACGCCCGACCGGGGCACTTCCCGCTGCAGCTCGCGCAGTTGGCGGACTTCATCGCCGCCGGCGAACCGATCGTGTTCACCCTGCCCGGGTTCCCCTGCAAGTCGCCGAACCCGGCGAAGGTGCTCGGCCACCTGCCCGACGAGGGCGAACGACTGTCGCTGACCTTCCTCGACCGGCTCTGCGCCGAGATCGGCCGCCTCCACGAGCCCGGCGCCCGGATGCTGATCTGCTCCGACGGGCACATATTCGGCGACCTGATCAACGTCCCGGACGACCACATCGACGCCTATTCCGACGAGTTGACCGCCATGATCGCCCGCGAGGGTCTCGGCCACCTCGCCACCTTCGACCTGCGGGCCGTCCTCGGCGACCTCCCGTACGACGAGAAGAGAGCCCGGGTGCACGAGCGCTACGCCCCCACCGTCGAGGAGTTGCGCGAGCAGGTGCTGGCCGAGGAGGAGACCCTTCGGCTCTACCGCGGCATCACCCGCTTCCTCACCGAGGACTCCATCGGCTTCACCGGCACCCGCTCGGCCCTGCAGCGGGAGTGCCGCCGCCGCGCCTACGGGGTGATCCAGCGCAGCCGTGCCTGGGGCGAGTTGATCGCCGAGCAGCACCCCCGGGCCGTCCGGCTCTCCATCCACCCGCAGCCGGCCGGCGTCTCCAAGTTCGGCATCCGGCTGCTGGCAGCGGCCGACGTCTGGACCACGCCCTGGCATTCCTCGGCACTCCACCGAGCGGACGGTGGATGGGAGTTGCTACGCAGCGAGGAGGCCGCACGGCTCGGCCGGCTGGTGCTGCGCGACGGCCGACCGAGCCACTACGAGGGCCACGTCGAAGGCCATGTCGAGGGCCATGGCCAGAGCGACGACCGGGGCCACGACCCGGGCCACGACCCGGGCCACGGCCAGAGCCACGACGCGAGCCGCTGAAAGGCGGACTACGTCCCGATCACGGAGGCCACCGCACCGGCCGGGGTGCGGTGGTCGAAGGCGATCAGCGGGTCGCCGGTGAGCGGGTGCTCGATCACCGCCGCCCGTACCCCGAAGACCTCCGCCAGCAGCTCGGGGGTCAGTACCTCGCGCGGCGCCCCCGAGGCCACCAGGGCGCCGCGGTGCAGGACGTGCAGCCGGTCGCAGACCGAGGCGGCGGCGTTGAGGTCGTGCAGGGCGACCAGCGTGGTGCGGCGCTGCTCGCGCAGCAGGGCGAGGAGTTCGACCTGGTGCCGGACGTCCAGGTGGTTGGTCGGCTCGTCCAGCACCAGGACGTCCGGCTGCTGCGCGAGCGCGCGGGCCAGCAGCACTCGTTGCCGTTCCCCGCCGGACAGTTGGGTGAAGCGGCGGTCGCCGGCGGTCGCCATGCCGACCCGGGCCAGGGCCTCGGCGGTGATCCGGTGGTCCTCGGCGTCGTCGGCGGCGAAGGCCCGCTTGTACGGGGTGCGGCCCATCGCGACCACCTCGCGGACGCTCAACTCGAAGTCCCCGCCGCGCTCCTGGGGCAGCGCGCCGATGTGCCGGGCGGACTGGGCCGGCCGCAGCTCCGCCAGGTCCCGCCCGGCCAGCAGCACCCGCCCGGTGCTCGGCCGCAGGTGCCGGTAGACGGTGCGCAGCAGGCTGGACTTGCCGCTCCCGTTGGGCCCGACCAGTCCGGCGATCTCCCCCTCCTCGGCGACCAGGTGGACCCCGGCCACCACCGTCCGCCCGGCCAGGGCGACACTCAAGTCCTCGACAGCGATCCTCAATTGCGCTCCAGTCGTCGGTCCAGCAGGTAGAGCAGGGTGGGGGCACCGAGGACGGCGGTGACCACGCCGATCGGCAGTTCCTGGCCGTCCAGGGCGGTGCGGGCCACGGTGTCGACGACGACCAGCAGCAGCGCCCCGGTGAGCGCGGACAGCGGCAGCAGGCGCCGGTGGTCGCCGCCGAGGAGCAGGCGGCAGACGTGCGGCACCATCAGGCCGACGAAGCCGATCGCGCCGGAGACGGCGACCAGCACCCCGGTGAGCACGCTGGTGACGACGAAGACCTCGCGGCGCAGTCGGGCGACGTCCACGCCGAGCCCGGCGGCCGTCTCGTCACCCATCAGCATCGCGTTGAGCCCCCGGGCACGGGCCTGCAGCAGGGCCAGGCCGAGCGCCACGGCTACGGCGGGGACGGTGAGTTGGGACCAGACGGTGCCGCCGAGGCTGCCCATGAGCCAGAACAGCACGCCCCGGGTCTGCTGCTCGTCGCGGGTCTGCAGGACGAGGTAGCTGGTGACGCCGCCGAGGAACTGGGCGATGCCGATGCCCGCGAGGACCAGGCGCAGCGGGGAGAAGCCGCCGCCGCGCCGGGCCATCAGCCAGACCAGGGAGAAGGCGGCGAGCGCGCCGGCGAACGCCGCCAGGGAGACGGTGAGGCCGAGCGCGCTGCCGAAGGAGAGCTGGAGCCCGAAGGTGGTGCCGAGGACGATGGCGGCGACCGCCCCGAGGGAGGCGCCGGAGGAGATGCCGAGGAGGTACGGGTCGGCGAGCGGGTTGCGGACCAGCGCCTGGACGGCGGTGCCGACCAGGCCGAGACCGGCGCCCACCACGGCCGCCAACAGGGCGCGCGGGACGCGAAGTTGCCAGACGATGAGGTCGCGAGTGCCGGGTTCGGCGGCCCGCCCGGTGAGCCGGCGGGCGACCACCGACCACACCTCGCCGGGCGGGATGTCCACCGCGCCGAGCGAGACGGCTGCGGTCAGCGCGAGCACCAGGGCGACGGTGAGGACGGCGGCCAGCGGCCCGGCCCGCAGCGTGCGGGCCGGGCGGCCGGTGCCGGCTGCCTCGTTCGCGGTCTCGGCCTCGGCCCCGGCCTCGGCGTGAACGGCCGACGTCACCTTCTACTGCCCGTTCTTGACGAGGTCGGGGTGGACGGTCGCCGCGATCTGCCGGACGGCGTCGGCGTTGCGCACACCCGCGATGGTGGTCGCCTCGGAGCCGAGCCGGACGAAGTGCCCCTCCTGGACGGCCTTCAGGCCCTGGGTCGCCGGGAAGCTCTTCAGGAACGCCTCGGCGTCGTCGAAGGCCTTGCGGGTGGCCTCCTCGCTGCCCCGGTTGCGGACGGCGAGCTGGATCCAGTCCGGGTTCTTGGCGACGACGTCCTCCCAGGAGCCGGGCTTGAAGTCGGCGTCGCAGTCGGCGAACACGTTGCGCGCCCCAGCCTGGGTGATCACCGCGTTGGCGACCTGCCGGCCGCAGACCGCCACCGGCTGCTTGGTACCGGCGTCGAAGTCGAAGACGAAGTAGCTCGGCCGCTGCCCCTCCGGCACGGCGGCGAGCGCGGTGCGCACCTCGCCGACCTGCTTCTCCATCCCGGCCACCAGCTCCTCCGCGCGGGCGGCGGTGCCGGTGACGGCGCCGAGCCGGCGGATGTCGTCCTCGACGCCCCCGAGGTCGGTGCGCGGCGCCTTGGCGGCCTTCGGGGTCCCGGCGCAGGCGGTGGAGAGCAGGTAGACGTGCTGGATGCCGGCCGCCGCGAACTCCTCCTCGCTCGGTCCGATGGCGCCGCCGCCCATCATCGGCATCGCACTGAAGGTGTCGACGTACAGGTCGGCGCCGGAGCCGAGCAGCTTCTCCTTGGGAATGGCCTTGTCCCCCAACACCGGGACCTTGCCGCCCTGTTCGGCGAGGTCGGCCGGCAGGGTGCCCTTGCCGGGCGGGAAGCCGGTGCCGACCACCCGGTCGCCGGCGCCGAGCCGGAGCAGCATCTCCAGGCTCGACGCGTTGCTGGTGACGATCTTCGTCGGTGCCTTGGCGATGGTGGTCTCCTTGCCCGCGCAGTCGGCGACCTTCACCGGGTAGGCGCCGCTCGGGGCGGCCTGGGCGGTGACGGAGTCGCCCCGTCCACCCCCGCCACCGCTCCCGCAGGCCGTGGCGAACAGGGCGACGGCGGCCGCGATTCCGCAGACAACGCGTGGGCGCATGACAACTCTCCTGGTCGGTGGTCCGTGCTCGGGCCCGTGCTGCGGACCCGGACCAGGTAGTCGGACGACCCGGGCGGCGGGTTCCCGCAGGATTCACGGACCGCTCGCACAGGCCGACGCCATCCCGACCGGCCCGCAGGACCCGGCCTGGATCCGGCCTGGACCCGGCCTGCAGGATCCGGGACGCAGGATCCGTGACGCAGGCCTGGCCTAGGCTGGCCCGATGGCCGACCCCACCGCGCTGCGCGACGACCTCGACCTCCCCGTCCGGCTCGGGCCGCGCCCGCCCCGCCGGGTGGTCTCGCTGGTGCCCTCGCTGACCGAGGCGGTCGCCGCCACCGCGCCCGGGCTGCTGGTCGGCGCCACCGACTGGTGCAGCCACCCCGCCGACCTGGCCGTCACCCGGATCGGCGGCACCAAGAACCCGGACGTCCCGGGCATCCTCGCGCTCGAACCCGACCTCGTCATCGCCAACGACGAGGAGAACCGGCGCCCCGACCTGGACGCGCTGCGGGCGGCCGGCGCCCCGGTCTGGGTCACCGACATCCGCACCCTGGACGACGCCTTCCGCTCACTGGACCGGCTGCTGACCACCGCCTGCCGACTGACGCGCCCCGCCTGGCTGGACGAGGCGGAAGCGGCCTGGGCGCCGGTCGGACCGGTCAGGCCTGTCGGACCAGTCGGGTCAGTCCGGCCGGTCGGGCCGGTCGGGCCGGTCGGGCCGGTCGGGCCGAGCCGAGCGGTCCAGGAGCCCGACGGCCCGAGGGCGATCGTGCCGATCTGGCGCCGCCCGTGGATGGTCCTCGGCCGCGACACCTTCGCCGGGGACCTGCTGCGCCGTCTGGGCCTCCGACTCGTCCACGCCGACCACCCCGAGCGCTACCCGGCCATCCCGCTGCCCGAACTGCTGGCCTGCCGACCGGAGTTGGTGGTGCTGCCGGACGAGCCGTACCGCTTCACCGCCGAGGACGGCCCGGAGGCGTTCCCCGGAACACCGGTCGCACTGGTCAGCGGACGGCACCTGACCTGGTACGGACCGTCCCTCGTCACGGCACCGGCCGTCCTGCGGCAGGCGCTCGGCCACCCGTTCACACAAGGCCGGAGCGGCACCTCATAGGATGACCGCCACGCGCCGGGACCACCGGTGACCAGTGGGGGGACCACAGATGAGAGTGAGCACCACACGGCGGACCCTGGTCCTGGTGTCGGCAGTCGCCGTGGCGACCGCCGTCCTGGCGGGCTGCGGCACCGAGCACGCCGACAAGCACCAGGACGCGGCGGGCGGCAGCACCGTGGTGACCGCGAGCGACGGGCCCAGCGGGCCCTCCAGCACGAGCCCGTCCGCGAGCGAGGCCCCCAGCCCGACCGCCCCGGCGACCGCGACGCCGACCGCAGGCGCGGGCGCCGGTGCCTCGCCGAGCCCGAGCCCGAGCGCCCCCGCCGGCAAGGCCGGGAAGGCCGCGCCGAGCACGCCGCCGGGCACCGCCGCCAAGGCCGGCGGCGGCAACCTGCCCGCCGGGGTGACCACCCAGCCGCCGGTCGCCAAGCCCGTCGTCGCGGCCCCGGTACCGACCGCCAAGCCCGGCCCGGTCGCGCCCCCGCCACCACCCGCGCCGCCGACCCCGCACGTGCCGCCGCTGCAGAGCAGCTGCAAGCCCAGCAAGCCCCGGCCGGACGACCCCAAGGAAGCCGTCTCGGCCGCCCTCACCGCCGCCGCCGGCCAGTCCCGGACGCTCAAGCTGAGCACCGGCGGCACCGACCAGCTCCCACCCCTGCCCGTCAACCTGGTCAAGGCGATCGCCTGGCAGGAGAGCGGCTGGCAGTCCGGCATCCTCGCCTGCGACGGCGGGATCGGCACCATGCAGGTCATGCCGAACACCATCAGCTGGATGAACGGCAAGTTCGGCACCACCTCGGACGCCAACACGCTCACCGGGAACGTCCAGCTCGGCACCCAACTGCTCGGCTGGCTCGCCGCCTACTACGGTGACTCCTCCTTCGGCGGCACGTACGACCTCTCCCCCGACCCGGCCACCGGCAAGACACCGCTGCTCGACCTGGTCGTCTCCGCGTACAACGCGGGCGCGGGCAACGTGCACTACAACGCCGTCACCGACCCGACCACGGGCGAGGTCGTCGGCAGCCTGGTCATCCCCAACCCCGGGTACGTCGCCAGCGTGAAGGCACTGATGTCCAGCCAGCCGTGGAACAAGGCGGGCTGACGCAGTCCCCCGGGACATGGCAGGGCCCGGGACGCACGATCGCGTCCCGGGCCCTGTCCGTCCGGCGGTTTCCCCTCGTCAGCCGCGCGCGGCGGTGACGGCGGCGCCCAGCGCCTCCTTGATCCTGGGGCCGAGCCGGCCGAAGCCCAGCTCCTTCATGGCCGCCCGCAGCAGCTCCTCGTCGCTCCGCTCCACACCGTCGCCGTCCACCCACCGCACGACGGCAAGCAACTCGTCGGCCGAGTAGGCGGTCACGGGGCGACCGGGCGTGAAGTCCGGCTTCGCAGCACGGGCAGCGTCCTCGTCGGCGACGGGGGCATCCGCCTCGGCGGCTGCCTCCTCGGCGACGGGCTCCTCGGCGGGCTCCACGACGGCGGGCTCCACGACGGCGGGCTCCTCGACGGCGGGCTCCTCGACGGCGGCCTCAGGCTCGGCCTCGGCAGCAGGCTCCTCCACCTCGGCGGCCGGCTCCTCCACCTCTACGGCAACAGCCTCGGTCTCGGGCTCGGCCACTGGGGCCTCGGCCTCGGCGACGGGCTCCTCGGCCACGACCTCGGCCACCGGCTCGACATCGGCAGCTTCCTCAGCAGCCACCGTCACCTCGGCAACGGGCTCCTCAGCGACAACCTCGGCCACCGCCACGTCGCCGGCAGCCTCGTCAACCTCGGCGGTGGGCTCCTCGTTGACGACCTCGGTCTCCTGGTCGGTCGTCTCCACCTCGGCAGCAGGCTCGTCCGATTCGACTACCGGCTCCTCCGCGACGACCTCGGTCTCCGTCACCTCGGCTTCAGCCTCGACCGCAGTCTCAGCAGCGGGCTCCTCGACCTCGGCGGCCGACTCGGCCTCCTCCGCCGCAGCCTTCTCCACCGCTGCGGCCTCGGCCAGGGCGGCGGTCGCGGCGGCGACCAGGTCGTCGGCGGCCGGGGAGGGCGCCGGCAGGGAGACCACGGCAGCCGGGGCCTCCTCCTCCGTCAGCTCCTCCGCCACGGTCGGCTCGACGTCGGCGGCGTCCGTGTCGACATCCGAACCCGACACCGCCTCGGCGTCGACCGCGTCCTCGGTCACGGTCACGGTCACGGTCACGGTCTCGGTCTCCGTCTCGACCGCGTCCTCGACTTCGGCGTCGGCCTCCAGCTCGGCAACAGCCTCGGCGGCCTCCTCAGCAGGAGCCTGGGCCGGGACCTCCTCCACGAGCCCGTCCCGCTGCCCACCGGCCAGCGCCTGACGCGCTACCGCTTCAGCGTCGACCTCGACGTCGACCTCCAGCTCGGCCTCCACCTCGGCCTCGACCTCGGCCTCGACCTCGGTCTCGACCTCCGCGACCGGCTCCGAGACCGGCTCCTCGACCGCTGTCTCCTCGGCAGCAGCCTCCTCCGCCAGCCCGTCCCGCTGCCCGCCCGCCAGCGCCTGGCGGGCCGAGTACGCGGCCTCGGCGGCGCGGCGGTCGGCCTTGGCGGCGGCGAGTTCGGTGAGCAGGTCCCCGAGGCCGGCCTCCTCCAGAGCGGCGCGCAGGCCGCGAATGGTGGGGAGACGGTAGAGGGTGCCCTCGTCGACTGCGAGCCGTTCGACCAGGTCGATGAGGTCCGCGAAGGGCAGTCCGTCCAGGTCGTGGTCGGGCAGCAGGCGGTCGAGGTCGCGCAGGCCGGCGTTGATCGCCTCGAAGGCCTGGGCGGTGCGCTCGACCAGGGCGCCGTCGGCGGGCGCCGCCGGGAGGGTGCCGGCCGGGGCGAGGGCGGCCCAGGCGCGGCGCTCGATCTCGGCGGAGGTGAGGGCCTCGTGCAGGTCCTCGCGGCGGACGCGGCGGTCGTTGGCGAGGGCGGTGGCCTGCTTGCGCAGTGAGCGGCCGCGCAGCCAGGAGAGCTTGACGCCGTTCTCGCGGCGCCAGGCGCTGTCGGCGGTGGCGGCGACGAGGGCGCCGAGGTCGGCGTCGTACGCGGCGGTGGTGAGGGTGGCGGCGGTGCGGTGGACCCGCTGGAGCATCTCGACCAGGAGCGCGGTCTTGGCGACGGTGTCCGGCTCGTCCAGCTTGACCTCGGCGGCCAGGGCGGTGACGGCCTCCCAGGTCTGCTGCAGGTCGCGGCCGCGCAGTTCGGCGAGCGCGGTGGAGGCGGCGCGGGCATCCTCCGGGGTGGCGACGGTGTCGACGGCCGCGTACCAGGCGTGGGTGTCGGCGGTGAGGGTGAAGGCCCCGAGTTCGGCGTAGCGGCCGAGGTCTTCGCGGAGGTCGGGCTCCGCGACGGCGTCCTGGGGGTCCTTGACGTCTGCGGCGTCGGCGACGTCCACCGGGTCGGCTGCGTCGGCGTTGCGCGAGTGAAGCACTGTCATGTGAGGTCCGGTTCTGGGCGACGGCGGCGGGGCTGGCGACGAGGGGCGGCGGACCGGTTGCGCGGGGGCTGCCCCTGGCGCGGGGCGAGGGGCGCGCGGTCGGGCTGCCGCTTGTGGAGGCCCAGAATACGGGTGCCCGTTCGAGCCTTGCACGCACCCACCGCCCCGACGGGCCGGTGTCGTATGCCATACCCCCCACCTGGCCGCTACTCGGGGGATCCGCCCGGGTGGTCCGGCCCTGGTCCGGACGGGTGTCCGGGCCGCCGAACGGTGGACGGACCGGGGGTGCGGCGGGGCCGCCGCGGCCGCTCCAGCGGGACCTCGCGGACGCTGGGGCGTGGTCGGCCGAGCGGTGGTCGGTACCCGGCCCGACCGAGGGTGGGCAGGTCGACCGGCGCGAGGTACTCGTGCAGCGCGGTGCGGTGCCACCACGCGCCGGTTTCCCGCAGTTCGCGCCAATCGGTGAACCGGTAAAGGTAGAGGGTCGCCCGGACGTGGGTCGGCGGGGTGTCCGGGAAGGGGTTGTGGCGCAGCAGCCGCAGGGTGGGCGGGTCGCCGGCCAGCAGGCGGGCGACGAGGGGCAGGAACCAGGGGCGGGCGTAGCCGGGCGAGATGCCGGCGAACCACATCAGCCAGTCGAGCCGCAGGTGGTAGGGGGCGTACTGGCGCGGCAGGCGGCGCACGTCGCCGGGTTTGCCCTTGAAGCCGTACTCGCGCCAGACGGTGCGCGGGGTGAGGACCGCCTCGTCGGTGCCCTCGACCACGACCTCCTGACGGAGGCGGTTGACGCTGCCGAAGGCGCCGTAGGTGTTGACGAGGTGGAGGCGGTTGAAGGAGCGGTTCATGACCTGGCCGCGGGAGACCATGTTCCGCACCGGCCAGTAGCTGAGGACGACGACGGCCGCGGTCAGCGCGATCACCAACGCCTCGTACCAGAGCGGGGTGCCGGGGTAGGCACGGGCGTGGACGGGCAGGCCGATGCGGGCCGGGTCGACGGCGGCGAGGGCCAGGGTCACGGTGAGCCAGTTGAGCCAGGCGAAGTTGCCGGAGGCGATCAGCCACAGCTGGGTGGCGACGACGGCGCAGGCCGCGTAGCTCGCGACCGGTTGTGGGAGCAGCAGGCAGACCGGTACGACGAGTTGGACGACATGATTGGCCGCGACCTCGACCCGGTGCAGCGGGTCGGGCAGGTGGTGGAAGAACCAGCTGAGCGGCCCGGGCATCGGCTGGGTCTCGTGGTGGTAGCGGAGGCAGGTCAGGTCGCGCCAGCAGCTGTCGCCGCGCAGTTTGATCAGTCCGGCGCCGAACTCGACCCGGAGGACCAGCCAGCGCATCAACCACAGCACCAGGGTGGGCGGGGCGGTGTCGGCGTTGCCCAGGAACGCGCCGAGGAAGCCGGCCTCGAGGAGCAGGGACTCCCAGCCGAAGGAGTACCAGGTCTGCCCGACGTTGACGATGGAGAGGTAGAGGGCCCAGAGCACCGCCCAGAGCAGGATCGAGACCCAGAGCGGGACAGCGTCGCCGAGCCCGGCCGTGACGGCGGCGGCGAGGGCGGCCCCGCCCCAGGCGACGGCGGCGAAGAACCGGTCGCTGTAGTGGAGGTGGAAGAGGCCGGGTGCCTGGCGGAACGGGACGCGGGCGGTGAAGCGGGGCACCGGCAGCATGCCGTCCGTGCCGATGAGCGCGCGGAACTGCGCGGCGGCGTTGAGGAATCCGATCAGGTACAGGGCAGCGAGCAGGCGTTGGACGAGCAGCCGGCTCAGCCAGTAGTCGGGGGCGGCGAACCAGTCCATGCGGCCCATGCCTACCACCGCCGCCCGGCGGGTGGGCCCGGCCGGGACGCGGACGGCGGACGGTTCACCCGCTCGGCCCGGCCGAACTGCGCCGCGCCGCACGGCCGGCCCCGCGCCGGGGGCCCCGAGCCGGACCTGAGCCGAACCTCGAGCCGGAGCACCGTAGGGCCCCGGACGGCACCGTGGCGGGGAGCCTCTCCTCGGGGGTGAGAGGCGCCCCGCCACGGCGGTGGGCGGTACGGGTCGTACAAGCAGTGCGAGTGGTGCACGTGGTGCCGGTCGGACGGATGGTGCGGGTCGTACGGATGGTGCGAGGTTGTACAGGTGGTGCGGGTCGTACGGATGGTGCGAGGTTGTACAGGTGGTGCGGGTCGTACAGGTGGTGCAAGTCGGGCGAGCAATGCGGGTAATACGGGCCATACCGGTGGAGCGAGCGGTTCGGGCAGTGCGAGCCGGGCGGAACGGACGGTACGGACGCGGGCCGCGGTGCCGCGGGTGGGCGGCCGGTCTGCGGTTCAGCTCGGCAGGACGAGTCCGGTCCCGCCGGCGATGCCCGGGCGGCCGGTGGGGGTCGCAGCGCCGCTCTGCTGCAGCCGGTCGACCAGCAGCGCGGCCAGCGTGCCGAGTTCCTCCTCCGTGCGGGACTGCGCGGTGACGTCCATGCCGACGGTAAGGACGCCGTTGACCTGGCCGGTGCGCGCGGTCCGCAGCGGGGTGCAGGTGAAGCTGAAGACCTGCTGGATGCGCTGGGCCTCGGGGCGGGTCGACTGCACCCGGACCTCGTTGAGGACGGTGGTGCGGCCGGTGCGGTAGGCCTCGGAGACGGCCTGCTGGAGGCCGGCCACGCCGAGTTGCGGGTAGGCCTGCCCGATCGCGCCGTACGCCACCGGGGCACCGAAGGTGTCGGCGTGCTGGGCGTTGGCGTAGCGGATCTCCTGGCCGGGGCCGTCGGTGAGCATGATGGGGAACGGGGAGCCGTCGAAGGCGGCGAACATCTCGTGCTGCTGGGCGAGCAGGTTGTCGCGCAGGCGGATCTCGGAGAGCAGCGCCTCGGCGAGGTGCTGGATGTCGCGCAGGCGCTCGCGTCCCCACTGCCGGGGTTCCCGGTCGAGGACGCAGACGGTGCCGATGACGGTGCTGGTGTCGTCGACGAGCGGGGCGCCGAGGTAGGCCCGGACGCCGAGTTCGTCCACGACCGGGTTACCGGCGAACCGGGGGTAGGCGAGGATGTCGTCCAGCGCGAGGGGCGAGCGCTGGGCGACCACGTGCGGGCAGAAGCCGTGGCTGAGCGGCATCTGGCGGGTGGGGAGGTCGAAGGCGATGCCCCGGTCCGCCCAGGAAGCGCCGTCCTCGTGCGCGATTTCGGTCGAAGTTGGCGGAATGTAGAGCCCTCGGAACATCTGGCGCTCGTCGTTGATGAAGTTGACCATCGCGATGGGAGCGCGGGTGATGCTGGCTGCCAGGTGGGCGAAGCGGTCGAAGGCCTCGTCCGCTGAAGGGTCGTTGAGACCCAGGCTACGCAGTCTGCGGGTTCGCTCGGACTCCCCGGCGGCACCCGGGAACTGGCCTTGAGTGCTCATCACATCAGTCATGGCGAACATGTAATCAGACATCCGGGCGCTTCGGTGGAACCGGGACCGGCCGCCACCCGCTGCTGATGAACAGTCAAAACCGCACGTGAGCGGCGGACCGCAGGCTGTGGCGCGGGCCAAGATCACTTCCCAGTCGGTATCGCGTCGAAACTCGTCCGAAGAAGGACGCGCCGAATCCCGCCAATCCAAGATCAGATCTGTGTAAGCCCGCACGGACATATGACAATGAGCCCTGCCGAAGACACGGACGGTAATCCCCGCTCCTCGGGGACGCCCGCCCCAGGGTCCGCATGCACCGGTTGCGAAGGAGCGATCGGCCCCCACCCCCTCCGCACCCCCACCGGTCCCCTCGGGGGAGCGACCGGAGCGGCATCGACGGCATGAACGGAGGCACGACACCCACCGGGACGAGAGGACTAGAGCATGACGATGGACTACTTCACCGATGAGCGGCACGAGAACCTCCGGGCAGAGGTCCGTGAGTTCGCGGAGAAGGAGGTGCGTCCTCAGGTGGCCCGGATGGAGAGCGACCGGGAGATCGAGTTCGACCTCGCCCGTGAGATAGCCCGTCGCGGCTGGATCGGCGTCACCATTCCCCAGGAGTTCGGCGGCCTGGGCCTGGGGCACCTCGCCAAGACCATCATCGTGGAGGAGCTGGCCCGGGTCAGCGGCGCGATGGGCGCGATGGCTCAGGCCTCGCAGCTCGGCGTCGCCAAGGTCATCCACTTCGGCTCGAACGTCCAGCGGCGCAAGTGGCTGCCCAAGTTCGCCTCCGGCGAGTGCCTGCCGACCATCGCGGTCACCGAGCCGGAGTCCGGCGGCCACGTGCTCGGCATGGCCGGCACCGCCCGCCGCGAGGGCAACGAGTACGTGCTGAACGGCCGCAAGTGGTTCGTCGGCAACTCCCACATCGGCGACGTGCACGGCGTGGTGTTCCGCACCGGCAAGGGCAGCGGGGGCCTCTCCGCCTTCCTGGTCGAGAGCGACCGCCCCGGCTTCCGCACCGGCGCCGTCGGCACCCAGGGCGGCCTGCACGGCTTCAGCTTCGGCGAGTTGGTCTTCGAGAACTGCCGCATACCGGCCGGCAACCGGCTCGGCAAGGAGGGCCAGGGGCTGGACGTCGCCTACTCCTCCTCCACCCTGTACGGCCGCCTCAACCTGGGCGCCGTCGCGCTCGGCATCCACGTCGCGATCGTCGAGGACGTGGTGCGCTACGCCGAGGAGCGTGTGCTGTACGGCAAGCCGCTCAACGAGCTGAACAGCGTCGCACTGAAGCTCGGTGAGCTGCAGTCCAAGCTGATGACCGCCAAGCTGGCTGCCTACCACGCCTCGCACCTGCTCGACCACGGCAAGCCCTGCGACGCCGAGCTGATGAACGCCAAGCTCATCAACACCGAGTACGCGATGGACTCGGCCCGCAGCGCGATGGAGATCCTCGCCGCCCGCGGCACCCAGGAGGAGTTCAACATCATCCGCTACCTGCGGGACGCCACCCACATCTACGCCCCGGCCGGCACCTCCGACGTCCAGCGGCTACGACTCGGCCAGGTCGCCTCGGGCACCTACGGCAGGCAGTGGTCGGCCGAGCTGTCCGACCTGGCCAGCTGGGCGTGGACCGAGCTGAACCAGCTGGAGGCCGAGGGCCGGAACGAGCGGGCCGGACAGGTGGTACAGATCCCGCTGGCGAGCTGATCGTCGGCACCCGACGTCCGGTCGGGACCCGAACGGACCGGCCGACGTCGGACCTGACGGACCCGGCGGACGTCGGACCTGGCAAACCTCGGACCGGGCGGGCCGGGCGGGCCGAACGGTGGCGACCCTTCAGCATACGACCGTTTGACCTGTTCCTGACGACAATCCGGGAGGCGCACCCCGCCTCCCGGAGAGCCGTCCGCACGCCGCAGCCACAGCCCTGAGCTGCTGCGATACGTCAGCGAACACTTCCGTCCACAGGGCCGGTCGAGCCCATCAGCCCTTCACATATCGTCAGTTGATGTTGCGATGAGGGCACCTGGGACTGATAGGTTTCCTGCCGTCGGCGGCCGTGGCCGTACTCCGCCCGGACGATGACACCGCGTCACCTCGTCCGGCGACCCCGGCCTCGGCGCCCTGAAGCCCGCCCGGGCCACACGGGCCGACCCGCCGTTCGGACCCGCGACCCGGCCTGCAACTCGGCCCTGCAACAAGGAATCAGATGCCAGGCATATCGGCCCCCCGCACGGGCCACCGCGCCGGCCGGTCCGGCTCCCTCCGAAGCTCGCTCCTCGCCCTCGTACTGGTCCCCAGCCTGGGCCTCGCCGCCGCCTGGGGGTACGCCGCCTACCAGCTGCGCGACGCCGAGCACCGCACCGCGGTGCTGATCGGCACCATCGTCGTCGCCGTGGTCCTGCTGTTCAGCCTGGTCCGCGGCATCCGCGCCGCCCGGGCCCTGTCCGGCCGCCTGTCCGGACTGCGCGCCGACACCCTCTCGCTCGCCCAGCAGGAGATCCCCGACGTGGTCGGGCGGCTGCGCGCCGGGGAGCCGGTGCCCACCCCGCCCGCCTGGGCGCCCTCCCGCCGGATCGGCGACGAGGTCCAGCAGACCGCCGACGGCCTCGCCGCCGTCCGCCAGGCCGCCGTCGCCGCCATCGTCCACCAGGCCCAGGGCCGCGAGGGGACGAAGAAGGTCTTCCTCAACATCGCTCGCCGCACCCAGATCCTGATCCACCGCCAGATCAGCATGCTGGACGCGCTGGAGCGCGAGCACGAGGAACCCGAGCTGCTGCGCGAACTGTTCGCGGTCGACCACCTGGCCACCCGGATGCGGCGCAACGCCGAGAACCTGGTCATCCTCGGCGGCGCGCTGCCCGCCCGCCGGTGGCGCAACGCCGTGCCCATGGTCAACGTGCTGCGCAGCGCCGTCTCCGAGACCGAGAACTACGCCCGCGTCGTCGTCCAGGGCGTGCCGCGCGCCTCGCTCAGCGGGCAGGCCGTCGCCGACCTCATCCACCTGATCGCCGAACTGATCGAGAACGGCACCACGTTCTCCCCGCCGTACACCCAGGTGCAGGTCTCCGCGCAGGAGGTGCCCAAGGGCCTGGCGGTCGAGGTCGAGGACCGTGGCCTCGGCATGAGCGAGGAGGAGTACGAGCGGCTCAACGAATACCTGGCCAACCCGCCCGAGCTGGACGTCTCCGCGCTCGGCGACGACCTGCGGCTCGGCCTGTTCGTGGTCGCGCGGCTCGCCGCCCGGCACGACATCCAGGTCACCCTGCGGCCCTCGCCGTACGGCGGCACCCGGGCCGTGGTGCTGGTGCCCTCGGCACTGCTGGAGCAGGCGGAGCAGCCGGCCTCGGTGCCTGGACTGCCGTCCGGCGCGCGGGTCACCCGCACCCCGGTGCCGGAGGCCCAGCCCTCGGCGGACGGCGACCTCGGGGACGCCGACGAGGGGTTGTCGGGCGCGCTCGCCGGAGTGCTCAGCGGGCTGCTGGGCAACGGCCCGGCGGGGCCGGGCGATGCCGGGAACGCGGGGGCCGCTCCGGCCGACGGAGCTCCGGGGCCGGTTTCCGGACAGGTCGCTCCCGCGGGGCCCGCCAACGGCGGTCTGCCCGTCGGTGCCCAGATCCCCGGACTGCCTGGTGCCGTGGTCGTTCCCCGGCCCGCCATGCCTCGCCGGTACGAACTTCCGGGCGACATCGCTGGTGACCTCCCGGGTGACGTCCCGGCCGACCTCTCGGGTGACGTCCCGGCGGACGCGCTCGTGGACGGTCCGCCGACGGGCCGCCACGACGCGGACCTCCCGGCCGAGCCGGCCGCGGTGCTCTTCGACGGGGTCCCCGCCGACCGCGTCGCGCCCACCCACGAACGCCCGCAGGAGGACCACGTGGCGCACGGCCCGGACGGCGAACTGCGCACCCCGCGGGTCCTCCCGCAGCGGGTCCGCAACGCCAGCCTCGCCGAGCAGCTCCGCGAGGCCAACGCGCCCAGCACCCTGCTGCCGCCGTCCGTCCGCCGCTCCGGCCCCGTCGGCCCTGTCGGCGCCGCCGCGCCGACCCACCCGACCATGCCGACCGCCCCGGCCTCCCCGCTCGCGCCCCGGTACGGCGGTGCCGATGGCGACGCCGAAGCCGAGGACCCGACGCCGCAGCGCTCCCGCGCCACGATGGCCGCCATCCAGCGCGGCACCCGGACCGCCCGAGCGGCCGGCACCGAACCGGGCGCCCCGGCCTCCCCCGCGCCCGCCGCACCCCACACCCCGGCCGCACCTTCCGCCGCCCAGGAAGCCTCCGCCGCCCAGGAAGCCAAGGAACAGCAGTGATGACGCAGCACACCGAACCCCAGCGCGACCTCAACTGGCTGCTGGACCAGCTGGTGGCGCGGGTACCCGAGACCCAGCACGCCATCGTCCTCTCGGAGGACGGCCTGCTGGTCGGCATGGACCAGGGCCTCGACCGGGCCGACGCCGAGCACCTGTCCGCCGTCGCCTCCGGCCTGCAGAGCCTGGCCCGCGGCGCCGGGCACCGCTTCAACGGCGGGCGGGTCCGGCAGACCGTGGTCGAGATGGACCAGCTGTTCCTGTTCGTCACCACCGCCGGGCAGGGCGCCCGGCTCGCCGTCCTGACCAGCGAGCAGGTGGACGCCGGACTGATGGCGTACGAGATCAACATGCTGGTCAAGCAGGTCGGCCAGTACCTCACCGCGGCGCCGCGCAGCGACGCCGGCCAGGTCGGCGTGGGTGGCGGTGCGTGACCACCGCCGACGCCGACGAGGGCTGGTTCTACGACAAGGACGCCGGCCATCTGGTCCGCCCTTACGCGATCACCAACGGGCGCACCGGACCGGTCCGTGACGGCTTCGCGCTGATCACCCTGGTGGTCACCGCCGACCCGCGCACCGACACCACCCGGCTCTCGCCCGAACCGGCCGCGATCATCGACCTGTGCCGCGAACGTCCGCTGGCCGTGGCCGAGATCGCGGCCACTCTCGACCTGCCGGTCAGCGTGGTCAAGGTGCTGCTGGACGACCTGGCCGAGGCCCGGCTGATCCTCACCCGCGCCCCGGTCCAGCTCGCCGAGGCACCGGACATCTCGCTGATCCAGGCCGTGATCGAGGGCGTCCGCCGCCTCTGACCGGAGGGCACCCCCGCCACCCCGGTTGCCTCGTGCTCCCAGTTCCCTTTCAGGAGACCCGAATTGACGACCCAGAGCCTGGTGCCGGGCGCGGTCAAGATCCTCGTCGCCGGCGGATTCGGCGTCGGGAAGACCACCATGGTCGGCTCGGTCAGCGAGATCGAACCGCTGCAGACCGAGGAACGGATGACCCGCGCCAGCATCGGGGTCGACAGCCTCGAAGGCGTCCAGGACAAGTCCACCACCACGGTGGCCATGGACTTCGGGCGGATCACCGTCCGCGAGGACCTGGTGCTCTACCTCTTCGGCACGCCGGGGCAGTTCCGGTTCTGGTTCATGTGGGACGACCTCGCGCTCGGCGCCCTCGGGGCGATCATCCTCGCCGACACCCGGCGGCTCGAATCCAGCTTCGCCGCCGTGGACTTCTTCGAGCAGCGCGGCATCCCGTTCGCGATCGGCGTCAACTGCTTCCACGGTCGCCGGGAGGCCACCCCCGAGGAGGTCCGCCGCGCCCTCGACCTCGGCCCGGAGGTCCCGGTCCTGCTGTGCGACGTCCGGGAGCGGGCGTCCAGCAAGGAGCTGCTGCTCGCCCTGCTCGACCGGGTGCACCGGAACGCCCTGGCCACCGGGCGGCGGTGAGGGCAGGCCCCGGCTCGACTGGCAGACGCGGCTCGGCGGGCAGCCGTAGCTCGGTCGGCAGTCGCGGCTGTGCGGACAGCTGTAGCTCGGCCGGCAGGCGCGGCTGACCGTCGAGCCGGCCGGGCCAAGCTACGCGGTCAGGCGTGCGCCGGGTCGAGCTCGGCGAGCGAGTCGACCAGCGGGGCCAGCTCGGGGATCTCGGTGGCCTGGGCCAGCGTCGCCTCCAGGGCGGCGTCGTGCACCGGCCGGGCGGTCGCCAGTAGGTCGCGGCCGTCCTGCGTCAGCTCCGTGTAGATGCCGCGCCGGTCGTCCGCGCAGAGGTAGCGGCTCAGCAGGCCCCGGTCCTCCAGGCGGCTCACCAGCCGGGTGGTCGCGCTGCTGCTCAGTGCCGCCGCCCGGGCCAGCTGCTGCATCCGCATGTGCCAGCCGTCCTGGCGCGAAAGCGCGTCCAGCACCGTGTACTCGACCACCGAGAGCTTGCACTCGGCCTGGAGTGCCTTCTCCAGTGCGGCGTCGATCATTCCGTGCAGCGCGGCGAGCGTGCGCCAGCCACGGGCCCGGACCTCGGCCGCGTCGTCGCGGATCCCCATGGCGCGCCGTCCTTTCCGCTGCACCGCGTGTTCGGTGCCTCCTCACGACAAGTATGCCAGTCGGCGCGGATTACCGGTCCTTGCAAATAGTTCGACTTATGGCTCACCCCTCCCCGGTCCAGGCCGCCGAGCAGAACGCCGTGGCCAGCTCCTCGGTGTACCAGGCGGCCGCCAGCCAGGCCCCGGCGAAGGCGTCGTGGTCGTCCGCCACGATCCGGCCGAACACGTCGCGCCGCTGGGCCGTCGCGGCGGCCCGCAGGCCGTCCAGCAGCCCGGCGGCGGTGGCCAGCCCGGCGGCGCGCAGCAGGCCCCGGTCGGCCGCCGCCGTGGCCCCGCTCGGCGCGAGGGCGTGCCGGCCGGTGGTGACCGTCTGCTCCACCCGGCGGCCGAGCACGTGCACCGGCGGACCGTACGGCGTGCGGAGCTCCGAGCTTTCGGCCGGTTCTTCGGGCGCCGCTTCCGGGGGCGTGAGGTCGGCGGTCTGGAGGCGTTCGAGGCCGAGGTTGACCCGGCCCGCCCGGTCGGCTTGAACCAGCGGGTCCGGGGCCAGCGGGCCGGTGGCCTGCGGGGGCGTGCCGATCGCGAGCAGGCGCAGCTCCGGGCGGTCCGCGCGCTCCAGTCGGCCGACCATGCGCAGCCGCAGGCCGGGCACGGTGGCGAGCAGCGCGAGGTTCGCCCGGAAGGGCAGGTCGGGGTGCTCGTGCGGCGCGCGCAGGGCGATCACCGGGCCGCCCGCCGTGCACCGCGCCAGCAGCTGCGGCGCCCCGCCCGGGCCGGTGGGGGCCGTGCCCAGCAGTGTGACGTCCAGGAAGAGCAGGTCGCTCCCGGCGGGTCGGCTCTCGTACGGCAGGTCCTGGGCCGCGAGCGCCCGCGCCACCTGGACGGCCACCGGTTCGGCCCAGAGCCGGGCCGCCGGCTCCGCCGTCCACGCGGCGCCCGCCGCGCGGACTGCCCGGACGGTGGCACCGGCCCCCAGCCGCCCGGCGGCGGACCGGGTCGCTCCCTGGACGGCCAGCCCGGCGCGGCTGAACTCGCGGAGGCTGAGCGCGGTGTCGCCCAGCCGGACCGTCCGGTTGCCCGCCCCGACCGCCTGCGGAGCGGCGGCCGCCGCGTCGTCGTACGGCATGACCTCGGCGATCGTGCTGAGACGCCCGTCGGCGTCCACCGCCCAGCTGACCGCGCCCGCGTGGGTCGCCGTCAGCACCGGTTCGGCGAACAGCCCGTAGAGCCGCAGGCCGCCCTCCTCCCGGTAGCTCTGGCGCGCGGTGCCGCGCAGCTCGGCGACCGGGCCGGTGCCGGCGGCCAGGGCGGTGGTGAGGCCGAGCAGCTCGCGCAGGCCGGCCACCAGGTCCGCCAGCCGGTGGTCGGGCGCACCGGACCGGGCCGACCGGACCCGGGTCACGACGGCGACGGCCACCGCGGCCGGGCGGTGCAGGCCCGCGAGCCGGGCCCGGTGGGCGGCGCGCAGGAGTTCGGCCTGGGAGACGGCGCCCGCGCCGCTCACCCCGGCGGCGAGGACGGCGGCCGCGGCCCGGTGGAGGTGGCGGGCGGCATCGAGTTCGGGGGCGGTGAGAGCGGTGGGGGGTGTGGGACCGGTGGCGGGCGTGGTGGCCGCCGGTCCCGTCGGCGCCTGGGGTGTCCCCGGCGGCGCCTCGGCCGCTGCCGCCCGCGATGCCGTTTCGGCCGGCTCCGTCGCGCCGGTCGGCTCCGGCGGCTCCGGCTCCGTGGCCTCGGTGAGCGGGCAGAGGCTGACGGCCGCCGCCCGGTGCACGCAGGCCGGGGCAAGGAGGCAGCCGCAGCGGACGCCCGTCTGGTCGGCGACCGTCCCGCCCGGGGCGTGCAGGACGAGCACCGTCTCCTCGTCCACCTCCACCCGCCACTCGTCACCCGCGCGCGCCACCGGACGCTCCGCCAGCTTCGCAGCCGCGCCGTCCAGCCGCTTCTGCAGCCGGGCGCTCAGCCCGGCCACCACCTCGGCGACCACCTCGGGCCGCACGCCCGGCCACTCGTTCGTCCGCACCGTCACACTCATCGCACCTTCTCCCCCACCCAGCGGGCCAGTTCCAGCGGGCTCAACGCCGCCACGGGCATACCGGCCGCGACCAGTCGGCCCGCGACCGCCTTCGAGTAGCGGGCCGTCCCGGTGTCGTCCAGCGCCGCGCAGCCCAGCAGGTGCACGCCGGAGTCCACCAACGCCCGGGTCTGGGCCAGCAGCCCGGAGACCGGCCCGCCCTCCTCGAAGTCGCTGACCACCGCGACCAGCGTGCGGGACGGCACCGTCACCAGCTCCCGCGCGTAGCGCAGGCCGCTCGCGATGCTGGTGCCGCCGCCGATCCGCACTTCCAGCAGCAGGCTCAGCGGGTCCTCCACGCGCTCCGTGAGGTCGACGACCTCGGTGGAGAACGCGACGAAGTGGGTGCTCAGCGAGGGCACCCCGGCCAGGATCGAGGCTGTGAGCGCCGCCCAGACCGTGGAGGCCTCCATCGACCCGGAGACGTCCACGACCAGGATCAGCCGCCAGTCGTTGGCCTGCCGCGCCCTGGTCCGGAACACCGGGCGCTCGGGCACGATCAGGGTGCCGCCCCCCGGCGCGGGACGGGCGGTGGCCAGGTTGGCCCGGATGGTCCGGTCCAGGTCCAGCCCGCCACCCGGACGGCGGGACGGGCGCGGCACCGCGATCCCGGTCAGCGCCGGGCGCAGCCTGGTCGCCAGCTCCCGGGTCAGCTCGTCCACCAGGCGCCGCACCAGCGGGCGCAGCCGCGCCAGCCGGGCCTCGGGCAGGCCGCCCGCGTGCTCCAGGACGGTGCGCAGCAGGTCGACGGACGGGCGGACGGCGGACGGGTCGATCGCCGCCAGGACGTCTGTGCGGCCCTGCGCGACGGCGGCGGCCAGCACCTCCTCCCGCAGGCCCGGGCCGAACAGCGACTCCAGCTCCTCGGCCCACTCCCGCACCCCGGGGTAGGGGGCCTCGCGGCCGCCCCGGCTGCCCCGGCTCCCCACGCCGGGACCGGAGCCCTCGCCGTGCCCGCTGCCGTACAACTCGTCCAGGGCGGTGGCGAGTCGGGCGCCGCGGCCGCTCAGGCCGCCGTTGCCGGGGCGGCCGAGGAGCAGCCGCCAGCGCTCGGCGGGCGCGAGGGTGTGGTGGGCCCGGTCCGCCGCGGCGACGTGCTCGGGGGCAAGCTGTGACGCCGGGGCCGGATCAGGGGCCGGATCGGGGGCTGCCGGTGCCGGTGCCGGTGCCGGTGGCAGCAGGCCGCGGCGGGCCAGCGCGGCGCGGGCCGCGAGGTCCGCCCGCACCCAGCCGGCGAGCACGGCGGGGCCGGCCTCCTCGGGCAGCGCGGTGAGCCGGGTGCCCAGGTGTTCCTCGACCAGGGCCAGCAATCGGTCACGGGCGGCCGGACTGAGCGTGTCGAAGCCGCCGCGCAGCGCGGGCAGCCGGTCCAGGAAGGCATCGTCGGGCAGCGAGGTGACCCGCTCCAGCACCGGCGCGAGCGCCTCCGGGGCGGAGTCGAACAGCCCCTCCGCCGCCGTCAGCAACCCGACCAGCGCCCGCCCGAGCGCGTGCCGCGCCTCCGGACCGGTCGCCCCGTCCACCCACGAGGCCGCCCGAGCGCCCAGCACCCCGGCCGCCTCCTGCCCGAGCAGCACCCGCACCGCCCCGGCCGCACCCCGCACCAACGGACTCCCCCGCTCGGCGAGTTCGGCCAGCGCGTATGACGGCCGCACCCCACCCAGCCGATCCGCGCGCCGCGCCAACTCCACCAGCGCCCGGGCGTCCTGCGGATCGTCCGACCCGCCCAGCCCCTCCAACTGCCGCACGGCGGCAACCGTCAGGACCTCCCCGGCGGCCGCCAACGGCCCGGCGGAGGAGGAGGGAGAAGAAGAGAAGGGGGAGGAGGAGCCGGACGCCGGAGCGCCTGAGGTAGGCGAGGCAGATGAGGCAGGTGAGGCAATGTCCTGACCACCGGGCGCGGCTGGCGCCCCCTCCTCGCTGGGCGCCGTGTTGTCCCCGCTCTGGGGGCAGCCCGGGAAGTGGCCGGCGGCGAGGCGGTCGAGAAGGGAGAGGGCGTCGAGGAGGTCGGGGAGGGTGGCTGAGGCAGGGAGGGTGGTGGTGAGTTGGGCGAGGCGGATGTCGGTGAGGGCGGGGAGGGCGCAGGAGGCGGCGGCGGTGAGGCCGTCGATGATCTCGCGCGGGGTGGGGTCGGCGGTGAGGCGGGTGCGCAGGGCGCCCTCGGCGGCCTGGGCGGGGGTGACGCCTCGGGTGCCGGCGACCGTGAGCATGGCGGCGGTGGCGGGTGTCCAGTGGAGGCGCCAGCGGGTGCCGAGGGTTTCGGTGCCGCCGGCGCCGGTGGTGGGGACGGGGTCGGCGTAGGGGACGTCGCAGGCGGTGAGGCGGTGGAGGAGGATCTCGCGGCGGCGGTCGAGAGGGCTGCGCAGCGGGTCGAGGCGCAGGTCGCGGGGGCCGGGGTCGGCGGGGCCGGGGAGGCCGAGGTCGGCGAGGAGGGTCTCGACGGCCGGGGCGAGTCCGCTGCGCGGGGCGGCGGGGCTGGGGCGGCCGGTGCGGGTGCCGATCAGGACCTGTTCGAGGGCGCGGGCGACGGCCCGGCCGCGGCCGAGGGGTTCGCCCTGGGCGAGGACGGTCTGGACGGCTTCGACCAGTTCACCGCGGCCGGGGACGGCGTGGCCGCGCAGCCGGGCGAGGTCGCCGGCCAGGCGGACGATCTCGCGGGCGTCGGCCGGGCCGCTGGGGTGGTCCTGGCTGCGCAGGGCGGCGCAGATCCGGACGGCGGTGGTGGTGAGCGCCTCGGCGAGCCGTTCGGGGTCGCCGCCGGCATCGAGGACGGTGTGCTGCCACTCCGGGTCGCGGATGCCCGCCGGGTAGCCGGAGCGGGCGTCGAGCAGCGGGTAGGTGTACGGGATCAGGGAGAGGACATGGCCGGGGTCGTCCGGGTGCGGCGGCTCCTCGGTGGCGATCGGGCCGTCCAGCAGGGCGGAGGCGTGGAAGGCGCCGACCACGGCGGCGATCCGGCGCCCGCCGGCCGAGGCGGCCCGGATGCGGGCGCGCATCCAGGCCTCGCGGCGCAGGTCGTACGGGTCGACGCCGGGGCCGGTCTCGGCGTCGTGGCGCAGTGCCCAGCCGACGAGCAGGGCGGCGCGCCGGACGGCTTCCGGGGTGGAGCCGGGGGCGGCGGTCTCGACCAGCCGGTCCCACAGGTCCTCGTCGGTGTCCCGGCCGGTGAGGCGGTGGCGCAGCGCGTCGGCGACGCCGGGGGCGTCCGGCGCCCCGCCGATGCGCCGTCCTTCGCCGGCCCGGGTGGTGCGGTGGGCGAGCGGGAGGTCGCAGGCGATGGCCTCCACGCCGTTGCGCCGGGCCCACCGCAGGGCGGCGAGCTCCGGGGAGAAGTCGGCGAACGGGTAGAAGGCGGGGCCGCCCGCCTCGTCGGGTCCGGCCGGGGCGGCGGCGAGGGCGACCGGGGCTTCGGTCGCCTCGTCCGCGAGCGGGCCGAGCCAGGGCTGGAACTCGGCGGGCAGTTCGACCAGCACCGCCTCCGGTCGGGCGGCGTCGAGCAGCGCGGGGACGACCGCGCTGAGGGACGGCGCGTGGTGGCGCACGCCGATCAGGTAGGGCCCGGGGCGGCCGGCGCCGGAGGCGGCCAGCCGGTCGGCCTCGGTCCGGACCGTACGGTCCGCGTCGTCCGGGACGGGGGTCACCGCGCTGCTCATCGGCTCAGGCCTCCAGCGCCGAGCGGAGGTCCCACAGGGTGCGCCAGGTGGCGGCACCCTGTTCGGCGCGGCGGCGGACCGGGCCGTCCCAGTAGCCGAGCAGGCGGGCCGCGTCGGCGGGATCGTCCTTGCGGACCACGCCGAGGAGCTGGCCGGGGAGGCGGCCGAGCAGGTCGCCGCCGTCGGGCAGGTAGGCGGCGGTGACGCCGAGCGCGGTGGCGACGGAGACCGCCTCGGCGGTGCTCATCACGGTGGACGGGCGTTCGACGTCCCAGCCCTCGGTGGAGCGGCCGGTGCGCAGGTCACGGAAGGCGGTGATCAGGGCTTCCAGGACGGCGTCGTCGACCGCGTAGGCGGCGCCGGCCCGGGCGACGGCGACGGTGGACTGGCGGCGGACCAGGTCGACCTCGGCGGCGAGGCTGCCGATCGGGCCGACCGTCTCGAAGTTGAACCGCCGTTTGAGGGCCGCGGACATCTCGCTGACGCCCTTGTCCCGCAGGTTGGCAGTGGCGATCAGGGTGAAGCCGGCGGCGGCGTGCAGCTGCCCGTCCGGGGTGCCCGCCAACTCGGGTACGGCGACGCGCCGTTCGGAGAGCAGGGAGACCAGGGCGTCCTGCACCTCGGGCAGGCAGCGGGTCACCTCCTCGACCCGGGCGACCGCCCCGGTGGTCATCGCGGTGAGCACCGGGGAGGGGACGAGGGCCTCGCGGCTGGGGCCCTGGGCGAGCAGCAGGGCGTAGTTCCAGCCGTACTTGAGCTGGTCCTCGGTGGTGCCGGCGGTGCCCTGGACGGTGAGCGCGCTGGTGCCGCAGACGGCGGCGGCGAGCAGTTCGGAGAGCATCGACTTGGCGGTGCCGGGCTCGCCGACGAGCAGCAGGCCGCGCTCCCCGGCGAGGGTGACGACGCAGCGTTCGACCAGGGCGCGCTCGCCGACGAACTTGGGCTCGATGACCAGGCTCCTGCGCCCGGCCTTGAGCTTCTCGCCGTCGCTGCCCATCACGAAGGTGACGACGGCGCGCGGGGTGAGGTGCCAGCCGGGCGGGCGCGGGCCGCTGTCGTGTGCGGCGAGGAACTCCAGTTCGGCGGCGTACTTCTCCTCGGGCGGGACGATCTGCCGCTCCGCGGGCATGGGTACGGAGGTGGTGGTACTCATCGGCGGGCCTTCCTGCGCTTGCTGGTCTGGAGCTCTTCGTAACCGGGGGCGTCGCCGTCGAGGGTGCGCTGCCAGGCCCGGGCGAACAGCTCGGGGACGGGCAGGTGCGCCAGCACGGGCCGGTGGGTGGGCAGTTCGTACAGGGCGGCCTTCCAGGTCTCGGCCGGCAGGGCCGGGGACTTGGCCTCCTGCCAGCCGCCGGGCAGGAAGAGGCCGCGGCCGGCCCGGGACCGCTTGGCCTCCAGCACCAGGTCGGTGGCGGCGAGTTCGGCGCGGGCCCGCTTCAGCCGGGCGGGCTTCCAGCCCGTCCAGCGGGCGACGTTGCGGTCGGTCGGGTCGGGCAGGGCGAGCAGTTGGAGGTAGAGCGCGGCTGCGTCCTCGCCGAGGCCGTGGGTGCGGGACACCTCGGCGACCAGCTCGGGGGCGGACAGCTGCGGGTTCTGCAGCCAGGCCGGGCCGTCGCCGACGGCCGTCACGGCGGAGGCGGCGGAATCAGCACAGGCGGCGGAGCAGGCGGCGGCGGAGGCGGCCAGGCGCTCCGGTTCGCCGCGCAGCACGGCCGCGATGGCGGCCCGCTCGGTGCCGAACCAGTAGCTGCTGGAGAGGCCGTCGAGCAGTTCGAGCAGCGGGTCGTCCGGGCCGGCCAGGGCGGCCGGGCGCAGCCAGACCCGCTCGTACTCCTCGTGGTACGGGGTGAGGACCAGCGCCGGGCCGCAGCGGACCAGACCGTCCGGGTCGGCGCCGCCCTCGGCGGGCAGGCCGAAATGGGTGCGCAGGACGGCGGCCAGCGAGGTGCCCTTGGGGGTGCGGACGAGGTCGAGGTCGAGGAGCAGCTCGGGGTCGGCCAGGCGCTCGCGCAGCGCGGTGGCGGCCCGGGGCAGCAGCGCGCGCAGCGGGCTGTCGGCGGGCAGGTGGTAGGCGAGCCAGCGGACGGCGTCGATGGTGGAGTCCAGCGCGCCGGATCCGGGCACGGCGGACGGGTCCTCGGGGACCAGCTGGGAGGTGCCCTGGTCGTTGTCGTTGCGCCGGAAGCCGGTGGTGCGGGTCAGCCACGGGGTGTGGGCGGGGTTGAGCACCGCCTCGATGGTGCCGATGGACACGCCCTGGACGGTGGCCTGGGCCTCCTCGGGGAGGGTGACGAGCCGTCCGAAGCGGCGGATCCAGGCCTCGGCCCCGGCGGCGAGGTCGGGGCCGTCGGTCCACAGCGTCTTCGGGTCGGCGGGCAGCAGGGCGCTCCACACGTCGGCGATGCCGGCGTGGTCGTGTCCGCGCAGCCAGCTCTGGGCGGCCCTGACCTCGGCGGGCTTGAAGCCGTACTCGGCGGGCACCTCGGCGTTGCCCCAGTGGAGCAGGCCCGGGGGCGGGCTGAGCAGCAGGGTGGCGCGGGTGGTGCCGATGCCGGTGAGTTCGGAGAAGGCGGTGGCGCGGGCGGCGTCCCAGGGGACGCTGCGGCCCAGGGCGGCGACCCGCCGGAACGTGGCGGTCCAGGCGGCGGAGACCCGTTCCTCGGTGCCGCGCTCCTCGACGGTGGTGAAGTGCGCGACGGGGCCGAACTCCCCGCTCGGGTCGTGGTCGACGGCGAGCCAGTGCACCGTGCCGTCGGAGAACTGGCGCCGGTGGCCGAGGATGACGACGGTGCGGTCGCCGTGCCGTAGCACCTCGCCCTGGCGGTGGCTGGTGGGCCGGTCGCTCGTGGTGCGCTGCGCCGGCTCGGCGAGGACGATCTCGCGCAGGGTGGCGCCGCGGTCGGCGAGCGGGCCCTTGGTGAGTTCGCCGAGCAGCAGGACCAGCGTGGAGCGGTGGGCCGGCTTGGTGAGTGGGGCGGCCACGGCGTGGGCCAGGGCGTCGACCCGGCCGAGCAGGTGCAGCCAGCCGTGGTTGGCGTCGCCGCCGTGCAGGGTGACGCTCGCCGGGGTGGTCCAGCCCTCGCCACTCGCGCCGTTCGCGGCAGGCGGGGCGGGTGCGGCGGGCGGGGCGGCGAGGACGGCGCTGACGGTGCGCAGGTTGTTGAGCACCCAGCAGCGGTCGGAGGTGCCCCAGCCGTTGCCGAAGCCGCCGATCTCGGGCAGGACGGCGCGGACGGCGTCGCGCAGTTCGTCGTCCCGGCCGTGCTCGGGCCGCCATTCGGCGGCCTCCGCCTTGCCGGGGCGCTCGGCCTCCGGCTGCGGGACGAACCGGGCGACCCGGTCCAGCAGGTCGGCGGCGGCGCGGGCGAATCCGGCGACGCCGGCGAGCAGCAGCGGATGGGCGATCCCGGGCAGGGCGGCGCCGACCGCCTCGACCGGCAGGGTGGTGCGGGCCTCGCCCCGCTGGGCGAGCGGGCGCCGGACGCCCTGGACGGTCAGCCAGCTCTGTTCGTCCGCCGGGACGGGCTCGGCGTCGACGGGCCAGGCGAGGTCGATCAGGTGGGCGGCCTGCTCCGTGGTCAGGCCGCGCAGGGTGCGGGATCCGGCCTCGTCGCGGGGCCGCAGGGCGTGCCAGTGGTCGTACGGCGGGACGAGGACGGTGCCGGCGGCGGAGAGCTCGCCCGACCGGCAGCTGCGCAGGTCGGCAGTGCGGTCCGCGCGGTCGGCGAGGTCGGGCAGGTTGAGGGAGAGGTGTTCGCCGCCCGGGCGGCTGACCACCGGGCGGCCCTCGCCGGGCAGGGCGAGCCGGCCGACCGGGACGATGTCCGGCTCACGCCGCCCGTCCAGCGGCAGGACGATGCGCTGCCCGTCGGCCGTGAAGGTGGTGACGACGCGGCCGGGCTCGCTGCGGACCCAGCTGCCGAGCACGGTGCCGTCGGTGCCGAGCGGGGTCTGCTCCAGGCCGGGCTGCAGCGGCAGCAGCCGGGTACTGCCTTCGGCGAGCCGGCCGGCCGCGGCGGTGGCGGCGATCACGGGCGGCTCGGCGGCGCGGCCCAGGGTGCCGGTGGCCGGGTCGAGTTCGCGCAGGACGGGGCCGTCGGCGCCGTGGCGCAGCGTCCAGTAGCCGGTGCCGTCGCCGAGGACGGGGTGTTCGTTGGGCATCCGGGTGTCGCCGGGGTGCAGCGGGCGCTCGCCGGTGGTGCGGCCGCCGCCGGGCAGCGGCAGGGACGGCACTTCCGGGAACCGCTCGCCGTAGTGGTAGCCGGCGATGGTGCTGCCTTCGAGTCCGAAGGTCTGCTCCGGGCGGCCGGACCAGTACGCCGTCTGCTTTCCGTCCTCGTACCAGACGACGAGGAGTTCGCCGTCGACCAGGCGCAGCCGGGGGCGGTTCCAGTTCTCCGGCAGCTTGGGCAGGCGCAGGGTGTGGTCCAGCAGGATGCCCTGCGGGCCGACCACGACGGCGCGGTCGAGGCGGGCAAGGATCAGGTACGGCCAGGCGTCCTCGACGATCAGGCCGCTCAGGCCCCGGGTGCGCAGGCCGGGGGCCGTGGTCGGCGGGGCGTCGGCGGCGGGCGGGTCGGCCAGCTTGGCGAGCGCCTCCTCCAGGGCGGGCCAGCCGAGTTCGTCCAGGATGCCGGCGCCGAGGGCCCGGGCGAGCAGGCCGGTGACGTCGAGTGCGGCGATCTTCTCGGCGGCGGCCGGGGCGACCGTGCGGATGGCGGTGCGGTGCTGGCTCAGCGAGCGGACCAGGTCGGCGGCGCCGGCCAGGCCGCGGGCGGCCGTCACCTCCTCGGCGCAAGCCTCGGCCCACTCCGCGAACAGCTCGTTCAGCAGCGGCAGCACGGCCGCCTGGCGCTTGACGGCCGTCTCCCAGGCGGCCGGGGTGGCGCGGCGCAGCATCGGCCGGAAGCGGGCGTCGGCGGCGAGGGCGGTGAGGCCGGCGCTGTCGGGGCCGGCCTGCCCGACCCAGTCGCGCAGGTCGAAGCCGCGGTCGGCCGGCGGGTCGGCCACGGGGACGCCCGCGGCCAGCAGGAGGTCCAGCAGGTCGAGTCGGGTGTGGCTCGCCTGGACGCCGGTGAAGAGGTCGACCGGGACGGCGTCGGCGCGCAGCCGCTCGACCATCCGGCCGGCCAGGGCGAGGGTGGCCGGGCAGCTGGGCCGGGTGCGCCAGCCGCGGCCGAGGTGGTGGCACCAGCGCTGGAGCCAGGCGGCGGCGGGCTCGGCGCCCTCGGGGCGGGGGCCGGTGAGCTGTTCCTCGGCGCCGGTCGCGGCGAGGACCGCCAGCCAGGCGGTGTCGTGCGGGGCGGAGTCGGCGGCGGCCGGGTCGGGCAGCAGCTCCAGCAGGCGGACCCGGATCCGCGCGTCGGCCTTGCCCAGCTCGACCAGCGCGCCGTGCCAGGACTTCCAGAACGCGGCGGGCGCCCGGTTGACCGCCGGGGAGGCCAACAGCTCGGCGAGCAGCGCCCGTTCGTGCTCGGCACGGTCGAGCCCGGCGGCCCGGATCAGCGCGCGGGCGTCCTCGGCGACCCCGGCGTACGGGGCCATGCCGGCCGCGGAGCGCTCGGTACACAGCTGGCGGAAGCGCTGCCAGGCGGTCAGCGGGTCGAGCCGCCGGGCGAGCTCCTTGACGTACTGGCGCAGGGACTTGACGGTGAGCGCGCCGGCCAGCGCGAACTCCAGGAAGACGGCGCGCAGCCGCTCCTCGTCCACCGTCAGGCCGTGGGTGCGCTCGGCGTCGCGGGCCTTGCCGAACCAGGCGGCGGCGTAGGTCTGGTTGCCGTGGCCGAGGAAGATCCGGCCGACCTCCTCGCAGAAGGTGGGCAGGAAGTGCGGGACGGCGCGGCCGAGGCGGGTGGCGAGCTCGTCGAAGCCGTCCTTGGCGGCGCCGGGCTTGGAGGTGGCCTGGCGGGCCAGCCGCTCCATCTCCTTGACCAGGGCGAGCGCGTGGTGGCCGTTGGCCGGGTCGTGGACCAGTGCCCAGGCGGGGAAGCCGAGCGCCTCCTGGCGGACCTGGCCGACCTCGGCGGGCTCGGCGTCGGGCGTCAGGCCGAGGAAGTCGAGGGCGAGGTCCTCGGCCTGCCCGAGCGCGCCGGGGACCAGCCGGACGATCCGGCGGCCGTCGAGCGCGGGGTGGGTGTAGGCGCGGGCGGTGAGCACGTCGGCGGCGCTGTCGGGGCGGCCGGCGTCGGCCAGGGTGCCGGGCGGCAGCACGGCGCCGGCGTCGAGCAGGGCTTCGGGACGTCCCTCGTGCGAGGCGGTCGTGGCCGAGCCGGTGGTGGTGTTCGGGCCGGTGGCGGTCATGCGGCGTCCTCCCCTTCGATCGTGCGGCCGGCGTACAGGGCGGCGGCCATCCGCATGCCCTCGGACCAGGCGACCGGCCCGACCTCGGTGAGCGGCAGGGCCCGGCCGTCGGGGCCCGCCCAGCTGAGCGCTCCGGTCTCGCAGGCGTCGTACTCGTAGTAGTCGCCGACCCAGACCCGGGCCTCGACGGTGCGCCCGCCCTCGGTGACCGGCTGGACGGCGGAGCCGCCACGGATCCGGCAGCCGAGCCGGGTGCAGCGGCCGGCCAGCTCGCGCAGCTCGCGGTAGCGGCCGCCGGCGTAGGTGGTGACCTCGGTGCCGCCCGGGAGCTCCGTCGGCCGGTGCCAGACCTCGCGGTAGAGCTGCTGGACGCGCTGGGAGACGCCGAGCTCGACGGCGAACTCGCGCAGCTCGTCGAGGTCCTCGAGGAGGACGGGGTGGGGTATCAGGACCTCGCCGTCGGTGAGGCGGACGGTGTCGCCGTCCAGGTCGACCAGGCCGAGGCCGCGCTCGGCGTCCGCGCCGCGCAGGAAGCCGGCGACCGTGCCGTCCGCGCCGGTGACCACCAGGTCGCGCAGCACGGCCTGCCAGGCCTCGTCCGGCCACACGGCGGTGATCACCGCGGCGGGCACCGGCAGCGAGCGCACCATCCAGCGCTCGACGTCGTCCCGGCAGCTGCGCTCGTGCGCGGACAGCCACTCGGCGAGCTGCTTGAGCTGGGTGACCACCGGGTCGTCACCGAGCTTCGACGGAACGGACTTGAGATCGCGGCCCGCCGCGTTGCGGCACACCACCCGGCCCTCCCCGTCGAGCGCGACGCGGTACCCTCCCGCGCCCGTCTCCACCCATGCCACGGCCGTACTCCTCCCACCCGGGGACCACCCGGGAACCACGTCTCGATCGCCCTGCTGACCAGCGATGGGAGGAACGTAGCGAGGCCCACTGACAACGGGACGGGCGGGGTGGAGACGGCCGGGGCGCAGGGATTCGAAACCGCTCGAACGGGTGATCGATCAGGCGAAGGGGACGAGCCCGTTGACGAAAAGCAGTGCCGTCAACCCAGCGGCGCCCGGGGCACGATGACCGGCGCGCCGTCGCCCGGCGCCGCGAGCACATGGCTGTCCGTCCGCAGTCCGCCATCCGCCCGTCAGGCACCCAGCAGAGCCGCCGGCGCCACCCGCACCGCCGTCACGCCCAGCTCCCGGACCAGCGCCCCGACCTCCCCCTCCCCCTGCGGATCGGCGAGCACCACGGCGGCGCCCGTCCGCAGCGGCCAGAGGAACTCCCAAAGCGGCAGCCCCAGTTGCAGCACCCGGTCGCCCGGGCCGAGCGGGTGCTGCGCCTGCAGCTCGCGCACCCGGCGGTCCGCCTCGGCATGGGTGAGCCGCACAGCCGTCGGGCGCCCGCCCGGGCCGTACCCGACGCAGAGCAGGTGCCGCGGGGTGAGCGCCCGAGGCGGGTCGGTGGGCAGCTCGCCGTCCGTCTCCAGCCCGGCGAGCGCTCCCGCCACCCCCTCCCCCAGCACGCACACCGGCCCGGTCTCCGCGAGCAGCCGCGCCCTGCGCCCGGGCGCGTCGGCCGGGTCCAGCGGGAGGTACGCCGCGCCCGACTTCACCACCGCCAGCAGCGCCGTCAGCAGCTCGGCCGGACTCCGAACGGCCGCCAGGCCGACCACCGCGCCCGGGCGGGCCCCGCGGGCGGCCAAGGCGCGCGCCAACCGGTTGGCCGAGGCGTTCAGTTCCCTGTAGCTGACGGTCTCCCCGCCTGCGAGCACCAGCGCCGACGCGTCCGGTGTCCGGGCCGCCTGGGCCTCGACCGGCCCCACCACGGTGGTCGCCGGGTACGTCACCGTGCGCCGGGGCAGGGACGGCGCCGAGGGCAGCGCCCCCTCCCGCTCCAACTCCCGGACGGACTCTCGCATGACCTCCCACACGGACTCCCGGACCGCTGTCCGGGCGGCCTCCCGTACGACCGCCGCCATCAGGCCGCGCCCAGCAGCTCGGCCCAGGCCTCGATCACCGGACGCTCCGCGAGCCGGACGAACGCCACCTCGACGCCCTCCGCCCGCCAGCGCTCGGCGAGCGTCATCAGGCGGATGGAGTCCAGCCCCCAGTCGACCAGGTTCTCGTCCAGCGGGATGTCCGCCGGGTCCTCGCCGAGGAGGTCGGCGACCTCGGCCCGGATCCGAACCACCGTGAAGCCCACGCCTGTCACTTCCCGTCCACCTCTTCCGTCTCGCCCGAACCCCCCGCGCCCGCCGCCTCGTCCACGCTGTTCGCGCCGTTGGCACCGTCCACGCCGTCCACGCCGTCCACGCCATGCACGCCGTTCAACGTCCCGAGCACGGCCGCCGTCGTGGTGACCACTCCGCAGCGCCCGGCCACCCAGGCCAGCGCGGCACGGTGCTCCGCCGGGCCGAAGTCGGCGACGGCGTCGGCCACCACGAAGGCCTGGATGTCCCGCATCCAGGCGTCGCAGGCGGTGGCCTGCACGCCGATGTGCGCGTACACGCCGGTGATCACCAGCTGGTCCCGGCCCTGCTCGCGCAGCAGGTGCTCCAACTCGGTGCGCACGAAGGCGCTGTACTTCCACTTGGTCAGCACGGTGTCGCCCGGCCTCGGCGAGACGGCGTCGGCGATCGCGGTGGCGCGCGGGCCGTCCGGGATGCCGGGCCCCCAGAAGTCCTGCTGCAGTCCGCGCTCGGCCGGGCTCTGTCCGCCCGGCTGCGCCGAGTAGACGACCGGGACGCCGGTGGCGCCCGCCGCCTCGGCCAACCCCGCGACGTTGCCGAGCAGTTCGGGAACCGGCGCGGCCCCGGTGTCGTAGGCGCCCAGGAAATGGTTCTGCAGGTCGTGGACCAGCAGGACGGCGCGCGCCGGGTCCACCGTCCAGGCGACCCGGTCGGCGGGCAGCTCCCCGGCGGCGGGCATCGGATAGGAGGGTATGCGGGGCAGGCCCACGATGGTCGTTCCTTAGCAGCTAGACAGCAACGGGACGGAAATCAACTGGCGGTCAGGGAGGCCGCGATGGCCGCGCGCAGGTCCTTCTTGCTGACCTTCCCGATGCCGGTGGCCGGGAAGGCCTCGACGAACTCCACCCGGTCCGGCACCTTGTAGTCGGCCAGCCCGCGCTGCCGCACGTACCGCTTCAACTCAACGCCCTTCGGCGGCTGTTCGCGGTGTTCGGAGCGGAGCACCACGTACGCGCAGGTGCGCTCGCCCAGATAGGGGTCGGGCATCGACACCACCGCGGCGTCGTGCACGGCGGGGTGCGCGAGCAGGTGGTTCTCGATCTCCTCGGCGGCGACCTTCTCGCCGCCCCGGTTGATCTGGTCCTTGGCCCGCCCCTCGACCACCAGGTGGCCGGTCGGGGTCCGCCGGACCAGGTCGCCGGTGCGGTAGAAGCCGTCGGCCGTGAAGGAGTTCGCGTTGTGCTCGGGCGCGTTCCAGTAGCCGCGGATGGTGTACGGGCCGCGCGTCAGCAGGTGGCCGGTGGCGCCCTCGGGCAGGTCCCGGTCGTGGTCGTCGACCACCCGGACCTCGTCGTCGGGGGAGATCGGACGGCCCTGGGTGGTGGTGATCAGCTCCTCCGGGTCGTCCAGCCGGGTGTAGTTGACCAGCCCCTCGGCCATCCCGAACACCTGCTGGAGCGTGCATCCCAGCACCGGCCGCACCCTGCGGGCCGCCTCCGTGCTGAACTTGGCGCCGCCGACCAGCAGCACCTCCAGGCTCTCGTACCCCCGGGCGCCGCGCTCGGCGGCGTCCAGCCAGAGCAGCGCGAGCGGCGGCACCAGCCCGGTGATGGTCACGCCCTCGCGTTCGATCAGCGGGAAGGCGGTCTCCGGACCGGGCTGCGGGCAGAGCACCACCCGCCCGCCCGCGTACAGCGTGCCGAGGGAACCCGGCGAGCTGAGCGGGAAGTTGTGGGCGGCGGGCAGCGCGCACAGGTACACGCTGTCCGCGTCGAGCGCGCACAGCTCGACCGAGCCGCGCAGCGAGTAGATGTAGTCGTCGTGGGTGCGCGGGATCAGCTTCGGCACGCCGGTGCTGCCGCCGGAGAGCTGCAGGAAGGCGACGTCCGCCGGCTCGGGTTCACTCGAGGGCCCGGGCCCGTCGCAGGGCACGTCCGCCAGCCGGACGTGTTCCCCCGCGTCCTCGCCGGCCACCAGCACCAGCCGCAGCGCGGGGTTCTCCGCCCGTACCCGGGAGGCGAGTTCACGGTAGTCGAAGCCGCCTTCGACGGCCGGGACGACGTACGCCGCCGCGCCGGTGAAGGAGCAGAAGTACCCGATCTCGGTGTACCGGTGCGCGGGCAGCGCGAACACCGGCAGCGCGCCGATCCGGAACAGCGCGAAGACCACCTCGAAGAACTCGGCGGCGTTGGGCAGTTGGACCACCACGCGGTCCCCGGCCCGGATCCCCCGGGCGAGCAGCCCGGCGGCCATCCGGTCGGCCCGGCGGTCGAGTTCGGCGTACGTCCAGCGCCGCTCCGTCGCCGCCGTCGGGTGTCCGCCCGGGTCGACGACGGCGATCCGCTCGCCGTGCGCGGCGGCGCGCTCGCGCAGCATCCGCCCGAAGGTCTCGCCGCGCCAGTACCCGGCCGCCCGGTAGCGCTCGGCGAACTCGGCGGGGTACGGGGTGCCCCCCTCCGGCGGCGTCACCGGGACACCCCCGCGGCGTCCAGGAAGGTCCGGAACTTGGCGCTGGTCTCGGCGAGTTCGGCCTCCGGGCGGGACCGGTCGACCACCCCGGCACCGGCGTACACCCGCAGCGTCCGCTCGTCCGCCTCCGCGCACCGGATGGTGACCACCCACTCGCCGTCGCCCGTCGCGTCGCCCCAGCCGACCATGCCGGTGTACAGGCCGCGATCGAAGGGCTCGACCTCGCCGATCACCCGGCGCGCGACGTCCGTCGGGGTGCCGCAGACGGCCGGGGTCGGGTGCAGCGCGCAGGCCAGCTCCAGGGCGGAGACCGCCGGGTCGGCCAGCTCGCCGCGGATCGTGGTCGCCAGGTGCCACATCGCGGCCGTCCGCACCAGGGTGGGCCGTTCGGGCACCTCCAGGGTGCGGCAGTACGGCGCCAGCGCCTCACGGATGGCGTCCACCACCACGGCGTGCTCGTGCAGGTCCTTGGGCGACTCCAGCAGCGCGGCGGCGCGCCGGACGTCCTCGCCGAGGTCCCCGCTGCGCGGCACCGAGCCGGCCAGCGGGTTGGCCAGCACGGCCGTTCCCCGCCGGGAGAGCAGGAGTTCGGGGCTGGCGCCGATCAGGGTACGCCCACCGCCGGCCGGGACGGCGAAGGTGTAGCCGCCCGGGTCGCGGCGGGCCAGCCGCTGCAGGACGGCGGGCAGGTCGAGCGGCTCGGCGGCGCTCAGCTCCAGCGTCCGGGCCAGCACCACCTTGCTCAACCCCCCGCCGCGCAGCCGCTCGACGGCCGCCGCGACACCCGCGCCGTACGCCTCCGGCTCGGGCACCGGGCGGATCCGCCAGTCGACCCGCTCGGCCGGCGGCGCGGGCAGCGCGATCAGCGGGTCGTCACGCAGCGCCCCGGCGGTCCGAACCCGCTCGGGCACGGCGAGCTCGACCCGGCTGTCCCGGTCGAACGCCACCGCGCCGACCACCAGCGGCCGTTCACCCCCGGCGCGCCCGGCCTCGGCCAGCGTCTCGGCGACCCGCACGGGCAGCGGCCGCCCGTCCTGCGGCACCCGGGCGCGCACGCCGGAGGTGAGCAGGGTGCGCGTCGGCGAGGCGAAGAACGCCTCGTCGGAGGCGGCCCGGTACTGGCCGAGCAGTCCGCTGGCCGCGCCGATGACGGCATGGTCGGGGCCGTCGGCGCGGGGGGCCGCCGGGGCGTGGGGCACCGTGGTCACGGTGGATTCTCCAGTCTGGGACGGGTGTACGGGGAGATCGCGGGTCTACGGGGAGCCGGGCGGATCCTCGGGAGCCGGCAGGTCTTCAGGGCCGGCGGGTCTTCAGGGGCCGGCAGGTCTGCGGCGAGCAATCGAGGTGCGGAGGGGGAGCGGAACTGCTGGGAGGCGGCGGTTCCGCCGGAACCGGGGGGCGCCTCAGGCGCGCAGGGTCGCGCCGCCGTCGACGTACAGGTCGTGCATGGTGATGTGCCGCGCCCGGTCGGATGCCAGGAACACCACGGCTTCGGCGATGTCGGCGGGGGCGGCGATCCGCCCGAGCGGGATGCCGACCCGCCAGGCACCCAAGTCGCCCTCGATCACCCGCTGTTCGGCTGCGGCGGCGTCCTCGCCCCACAGTGCGCGCTGCATCTCGGTGTCGGTCGACCCGGGCGACACGACGTTGCACCGCACCCCGGACCGGGCGAGTTCCAGTCCCAGGCAGCGGGTGAACATGGTGGCCGCGGCCTTGGACGCCGCATAGGCGGCCATCCCGGCCCTCGGCACCCCGGCGGCGTTGGACCCGACGGTCACAATGCCCCCACACCCCCGCTGCGCCATCCGCCGCCCTACGGCGCGACTGGCATGGAAGACGCCAGTGGTGTTCACGGCGAAGGTGTCCACCCAGTCGGCGTCGGTGAGTTCGACGACCGGCGCGGTACGCAGGATGCCCGCGACGTTCACGAGCGTGGCGATCGGTCCGAGTTGGCGCTCGATCAACTCGACCGCTTCATCGACAGCTTGGGCATCGGACACGTCCAGGACGTACGGTCTGACGGCCGGAAGCTCCGCCGCCAGGGTGCCGAGCGGACCGGCACGGCGATCCAGCGCCGCGACGACGGCCCCCTCGGCGACCAGCGCTCGCACCACGGCCGCGCCGATGCCCTGGCCGGCCCCGGTCACCATCGCGACGGTACCGGCGAATTCGGACTGCTGCTGCACAGGACATCCCCTCCGACCAGCAAGATTAGGTAAGCCTAACCTAACACAACAGTTCGCCTACGCCGAGAGTCTGTGCGACCGTCAAATCGCCCGTCCGCCGCCCGCCGCACACAGCGAGACGAGACGACCCGTCTCGCCATCCGAACGTAGGCCGCCCCGGCGTCCGCGACAGCCGTCGACCCGTGGCGGTGGGACTACCGCTCGGCCGGGCGGTGGTAGATCCAGTCGAAGCCGTCGTACCCCTCCCCGTCCAGGTGCTCGGCGCGCCGCAGGCCGGCCCGCAGGGCCACGCGCTGGGAGGCGAGGTTGGCCGGACGGATGCGGGCGATCAGCGGCAGGTCGGGCACGGCGGCGCCCGACCAGGCCACCACGGCAGTGGCGGCCTCGCTCGCCAGGCCGCGACCCCAGGCGGCGGGGGCGAAGCGGTAGAAGAGGTTGAGGACCGGCAGGCCGGCGAGTTCCATCGGCTTCACTCCGCAGAAGCCGAGCACGGTCGGGGAGTCGAGCTCACGGACCGTCCAGTAACCGAAGCCGCGGTGCTCCCACAGCGCGTCCCAGCGGCCGTACAGTTCCTCGGCCTCGGCCCGGGTGGCGAGCGCGTCCGAGGGGTTGTGGAGGCAGGCGGCCGGGTCGCTGTGGACGGTGAGGATCGCGTCGGTGTCGGCCTCGGACGGGCGCCGCAGCGAAAGCCGAAGGGTCGTCAGTTCCTGGTGTCCGGTCACCAGGCCATCGTAGGCAGCCTCACTGCGACACTGCGGGGTCCGCCGGAGCCTTCGGCGCCGGGGAGAGTCCCGTGCAGCCGCGCAGGCCGTCGCGGCGCTTGAGGGCGGCCTCGGCGGCGGCGCCGGTGACCGGCTCCGGGATGCCCTTGTCGTCGATGGTGGCCGGGACGAAGGCCTCGCCGGTCACCTTGCCGTCGGCGGTGAGGGTGAGGGTGGTGACGCCGGTCTCGTTGGAGTTCGGGTAGTCGGAGGTGCCGTACCAGAGGAAGTTGCCGAAGCCGTACCCGACGTAGGTGTTGCCGAGCATGCCCGAGCCGACCATGGTGTGCGCGTGCGTGCCGACCACGGCGGTGGCGCCGGCGGTGGCGAGCTTCTTCGCGACGGCGGTCTGTGCGGCGGTCGGGCAGGCCTTGCCCTCCTCGCCCCAGTGCAGGTAGACGAGCACGACCGGGGCCTGCTGCTTCGCCCCCTCCACCGCCTTGACCAGCGCCGGGACGTCCAGCGCGGAGGCGATGCCCGGCTTGTTCGCGCCGGCCCGCCACTTCTGGTTGGTGAGGTCCTCGACCTGGCTGGCGGCGACCACGGCGACCTTCACCCCGCGCACGGTGGTGACGTACGGGGCGTACGCCTGCTTGGCGTCGCGGCCGACGCCGACGACCGGGATCGGCGAGGAGTCCTTGGCGGCGAGCGTGTCGGCGAGGCCGTCGGCGCCGAAGTCCACGGCGTGGTTGTTGGCCATCGAGACGACGTCGACGCCCGAGTCCTTGAGCACCGAAAGCGCCTTGGGCGAGGTGCGGAAGGTGTACAGCTTGGGCTCCGGGGCGCCGCGCCCGGTGATCGCGGTCTCCAGGTTGAGGACGGACAGGTCGGCGTCGGCGAGGTTGCGGGAGATCGGGCCGAGCGCCGGCTCGGGCGGCTGGACGGCCAGCCGGGGTTCGGTGCGGCCCTCGAAGTGGACGTCCCCGGCGAAGGCGACCGTGATGGTGCCGTCGGGCCGGGGCGCGGCGCTCTTGCTCGGGGCCGCGCCGGAGGACGGAGTGCCGGGCGTCGGGGTCGTGGCCGCCGGGGCGGGGGCGGCGCCCGTCGGGCCGGGGGCGGGATCGTCCGGCCCACAGGCGGTGACGGCGGTCAGCCCGACGAGCAGCGCGACGGCGGCCGCGACACGGCGCATGAGTGGTTCCCCCCGAGGACGACGCAAGAGCGGTCAGCCTACGCCACCGAATCACCACCGCTTGAGCCCGCACCCGCAACATTCCGGCCACAAAAGGGCACCGGCGGCGCCACTCCTGGCCCGCCCGTCCCCATCACCCCACCCGTCCCGGCCACCGTGTCCCTGGCGCGGCGGCGGGAAGGGCGCGCAGCGTGGTGGTACGGGAGGACCGGTCCCGCGCCGGAGGTCCGGAGGTGTTGACGTGATGGGCAGCAACATGGCCAGTGACATGGGCAGCGGTATGAGCGGTGACCCGGGCAGCAGCATGGGCAGCGGCATGGGCGGTGACCCAGGCGACCCCAGAGGCATCGAGCCGGTCGGCGGCCCCGGCCGCGACCACCCCTCCCCCGGCCGGGAACGCCGGATCGTGGACGCGACGGCCGAGACGGATCCAGCGGCCGAAGCGGATCCTGTGGTCGAAGCGGATCCAGCCGCCGAGCGGGCCGTCCGCACCAAGGACTGGCAGCTCAGCCTGCACCTCGTCGAGGACCGGGACACCACCCGGGTGCACGCCGTCCTGGACGCCGACGGCACCGTCCTGCACAGCGACGCCGCCTCCCGCCGCAACCCCCGCGACACGCCGGCACCGCAGGTCGGCGACGAGTTCGCGGTCGGCCGCGCCCTGGTCGACCTCGGCCACCAGCTGCTGCGCGCCGGCGTCCACGGCGCCACCGGTCCCACGGACGATTGAGCCGCGCCGAAGCCGCCGCACAGCGGAGGAGTGCGCGGCCCCGGAATCGCGCCCGCCGGAGGAGTGCGCCCACGAACCCCACCCGCCGGAGGAGTGCGCACCACCCGTCCGGGTACGCCATGCTGAACCGCGACACCCGACCGGAAGAGCCGGACGACCGGAAGAGCCGCACCCCGCCCATGGACACCACCCCCGACCACCCGCCCGTCCCGGGCCCCGACGCGGACCCGCCGGCCGCCCCCGGCGCATCCCCTGACTCCACCGCCGACTTCACCCCCGCCGAGCGCGCCCGGGGCCGCGCCCTGCGCCGCGCCCAGCTGCCGTGGGCGCTGGGCGGCCGGCTGGCGGGCCTGGCGCTGACCCTGCTGCTCGGCCTCACCCCGGCCGGTGCCGACCTGGTCACCGCCGTCGGCCGCTGGTTCGGCGGCTCCCGGACGGCCACCGTCCTGGCCGGCGCGGCGGCCCTGGTGGTCCTCGGCCAGGTGCTGCAGCTGCCGTTCGGCGCGCTGGTGCGATCCGTCCGGGCCCGGTACGGGCTGGTGACGCAGGGCTGGGCCGGCTGGGCACTGGACACCTTGCGCGGCCTCGCGCTCACCCTTCTCCTGTTCCTTCCGCTCGTTCTCGGGCTGTTCGCGCTGACCGCCTGGTCGCCGCAGCGCTGGTGGCTGCCGGCGGCGGGCGGCGCGGCGCTGCTGACGGCCGTCCTCTCCTTCCTCCACCCGCTGCTGATCGAGCCGGTGTTCAACCGCTTCACCCCGATGCCGCCGGGCGAGCTTCGGACCGCACTGTCGGCGCTGGCCGAGCGGGACGACGTGCGGGTGCGGGACGTCCTGGTGGCGGACGCCTCGCGCCGGACCACCGCGCTCAACGCGTACGTCTCCGGGTTCGGCGCGACCCGCCGGATCGTCGTGTACGACACGCTGCTGACCACCGCCGAGCCGCGGGAGGTGGAGTTGGTGGTCGCGCACGAGCTGGGCCACGTCAGACACCGGGACGTGCCGGTGGGCACGGCGCTGGCCGCCGTCGGGGCGGCCGTCGCGGTCGCCGTCCTCGGTCTGCTGGGTGCCTGGCGGCCGCTGCTGGACGCCGCCGGGGCGAGCGACGCGGCGGACCCCCGGGCGCTGCCGCTGCTGGCGGCGCTGGCGGCACTGCTGGGCGCGCTGTCGGGGCCGGCACAGTGCGCGGTGAGCCGCCGGATCGAGGACCGCGCGGACCGGCACGCGCTCGAACTGACCGGCGATGCCGCGCAGTTCGTGGCGATGCAGCGCAGACTTGCACTGGCGAACGTCTCCGATGTCGACCCGCCGAGGCTGCTTGAGCTACTGTTCGCCACTCACCCGAGTGCGACCCGCCGGATCGCCGCCGCCCGCGCCTGGCAGGCCGCTCGAGAACGGTCGGCACCGGGACGTCGCGCGACCCCAGGCGAATCCGTTGTATAGTGCAACAAATCTCGAGGAGATAGGAACGCCGTGCCCGGCCGCCAGTCGTCCATCGACACCATCCAGCGCGAGCTGACCGCCTTCGCCCGCCGCGCCCGGCACAAGGCCTCCCAGCTGCACCCCGACCTCTCCCTGGTCACGTACAGCATCCTCGACCTGATCACCGAGCGCGGCGGCTGCCGGGCCGCCGACGTGGCCGCGCACTTCATGCTCGACAAGTCCACCGTCAGCCGCCAGGTCACCGCTCTGGAGAAGCTCGGCCTGCTGGCCCGCGAGGCCGACCCGGACGACCAGCGCGGCCAGATCCTGCGCGCCACCGAGGCCGGACTGACCCTGCTGCGGGACGCCAACGAGCAGCGCCGCCTGGCCTTCACCACGCGCTTCACCGACTGGTCCGACGAGGACGTCGCCCGCTTCGCCGCCTACCTGGCCCGCTACGGCGAAGAAGGCTGACGAAGCGGCCTACCGGCCCGCTACGGCGGACCGGGCCGGCGGGGCGACCCACCCGGCCCGCTACGGCGAACCGGGCCGGAGGAGCGCCCGCAGCGGACGACGGAGTGCCCTCAGCGGCCGGACGAGCGCTCCCAGCCGCCGACGGCGGAGGCCCGACAGCCGTCTCGGGGTGCGCCCCGCCGCCCCCACGGTGTACAGAGGAGAGGTGCCCTTCCGGCAGCGTCCCGATGCGCCGCACCCGCCGCGCGCGCCGCATACCCCCGACCGCCGCCGCGCCTGGCGGCCCGACCGCCGGGTGCTGACGGCGCTGACGCTCGCGCTGATCGTGCTGATCACCGTCGTCGACATCCTCTCCCCGCCGGACATCCACCTCGGCCCGCTGCTGATCGTCGCCCCCGCCCTCACCGCCTCCTTCGCCGGCCCCCGGGCCACCGCCGGGGTCGCCCTGCTCGCGCTCGCCGCGCTGACCGCCATCGGCTCCGTCCGCGACAGCCTGACCAGCGCCAACATCGAGACCCAGTTGAGCGCGCAGATCGTCGTCTCCGCGCTGATCGTCGGCCTGCGGGTGCTGCGCGAACGACACGAGCGGGAACTGGCCCGGGTCCGTTCGGTGTCCGAGGCCGCCCAGCGGGTACTGCTGCGCCCGCTCCCGGAGCGGATCGGGCCGCTGCACCTGGCCTCCGTCTACCTGGCCGCCGAGGCCGAGGCGCAGGTCGGCGGCGACCTGTACGCGGCCGCCCGGACCGCCACCGGCACCCGGCTGCTGGTCGGGGACGTGCGCGGCAAGGGGCTGTCCTCGCTCGGCGACGCCGCCCTGCTGCTCGGCGCCTTCCGTGCCGCCGCCCACCTGCACGCCGAGCTGCCCGACCTGGCCGCCTATCTGGACGGCAGCGTCAGCTGGGACCTCGCCCAGCTCGCCGAACAGTCCCGGCAGGCACGGCAGGCGCAGCAGGAGCGACGCGCCCTGCCCCGGGCGTCGCCCCGCGACGTCCCCGAGGAGGGCTACCAGTCCGGCGAGGCCGGCGAGTCCTTCATTACCGCCGTCCTGCTGGACATCCCCGACGACGGCTCCCCGGTCCGCCTGATCGACTGCGGCCACCCGCCCCCACTGCTGCTGCGCCCCGAGGGCATCACCACCCTCGCCGCCCACCACCCCGCCCCGCCCCTGGGCCTCGGCGAACTCGCCCCCGTGCGGTACGAGGTCGAGACCTTCCCGTTCCGCCCCGGCGACCGGCTGCTGATCTACACCGACGGCGTGATCGAGGCCCGCGACGCCCAGCGGCGCTTCTACCCGCTCACCGAGCGCGTCACCGCCTGGCACGCCGACCGCCCCACCGCGCTGCTCCACCGCCTCCGCCGCGACCTGCTCGCCCACGTCGGCGGCCGTCTCGACGACGACGCGGCCATGGTCGTGGTCGAGCGGCTCCCGGACCGCGGTCGTACGGAGCCCGGTTCCGGAGCTCCTACCCCCGGATGACCAGGCCCGGTCCTTCCCGCCGTTCACGTTCTTCAGGTGCCGGCAGCCCGGCGTGATCGCGGTCGGCCGGCAGTCCTACGGATTGTAGGGCAGCTGCGGCACGTCGAAGCAGTTCGTCGTCATCGACGGCACCTGGGTGACCCAGCCGCCCCGCCCGCCCTGTGCCGAGTCCTGCCAGCGGGCGGCGTTCAGGCAGGCCCGGGTCGGGCCGGCGGGCGGCGGCTGCGGGACGAAGGAGGCGGGCAGGATCAGGCCGTGCGCGTCGTACGGCTCGGCGCGGTTCATGAACGCCTCGACGCAGGAGCGGGTCGGCGCGGCGCCGCAGGAGTCCAGCGCGTCGGTCAGCCACTGCGCGCCCGCCCAGCCCTCCAGCTCCCAGGCGGACAACTGCCCCGCCCGGTCCGGGTAGTAGCGGGCCATCGCGGTACGGAAGTCGCGCACCGCCGGGTACTGCTCGTCCTCGTAGTTCAGGCTCGACGAGGTCGCCCAGAGCGCGTTGCGGCAGTTCGGCGAGGACTGGTAGTCGCTTCGCACCGACTCCGACCAGTTCTGCACGTTGGTGACCTTCGCCGCGACCGTCACCCCGGACTCGTCCAGCGCCCGGCACAGCGCCGCGTTGCCCCGGGTGTCCATGGCGTCGAACAGCAGCTGCGAGCCGTCGGCGCGCACGGCCGCGGCCACCGCCTGGAAGTTCGGCAGCGCGAAGTCCACCGTCTGCAGCAGCACCCGGTAGCCCTCCGCCTCCAGCCCGGCCTTCAGCTGTCCGGCGTAGCGGGCCGAGTCGGCCTGGTTGTACGCGACCACGGCTGCGCTGCCCGCGCCCAGGCGCTGCTTGAAGAAACGGAACACCTCGGTGCTCTGGTAGAGCGTCCCGTTCCAGCCGACCGACCGCCCGTCGCGCGGCGCCCCACTGCCGTAGATCCCGTACAGGTGCGGCCAGCGGTCGTACGCGGTGCCGATCGGCTGGCCGCCGACGTCCGGCACCGCCTTGCCGCTCACGTACGGTGCGCCCGCGTAGTCGAGGACGCTGCCGCTGACGAAGGCGAACACGTGCGCCTGGTCGATCAGCCGGTGCACGCAGTCCTGGTTGCCGACACCGCTGCCACCGTCGTCGCAGGTCACCAGCCGGACGGTGCGACCGTGCAGGCCGCCGCGGTCGTTCAGGGCCTGGAAGAACGCCTGAGCGCCGTACCGGGGACCGCTGAACACCTCGCTGCCGACCGGGCTGGTGAGCGAGGTGACGACGCCGATCCGGATCTCGCCGGCCGTGACCCCGGTGTCGGAGGCGGGATTGGTGCTCCCGCTGCCCCCGGTCGCCCCGGGCGTGGCGGTGGCACGGGCGGTGAAGGCGCCGTCGGGCAGCCGGGTGCCGCAGCCGCCCAATGACGCGAACAGGAGGAGGGCGAGGGCCGCCGCCGACACGACACGGCCGGGCCACCGGCGTGCGAACGCGTCGACGGCCCGGCATCGCGAGGGGGTGGTCAGCTGCATCCGGGGATCGGGGTGCCGCTGGCGCCGCCGGCCTGGGTCAGCAGACCGCACAGGGTCGAACGGGACACCTTCCAGGTGCCGTTCTCCAGGACGGCCTGGCCGGACGCGCTCGGCTCGACCACCGTGCCCTGGAGGGACAGCGAGTAGGAGACGGCCGCGTCGGAGGCGTCGGTGAACGCCACGTCAGTGACCTTCGCCTGCACCTGGCCGACCCTCGGGTCCTGCGAGAAGCCCTGCAGCGCCGGGAGCAGCACGTCGCCGCCCTGGAGCAGCTTGGCCTTGTCGGGGATCGGCGTGTTGGGGTCGAAGAACTTCTCCCAGTTGGCGGTGATCTCCGCCTCGGCGGCGGCCGGATCGGCGGGGGCGGTGCCGGTGGCGCTCGCGGAAGCGGTGGCGGTCGCGCTCGGGCTGATGCTCGCGCTCGCGCTCGCCGGGGAGGAGGCCGAGGAGCCGGACTTGCTGCTGCTGCACGCGGCCGCCGTGCCCGCCAGCATCAGGGCGAGCAGCGCGCTCGCCGCCCGCAGGACCCGGCCGCCGCCCGTGGAGGTGCCGCTTCGCGTCACGTGCATGGTGTTCCCTCTCGCCTGCGCCGCCCGGGCCGGCCTCTCGGTGTCCCGGATGCTGTTCCAGGCCGATCCTGGAAACGTCTCAAGTGACACCATGAAGGCGGATCCATGGACGAATCGCAATCCGACGGAGAAATCACCCGTAACGCCCCAAGGAGTTCCCCCTTCCGAGGCGGCGCATTCCAGGGCGGAGCGTTCCGGGGCGGCCCGCCCCGGGGCAGCCCGTTCCGCGGGGCGCGCGAGTGGGCCGGGTGGCTGCTCGTCGCGGCGGGGGCCGTGCTGTGCGTGCTCGGCTGGTACGGGGTCTCCGGCGAGCGCTTCGTCGAACAGCAGATCCCCTACCTGGCCTCGTCCAGCATCCCGGGAGCGGCACTGATCGTGGCCGGAACCCTCCTGGTCGCGCTACGGCCGCCGACCCCGCCGGAGCGTCAGGACCTGACCGACCGCCGGGTGGAACGGCTGTACGAGCTCCTCGTCGAACCGTCCGACGTCGACACGGGCGCGGGACCGAGCGCCGGGCCGGGCGCGGCGCCGGGCGCGGGACCCGGCGTCCGACCGGATGCGCCGGAGGCGCCGGACACGCCGGATCCGGCCGGACGGGACGCCGAAGGATGGCTGGCCGTCCCCGAGGGCACCCGCTACCACCGCCCGGACTGCCCGCTGGTCACCGGCAAGGCGCGGGCCGAACCCGTCGGCCCGGACGCCGTCCGGGACCGGGGCCTGACGCCCTGCCCGCTCTGCTCGCCGCCCGCGCCGGGCCCCGATCCCGGCCCCACCACCCGTCCGGGCGAATCCGCCCCGCCGACCGGCTGAACGCCCATGACCGCCGCCGCCCTGCTCGCCACCGCCCCCGACTCGCTCGGCCTCACCGTCGACCTCGCCCTCGCCGGACTCACCGTCGGCAGCGCGGCCGCCCTCAGCGGCATCGGCCTGGTCGTCTGCCACCGCGCCACCGGCGTGCTCAACATCGCCCAAGGCGCCCAGGCCATGGCCATCGCCTACCTGCTGCGCGACCTCGTCGTCGTGCGGCACTGGCCGGTCTGGCCCGCCGTCGCCTGCTGCCTGCTGGTCGTCGCCCCCGCGCTGGGCGTACTGCTCGACGTCCTGGTCTACCGCCCGCTGCAGCGGCGCGGCGCCGGGCCGGCCGACACCATGGTCGCCGGACTCGGCGTCTTCGTGCTGCTCATCGGCGTGGCCGTCCTCCTGTGGGGCGCGGCACCACTGGCCGGCGCGCCGTCCCCGCTCGGCGGCGCCGCGATCCGCCTGCCCCACGGGCACAGCCTGCGGCCCGACACCGTCGTCCAACTCGCCGCGATCCTCGTCCTCAGCCTCACCGTGTTCGCCACCACCCGGTGGACCCGCTTCGGCCTCCAACTGCGCGCCGTCGTCGACGACCGCAGGCTCGCCGCCCTCGCCGGGGTCGACGCCGACCGGCTCTCCGCCACCGGCTGGGCCTTCGGCACCTTCACCGCCGGGCTCGTCGGCATCACCCTCGCGCCGTACCTGCTGCTCGACCCGTATGGGCTGCCGCTGCTGGTGATGGAGACCATGGCGGTCGCGGTCGCCGCCCGGCTGCGCAGCATCCCGGTCGCCATCGCCACCGGGCTCGGCCTCGGCATCGCCCAGGCCGAGCTCACCCGGCTGCGCCCGTCCGGACAGCTGCTGCCCCTGGTCGAGGCGGTGCAGTCCAACCTGTTCGTGGTCGCGCTGCTCGCCGCCGCCCTGCTCGCCGGACCGCGCATCAGCGGGGAACGCGCCGAGACCACGCCACTGGCCCTGCGGCGCACCGAGGGCAGGAACGGGCGGCTCGCGGGAGCCGTCTGCCTGGTACTGCTCCTGCTGCCGCTCGGCTTCCGGGGCAACGACCTGCGCAGCGCCCTGCTCGTACCGGCGCTCGCGCTCGTACTGCTGTCCATCGTCGTGGTCACCGGCTACAGCGGGCAGATCTCACTCGGCCAGGCCGGGTACGCGGGCCTCGGCGCGCTCGGCACCGCACTGCTGATGTCCGGCCGCATCCCCGGCCTCCCCCCGCTGCCCGCCGCACCCGCACTGCTGATCGCCGTCCTCGCCACCGCACCGCTCGGCCTGCTCACCGGCTGGCCCGCGATCCGCCGACGCGGGCTCGCTCTCGCCCTGGTCACCTTCGCGGTCGGAACGGCGATGAGTCGCTTCGTCTTCCAACAGCCGTACGCCACCACCGGGCTCGTCCTCGACCGCCCTTCCTTCCTCGCCGGCGACCGCGCCTTCTACCTCGCCGAACTCCTGCTCCTCGGCCTCGGCCTGCTCACCGTCCGGGGCCTGCACCGGGGCCGGCTCGGCCGGGCCCTGACCGCCATGCGGGACCACGAACCGGGCGCGGTCGCGGCGGGCGTGGACGTCCCCGGCCTCAAGCTCTTCGCCTTCGTCGCGGGCGCGGCCCTGGCCGCACTCGGCGGCGGCCTGATGGGCCTCGCCGGGCGCGCCTTCGACCCCGCCGCCTTCGACCCGGTACGCGGCCTCCTCTGGTTCGCGGCCGTCGCCGTCGCCGGTGCCGACAGCGCCCTCGCCGCCGTCCTGGCCGCCGCCCTCCTCATCGGCCTCGACGCCGGCACCGTCGCCGGCGTCTCCGCCGTCGCCGTCGGCACCCTCGCCGCCGCCATCGGGCGTCTCCCCGGCGGCCTCGCCGCCCTGCCCCGCCCCCACCACCGCCCGCCCCCGGCCCTCCCCCCGTCCCGCCTCACCCCGGCAGGGCGCCGGGTACGGGCGGCCATCGCGGCGAAGCCGGCCCGAGAGGACGGAACGCCATGAGAACCGCTCATGCCCCACGCCGACCGCCCGATTCGCGCGGCGATTGCGGCAGGAGAGGCAAGGGCAGGGCCGGGCCATGAGCCCCGCTCATGGCACCCACCGGGCAACGCGGCGCGACAGCCATGAGGCTCGCTCATGGCCCTTCCGCCCGCCACCCACCGACCCCGACGTACGCCCCCGCCCCAACGCCACCACCCGACCCGGCCGGACGGAAGCCCCCGGCTCGCAGGAGGAACGGACATGACCGCACTCACCCCCCTCGGCAGCCACCTCCCCGCCTCCACGCCGACGCTCAACGCGGCGGGCCGGCCATGAGAGAGGCTCATGGCCGGCCCGCCGGGCAGCCCGCCTCCCGGCTCACCGCCCGGGGCATCGTGCGGCGGTACGGGGGGATCGAGGCGGTGGGCGGGGTGGACCTGGTGGCGTTGCCCGGGCGGATCACAGCGCTGATCGGGCCGAACGGGGCGGGAAAGAGCACCCTGTTCGACTGCCTCGCCGGCACCGTGCGTCCGGACGCCGGTCGGGTGATGCTCGGCGGGCGGGACGTCACCGGGCTGCCCGCGCATCGTCGGGTGCGACTCGGGTTGGCGCGGACGTTCCAGCAGATCGCCGTCTTCCCCACCCTCTCGGTGGCCGACAACGTCCGGGTGGGGGCCGAGCAGGAGGCCGAGCAGCGGGCCGGGCGGAGCGGGCGGAGCGGGCGGGTCGAGGCCCGGGCCGTGGCGGAACGGACGGCCGGGGCGCTGCGGCTGTTCGGGCTGCAGGACGTCGCCGCCGAGTCCGCCGGGGCGCAGCCCACCGGTGTGCTGCGGCTGGTGGAGCTGGCGCGGGCGCTGGCGGGCGGGCCCCGGGTGCTGCTGCTGGACGAGCCGGCGGCCGGGCTCGACGCCGCGCAGACGGCCCGTCTGGTGGCCGTGTTGCGGGGCCTCGCCGAGCGCGGCATGGCGCTGCTGCTGGTCGAGCACGACGCCGAGTTGGTCGCCGAACTCGCCGACTCCGTCTATGCCATGGCCGAGGGCCATATGGTCGCGGCCGGCCCGACCGCGGCCGTCCTCGCCGACCCTCGCGTCACCCGGGCCTGGGGAGCGGTGACCTGATGCCCGTCGAAGCCGCCCTCAGCTCGGCCCGGGTCCGGTACGGCCCGCTGGAGGCGCTGCACGGCGTCGACCTCGCGTTCCCCTCCGCCGCCGTCACCGTCCTGCTCGGCCGTAACGGCGCCGGGCGGACGAGCGCGCTGCACGCCCTCGCCGGCGTCGTACCGCTGTCGGGCGGGCGGGCGGTGTGGCGGGGCCAGGACATCGGGGGACTGTCGGTACACCAGCGGGTGCGGCGGGGGCTGGCCATCGTCCCGGCCGAGCGCGGGGTGTTCGGGTCGCTGACCGTCGCCGAGAACCTGAGCCTGGGCGGGCCGGGGCGGAACGAAGTACTGGAAGTCTTCCCCGAGTTGACCGCACTGCTGCTCCGCCGGGCGGGCAGCCTCTCCGGCGGCCAGCAGCAACTGGTCGCCATCGGGCGGGCATTGGCGGCGCGGCCGACCCTCCTCCTGCTCGACGAGCCCGAACGCGGCCTGGCCCCCGCCGTCGCCGCCCGGCTGCACGCACGGCTGCTGACCGACGCCACCGCCGGCCGTACGGTCGTGCTCGCGGCGCAGTCCCTGCCACGCACCCTCGCCGGGGCGGCGGTGGTGCACGTACTGCACCGGGGCGAGGTGGTCTTCTCCGGTGAGCCCGCTGAGGCCACCGGCCCGCTGACGACGTTGCGGCGACTCGCCTGAAGGAAGCTTCCAGCCCTTTCCGGCCCTTCCTTCCCCTACCCCTCCCTTCCCGGTCTTCCCTTCCCGGTCTTCCCTTCCCGACCTATCCTTTCCCGACCTATCCCTTCCCGGCCTCTCCCTTCCCGGCCGCCTTCACCTGGCCTCCGGCCGACCCTCCCTTCCGACTCGCCCACTACGATGGCCGCGCCCAGGTCGATCACGGTCGACACACCTGGGCAAGGGGGATGGAACGGTGGATCACGTCCAGCGAAAGCAGCGCAGGCAACGGGAGCCGCAGCTCGTCGGCGCGAACCCGGGCAGGTGCTGGTCGCATGAGTGAGAAGCAGCGCCCGCTTCTGCGGTACCGGCCCGCCGGGCCGCTGGTGCTCGGTGGCCTCGGGTGGGCGTGCAGCGTGCCGACGGTCCTCGCGGACGACGAGATCCACGGACTCGTGAGCCGCTGCCACGACAGTCCCGGTGCCCCGGCCCATGTGCTGCCGCTCGCCTGGGTGGGGCTGGTGCTGGGCATCGGCGCGGTGTGCTGGGGCGGTCGGCAACTCGTCACCGCCGCCGGGCGCAAAGCGCGCCGACTCGGGCCGGGGCTCGGGCTCGGGCACGCTCTGCTGTGCGTACTGCTGCCGGTGGCGGCGATCGGTGTGCCGCTCCAGTGCGCCCTCGCGCAGACCGCCGCGCATGACACCGGGGCGCAGCGCAGCACTTGCTTCGGGCAGGGCCGACTCGCGGGCGCGGCCGGTCCTGCCGCCGTCCGTCAGGTACGCCTCCGGGCCTGACAGACGGCGGCAGGTGCCCGCACGCCCGACCGCGAGCCCGAGCCGGAGCCGGCACGCGAGCCCGAAGAGGACGGGGGCCATGGCGAGCACGCGAAGGACGCCGAGGTGGCGGAGGAGGAACATGGTGCGGCTCCCTTCCCGGGAGCCCGGACGGCCCCCGTTCGCGATGCCTCAACGATGACCCCCGTCACCGCTCCCGCACATGTACCGAACGGCACTGCCTGAACAGCAACACCACCCAATTGCCACCCCACCCCCTGCCGATCGGCAGGGCGCGCAAACCCGCCGCAGGTGTCCGGGGGCGCCAGGGAGGACGGCGGCAAATCCCTGGCCGGGCAATCACGCCGTGGGTACCCTCGGTTCATGATCGACCACGGCATCGCCTACCCCTACTTCCGGCTCCATGTCGTGCCTGCGGTGGTGGCGTTGGCCAGCCCGGCCTGGCAGCGTGAGGTGTGGCTCGACAGGGACCGGTTCGAGGACCTCGACCACACCGTGCACGTGCTCTTCGACGACTTCTGCGATGCGAACGACCCGGCGTCCTCGCTCGGGTACAGCCTTCGAACCGAGGAGGAAGTCGAGCTGATGGCGCGTCTCGGCGCCGCCTACAACGCGGTGCAGGACGCGGTCGGCGCCTCCGCCGCCGACGAGGTCTACCTGGACTCGCCGGGCTGGCCCGCCGTCATCGCTGCCGCGGCCCCGCTGGCCAAGGTCCTGGTGACCAATGACCTCAAGGCTCTGCAGGGGCTGCACGAAGCCGGGCACCGCTGGCCGCCCGGCGCCGGTTCGGCTCCGCACCAGAACGAGGGCCGGGACGGAGGCCGGGACGGAGGCCGGGACGGAGGCCGGGACGAAGGCCGAGCCGCCGACCAAGCCGGCGAGGTCGACGCGGAGGCCTGACGCCCCCGCAGCCGCCCTCGTGCCGCCCCCGCAGCCGCCGTCGTGCCGCCTACGGCCGGTACACGTACGGCGTCGTCGTGCTCAGCCGGGCGAAGCCGAGGCGCTGGAGGATGGGGCGGCTGGCGTCGCTGGCGTCGACCTGAAGGTACTGGTACCCGAGGTCGGCGGCGAGGCGGGCGCGGTGGGCGACGAGGGCGCGGTAGATGCCCCGGCCGCGCCAGTCGGGGGCGGTGCCGCCGCCCCAGAGGCCGGCGAAGCCGGTGCCGGGGTTCAGTTCCATCCGGGCCGCCGACACCGGGCGGTCGCCGGCCAGCGCGACGACCATGCTGACCGTGTCGGTGCCGTGCCGGAGGTGTTCGAGCATCTGGTCGCGGAGGCGCGGGCGGTCGGTGCCGAAGGCCTGGGTGTGGGCCTCCACCATCAGGTCCACCCCGGCCGGGTCGGTCACCGGGTGCAGCCGTACGCCCTCGGGGAGGACGACCTCGGTGGGGAGGTCGGCGATCCGGGCGATCATCAGCGCCTCGTCCGGCTCGGATGTGAAGCCGGCCGCGAGCAGCCGCTCCCCGAGGTCCGCGGGGCGGTCGTGGGAGTAGGCCTTCCACTCGAACTCCAGGCCCAGCGCGGTGAAGTGGCGCACCTGTGCCGCGATCGCCGCGTCCGCCCCGGCCTCGTCCAGGCCGGACCACACCACGCCGTTCCAGCCGCCCTGCCCGCCCACCTGCCGCACCACCGCGCCGTCACGCTCGACGCGGACACCGGGGCCGTCGGGCTGCGCGTTGCGCCGGATCCGGTCGTCGAACAGGGCGAGCACCTCATCATGATCCATCCGCTCACTCCAGCACGGCCCGGGAGCGCGCGCCATCGAGTTTCCGCCCGGCCGGATCCCCGGGGACGGCGGGCCGCGCGGCGAGGATCACCGAGCTCGGCGCGTCCGCGTCCATGATGGTGTCCAACAGGGCTCGTGCTGCTTCGAGTTCGTCCATCTGCCGGGTGATCCGGGCGCGCTCCCGGGCGAGGCCCGCGAGCAGTTCCGGGCAGGTCGAGCCGGTGCGGCGGCGCCCCGGGGACGGCAGGCCCGGGAGGATCTCGGCGATCACTGCGCTGTTGAGGCCGGCGGCGAGGAGGGTGCGGATGCCGTGGACGGCGTGCACGTCCCGGTCGCCGTACTCGCGGTAGCCGCTGGGGCGGCGCTCGGGGGTGAGCAGGCCCTGTTCCTCGTAGTAGCGCAGGGCGCGCGGGGTGACCCCGGTTCGCCGGGCGAGTTCTCCGATCCGCATCGCGGGCACCTCACATGGTCGGACGTCCGCCTTGACTCTGCCGTCGGCGTGAAGGTCTAGCGTAACCGCCATGCCGAACCGACGATCTTCCTCAACCTCCGCTTCCCTTACCGCCGTTGCCGTGCTGGGCCTGGGCCCGATGAGCCGGGCGCTGGTCGGCGCACTGCGGGCCGCCGGCCATCCGACCACGGTGTGGAACCGCACCCCGGGCCGGGACGCCGGACCGCTCGCCATCGGCGCGCGGTCGGCCGCGAGCGCCGCCGAGGCGGTGGCGGACGCCCCCCTCGTCCTGCTCTGCGTCCGCGACCAGGCGGCCGCCCGGGCCGTGCTGGACGCCGCCGGGGCGGCACTGCGCGGCCGGACCGTCGTCAACGCCACCTCGATCGCGCCGGATGACGCCCGGGCCAACGCCGCCGACGCCGAGGCCCGGGGCTACCGCCTCCTCGACGCCGCGATCCTCACCCCCACCCCGACCATCGGCAGCCCCGAGGGCACCGTCCTGCTCAGCGGCGACCCCGAGGCGTTCGCCGCACACGAGGAGACGCTCCGGGCCCTGGGCGCCGTACGCCACGTGGGCGCGGAGCCCGGACGGGCGGCGGCCTTCGACGCGGCACTGCTGGACCTGTTCTGGACCACCGTGCACGGGTGGGTCCACGCCCTGGCGCTCGCCCGCGCCGAGGGCATCAGCGGCATCGAACTCACCCCGTACGCCCAGGGTTTGCCGCGCATGCTGCCCCCGCTGCTGGCGGACTTCGCCCGGCGCGCGGACGACCGCCACCACCCGGGCGACCGCAGCAGCGTGGCCTCCGCCGCAGCCGGCCTGGCGCACGTCGCGCACACCGCCCGGGCCCGCGGCCTGGACACCTCGGTCCTGGACGCCGCCCTCGCCCTCACCCGGCGGGCGGCCGACGCCGGACACGGGCCGGACGGGGTGTCGGCCCTGGTCGAGCTGCTCAGCGCCTGACCACCGCCCCCACCGCCTGACCGGTGCCCGATCGCCTGACGGGCTCCCGACCTCCCGGCCACGGCCCGATCGCCTGACGGGCTCCCGACCTCCCGGCCGGCGGCGCGGAGCGCGCTACTGCGCCAGGTACCCACCGTCGACCGGCAGGACGGCGCCGGTGATGAAGGAGGCGTCGTCGGAGGCGAGGAAGAGGACGGCGGCGGCGACTTCGTCCGGGGCACCGAGACGGCCCATCGGGTGGAGCTTCTCGATGGCCGCGAGATATTCGGGCCCGCCCGGCTCGTCGCGCAGCCGGGCGACGCGTTCGGTGGTGATGGTGCCGGGTGCGACGGCGTTGACCCGGATGCCACGGTCCGCCCACTCGACCGCCAGGTGCTTGGTGAGGCCGGAAGCGACGAACTTGGCGGGCCCGTACACCGCTTGGCCGCGCTGGCCGGCCTCGCCGGAGATGGAGGAGAGGCAGACGATCGAGCCGCCGGGACGCTCCTGGGCGGTCATCGCCTGGATCGCGTACTTGCAGGTGAGGAACATGCCGCGGCCGTCCACGGCCATCACGTGGTCCCAGTCCTCGGCGGTGGCCTCGGTGATCTCCATCAGCGGGAGCACCCCGGCGTTGGCGACCAGGACGTCGAGTCGGCCGTACCGTTCCACGGCGGCTTCGGCCATCCGGCGGGCGTCCTCGTCGCGGGCCACGTCGCCGACCACCGTGCTGACGGCGCCCGGGAGTTGTCCGGCCAGCCGGTCCAGTCCGGCGGCGTCGACGTCGGTGGCGACCACCGACGCGCCCTCCCGGACGAACCGCTCGGCGACGGCCCGTCCGATGCCGCTCGCCGCGCCCGTCACCACGCAGGAGCGACCGGCCAGCCGCCCGGCCGCGGGGCTTCCCGCCGCGTTCACCGTCACCATGGGTCGACTCTACCGACCGGAACGGGCGGAACCCCGGCTTCCCGCCACCATCCCGCGGTCGGCGCGTCGGCAGGGTGGCGCACCCGGGAGATGGACCGACCGTGCGGGCAACAGCCTTACGGGTGGCCGTCGTTGTGGCGGCAGCGTCGCCCGCGCCGTAGGGCCGGGCGGCCGCAGGGCCTACCGCTCGGCCCGATCGCCCGGCCCCACCGCCCAACCCGACCGCCCGCTCGGTGGCCGCCGCCGCCCGTGCGGCCCGACCCCGAACCACGGCGCCGCCGAGGGCGCCGAGGCCGCCGAGGCCGGCGGCGCGGACTCGGCCGGACGCGAGTCAGACCGTGAGGACGATCTTGCCGCGCAGGTGCCCGTGCTCGCTGACCCGCTGCGCCTCGGCCGCCTCCGCCAGCGGGAACACCCGGTGCAGCGGCAGCCGCAGGGTGCCGGCCTCGTGCAGGGCGAGCGCGGCGGCGTAGGCGCGCTGGTGATAGAACTCGACCTCGGCGCCGCCGGTGACGCGGATCCCGTACTGCTGGGCGCCCACGAAGTCGGCGATGGTGAGGACGCGGTCCGCGCTGCCCGCCAGTTCGATGGACAGGGGCAGCACCCCACCCTGCCCGGCCGCGTCCAGCACCCGGTCCACCCCGTCGGGGGCGGCCGCCCGCACCCGCTCGGCCAGGCCCTCGCCGTACGTGACCGGGATCGCGCCGAGCTCGCGCAGGTAGTCGTGGTTGGCCTCGCTCGCGGTGCCGACCACGGTGATCCCGCGCGCCCGGGCGAACTGCAGCAGGACGGTGCCGACACCGCCCGCCGCGCCGTGCACCAGCAGGGTCTCGCCCTCCCGCACGCCGAGGAGGTCGAGCGCCCGCTCGGCGGTCTCGGCGGCCACCGGGATCGCCGCGGCCTCCTCCCAGCCGAGCGAGGCCGGCTTGTGGCCCAGCATCTCGACGGACACCAGCGCCTGCTCGGCGTAGCCGCCGCCCATCACGGCGCCGAACACCTCGTCGCCGGGCGCGAAGCCGCTCACGCCCTCACCGAGGGCCTCCACCACACCGGCCAGCTCGTAGCCGTTCACGGCCGGGAAGGTGACCGGGAAGACCTCGTTCATCGCTCCGCTGCGCACCTTGTGGTCCAGCGGGTTGACGCCCACCGCGCGGACCGCGACCCGCACCTGGCCGGGCCCGGGGGCGGGCAGCTCGATGTCGATCGGGCGCAGGACGTCCGCGCCGCCGTACTCGTGGAAGGCGATCGCCTTGGTCATGGAAGCTCCCTGGGGTCTCGTGGAGTTGGTACATCCGACGGTTCCCATCCTGGTCCGGGGGCCGCGAGCGGGGACCCTGCCGTTCGGACAGTTCAACCTGTCCGAACGGCCAGGTGGACCCGGCCGCCACCGGACTAGGCTCGATGACATGGATGGTGCGGACGGCATGAACGGGACGGGCGGCGCGGGCGGCGCAGGGACTCCAGGCGGCGCGGGAAGTCCAGGCGGCGCGGACGAGAAGTGGCGGGAGTCCTGGGGCCGCCCCGAGGACGCGCTGGCGCGGGCCGTCGAGGTGCTGCGCACGCCCCGGCCGGAGCTCCTGCTCCGCCTCTCCCGGATGCTCGGCACGCTCGTCCCGCACGTGGCGATCGCCCAGCTCAGCGGCGTCTGCACCCACTCCCCCACGCACGCCCACGGCCTGCCCGAGCTGACCGAGGGGGTCAGCAGTCTGGAGCTGTCCCGGCTGGCCGAGCGCACCACCGCAACCACCGCGACCGGCCGCCCCTGGCAGGGCGAGGCCGAACTCGCGGGCCGCATCCGGCCGGTGGTGGTCGTCTCGGCGGCTCCGGGAGGTCACCCCACACCCGGCGGCCGCACACCGGACACCGGCGGGACATCCACCACCGGCAACGGCGGTACATCGACCATCGACACCGGCAGCACACCGACCACCGGCAACGGCGCCGTCCTGGTACTCGTCCGGGCGAACACCGCCCCCGTGGCACCGGGGGCACTCGCCGTGCTGCAGCAGCTGTGGGACCTGGTCATCGCCCACTCCGACCACCGCGCCACCGACGCCGGCCCCAAGCACGCTGCGGCCTCCCGCGCCTCCGCCAACGCCCGCGCCCGGGCGATCGCCGAGGTTACCGGCACCCACAGCGCGGCGCTCAGCGCCATCCTGGCGCCGCTGCGCTCGGCCGACCTGGACGACGCGGCCGCGCGCCGCAGCGCCACCGAACTGGCCGTCACCGCCCTGCTCGACCTGAGCCAGGGCGCCGACCTGGACCGCGCGCTCAGCGAGGAGACCGCCGACGCCGCCTTCGCCCGGCTCGCCCGGGAGCTGCGCCCGCTGCTGCGGCACACCCGGGTACGGCTGGACGCGGCACCCCCGGCGGAGGCCACCCGCTCGGTCCCGGCCGACGCCGCGCACACCGCCCGGGACGCCGTCCGGGCGGCTGTCCTGCTGATGCTGGAGCAGGAGAAGCCGGCCCGCCTGCACGTCAGTTGGCAGTTCACGCCGGACGACGCCCTGCGGGCGGTGGTCCGCGGCGACGGCCTGGGCGTGCTGGCCGTCGACGCCCTCACCGTCCACCGCACCACCGACCGGATCGCCGCCCTCGGCGGCCGCTGCACCGTCGAGGCCGTCCCCGGCTGGGGCACCACGGTAACCGTCGACCTGCCGCTCACCCTCCCCGAGCCGGCGCTCGCCACCGATCCGCTGGACGGCCTCCAGCCACGGGAGTCGGAGGTCCTCGACCAGCTCGCCCAGGGCCGCCGCAACCGCGACATCGCCGCCGCGCTGCACATCAGCGAGTCGACGGTGAAGTTCCACGTCGCCAACATCCTGGCGAAGCTGGGCGTGGCCTCGCGCGGCGAGGCGGCGGCCCTGGCCCACCGCGCAGGGATGCCGGGCGGCGTGGTGGGGCTGCACGTGGCGTCCTGAGCCCCGGATGTACTGACCACGGCGGCCCGTCGCCGGGCGCCTGCCAGGGCGAACATTCGCCGCCACCGTCGGGCATCCTGGCATCCGACCCACTCCGACAACCCCTCGAAAGGAAAGGCGACATGACCGGCGCAACCGAGCAGCCGACCACCTGGGATCCCGCCACCCCCGGCCTCCTGCGGCTGCCCTCCGGCCGCCTCCTGCGCGGCCGCGGCCTGAGCCGCCCCCTGCCGCCGGGCCCCCGACCCACCTTCGGGCTCTACCTGTTGGGCCGCCCACCGAAGGGCATCGCGTGGCAGCACCGCTGGGTCCGCTGGCCCGACTTCCGGCTGCCCGGCGACCGCGCGGACGCGGCCGACGCCTTCCGCGAAGCCTGGGAGCGCGCCGCCACCGACCGCGTCGAGCTCGCCTGCGCCGGAGGACGCGGGCGCACCGGCACCGCGCTCGCCTGCATCGCCGTCCTGGACGGCGTCCCGGCCGCGGAGGCGGTCGCGTACGTGCGAGAGCACTACAGCCGACACGCGGTCGAGACGCCGTGGCAGCGGAAGTTCGTGGAACGGATGGCCTGACCTCACGGGCGGGGCACCTCAGGACAGGACGACCAACCGCCTCACTCCTCCGAGGTCCGTCGCGCCGCCGGAGCAGACCTCTCGGCCGTCGCGCACCTCACGTCCGCCGCCTCCTGAGCCCCGGCACCGCCACCCAGCACCGCCGCCGCCGAGCAGCGGCGATGCCGCGCGTGGTCAGGTTGGCGCGAAGGGGCACGGCTCGTGTGGTGCGTCTCCGGGCGCCCGTTCGCCGTTCACTCCTCCCGGAGGAGTGTGAAGTCGGTCTGGTCGCCTTCCATGGTGTAGCGCTGCGGTGCCCCCGGTTCGTGCGGGTGCCAGCCGGCAGCGCGTCCGGCGCGAATCAGGGCCTCGGCCAAGGAGGGTGTGACGGGGGCGAGTTGGAAGACCTCGGCGATGCGGTCGGCGGGGGCGGTCAGCAGGACGCCGTAGTGGAGCCAGGGGTCGTCGAAGCGGCGGGTGACCTCCAGCGGGCGGCCCGCGCGGCCGGAACGCTCGCCGGTGTCGAGCCAGGCGCGCACCACCACGTGTTCGCTGTCGCGGGAGCGGACGACCCAGTGGTAGTCGCGGCCGTCGACATGGATTCTGCGCGGTGTCCTCGGGGCCATCCCGCCACCGTACGCCTAGGTTTTGCGGAGGTCGGGTGCCGGGGCTCCGATCAGCAGTCGCCGCACCGCGTCCCAGGCCGTTCGCAGGGCGGCCGCGCAGGTGCGGGTGTCGGAGCCGAGCAGGCGCAGCCAGGCGCCGCTGTCCTCGGGGAGCACGCTGACGCCGTACAGCAGGCCGCAGCCGGCCAGCGCCTCGTGCAGGGTGTCGGCGACCTGCGCGGGCGGGGCGAGCGGGCTGAGCACGTAGAGGCTGGACATCACGTCGTGGCCGGCCAGGACGGCCGGACCGGTGACGCCCGTGACGCCCGTGACACCGCCGCCGGCCCCGGCCGGGGCCCCGGCCCGCGCGGGCTCGAGCCGTACGGTGTCCAGGGCCACCAACCGGCCGTCCGGGCGGCGTACTTCGAGGTCCGAGGCGAACACCTGGTAGGCGTTGCGCTCGCCGCGTGCGAGGCGGCCGGCCAGTACGGTCTCGCTCGCCAGCACGGTCGCGCCCGGGTCGACGGTCAGGACGGTGCGCTGGTAGAGGCGGGAGTCGACGAAGGGGATCACCGGCTCGGGCAGGTACTCGACGTAGGCGCCCGGGCCGGCCGTCAGGTTGAGGAGTTGCGTCGCGTAGTCGTACTCCATCCGGTAGACCTTGGTGGCCGCCTGGGTGGTGAGGTGGACGGCGGTGTCGGCGCCGCAGCGCACGTCCGTCCGTAGCCGGTCGGCCTGCAGGATGCCGCCGCCGGTGGACATCAGGAAGGTGACGGCGAGGTCGGGGCGGGCCGGGTCGAAGTACAGCGGGCGCATGATCTGCAGCGGTGACTTCTGGTAGTGGCCGGTGAGTTCGGTGCGTCCGCAGATCTTCTCGAAGGCCAGTTCCAGCAGCCCGACCTTGCCGGGGCGCCCGACCGCGAGGGTGTCGGGCGTCCCGGCGTGGCGGCGGACCTCGTACGGGACGCGGACCGGCTCGTAGTGGCGGGGGTCGAGCCGGGGTACCGCCTCCGCCGCGCCCGTCACGCCCGTCACGCCCGTCACGCCCGTCACGCCCGTCGCCCCGTCGGTCACGACACCCGCAGCGGTCACGCCGGCACCTTCCGGAAGGTCTCCAGGAACGCGGCGATCTCCTCCAGCCCTTCCCCCGTCAGGCAGTTGGTGAGCACCACGGGACCGCCCTCGCGTACCCGGTGGGCGTCGGACTCCATGATGCCGAGGTCGGCGCGGACGTACTGGGCGATGTCGATCTTGTTGATGACCAGCAGGTCCGACTCGGTGATGCCCGGGCCACGCTTGCGGGGCATCTTCTCGCCCTCGGCGGTGTCGAGGACGAAGAGGAAGAGGTCGACCAGTACCGGGCTGAAGGTCAGCGTGAGGTTGTCGCCGCCGGACTCGAACAGCAGGGTGTCGACGTCCGGGAAGCGTTCCAGGAGTTCGGCGCCGGCCGCGAGGTTCATCGTCGGGTCGTCCCGGACGGCGGTGTGCGGGCAGGCGCCGGTCTCCACTCCGACCACCCGTTCGGGGTCCAGCATCCCGGCCAGGGTGCGGCGTACGTGCTGGGCGTCCTCCTGGGTGTAGATGTCGTTGGTGATGACGGCGGGGCGGTGGCCGCCCGCGATCAGCACCGGGACGAGCGCCTCGATCAGCGCCGTCTTCCCGGAGCCCACCGGGCCGCCGATGCCCACACGGAGCACGTTCTCGGTCAACTTTCCTCCTCTGGTGCGAAATGACGTACGAAAAAGGCGGGTTCAGCTCGCGAACAGTCGGGCCTCGGCCCGCTCGTGCTGTCCGGACATCGCGTCGGCGACCGGCACGCAGCCGCCCAGGTCGGCCAACTCCCGTTCCAGTGCCGCCGATACGACCTCACGGATGACCGGCGCGGCCGCCCGCAGCACCACCTGCGCCCTGCGGTGGTCGGTCAGCCGCAGGCGCAGGGCCGCGCCGACGAAGCTGGTGCAGAACGCGAACAGGTCGCCGGTGACGGCCTGTTCGACGGGGACGGCAGCCGAGGCGTAGGCCACCCCGGCGGCCACCGCCTGGCAGCCGGGGGCGCGCTTGTCCGCGACCAGCGCCGCGTACCGTTCCAGCGGCTCGCCGCCCACCGATTCCCGGGCGATGTCCAGGAGTTGGCGTCCGGTTCGGGTGGCGGCCAGCCGTAGCTCACGGTTGAGCTTGGTGGCGTGCAGCCGTTGGTCGGTCTCGGCGAGCAGCTCCCAGTCGCCCGCCGTGGCGGCCCGGTGGGCGAGGGCGAGCGCGGTGGCGTCGGACGGTCCGACGCCGTGGCGCAGCAGGTCGGCGAGCAGGTCGGGCACGGTGTCGGGGGTGACCGCCTTGGCCTGGGCGTAGCCCTCCAGGCCGTGCGAGAGGGTGTAGAAGCCGCTGGGGAAGGCGGAGTCGGTCAGCTGGAGGCAGACCAGCAGGGCGTCCAGCCGCTCCTCGGAGGCTGCGCTCACGCCGGAGGTCCCGCTCGCGCGAGGAGTCCCGCTCGCGCCGGAAGTCCCGCTCACGCCGGAAGTCCCGCTCACGCGAGGTAGAACAGGTGGTTGAGCGGCAGTTCGCGGGCCGGTTCGATGGTCGCGGGCTCGCCGTCCAGGGTGACCTTGTACGTCTCCGGGTCGACCACGATCTTCGGCAGCGCGTCGTTGCGCACCATGTGCTGCTTGCCGATCGACCGGCAGCGCCGCACCGGCAGGACCCGGCTGTCCAGCCCGAGTCGGGCGGGGACGCCGAGGTCCACTGCGGCCTGCGACATGAAGGAGACCCGGGTGGCCTGCCTGGCCCGACCCGACGCGCCGAACATCGGCCGGTAGTAGACCGGTTGCGGGGTGGGCAGCGAGGCGTTCGGGTCGCCCATCAGCGCCCAGTTGATCATCCCGCCCTTGATCACCATCTTGGGCTTGGCGGCGAAGGAGTTGATCGGCCACAGCACGATGTCGGCGAGCTTGCCGGGCTCCAGTGAGCCGATGTGGTCGGCGGTGCCGGAGGCGAGGGCCGGGTTGATGGTGAGCTTGGCGAGGTAGCGCAGTACCCGGACGTTGTCGTGGCGTTCGCTGTCGCCGGCCAGTTTGCCGCGCTGGTCCTTGCAGTGGTGGGCGGTCTGGAAGGCGCGGGTGAAGGACTCGCCGATCCGGCCCATCGCCTGCGAGTCGGAGGAGAAGATCGAGATGACGCCCTCGTCGTGCAGGACGGTTTCGGCGGCGATGGTCTCGGCGCGCACCCGGGAGTCGGCGAAGGAGACGTCCTCGGGGATGTCGTGGCTGAGGTGGTGGCAGACCATCACCATGTCCAGCAGTTCGTCGACCGAGTTGACGGTGTAGGGCAGCGTCGGGTTGGTGGAGGACGGCAGGACGTTGGGCTCGCCGGCGATCCGCATGATGTCGGGGGCGTGGCCGCCGCCCGCGCCCTCGGTGTGGAAGGTGTGGATGGTGCGGCCGTCGATCGCGGACAGGGTGTCCTCGAAGTAGCCGGACTCGTTGAGGGTGTCCGTGTGGATGGCCACCTGGACGTCGTACTCGTCGGCGACGCTCAGCGCGGTGTCGATCGCGGCCGGGGTGCTACCCCAGTCCTCGTGCACCTTGAGGCCGCACACGCCCGCCTCGACCTGCTCGCGCAGCGCTCCGGGCAGCGAACCGTTGCCCTTGCCGAGCAGCCCCACGTTGACCGGCAGGTCCTCGACGGCCTGGTACATCCGGCCGATGTTCCACGGGCCGGGGGTGCAGGTGGTGCCCTTGGTGCCGTCGGACGGGCCGGTGCCGCCGCCGATGAGGGTGGTGATGCCGTTGCTGAGCGCCTCCTGCACCTGCTGCGGGGAGATGAAGTGGATGTGGGTGTCGATGCCGCCGGCGGTGGCGATCAGGTGCTCGCCGGAGATCACCTCGGTGCCCGGGCCGATCACCAGCTCGGGGTGCACGCCGCTCTGGGTGTGCGGGTTGCCGGCCTTGCCGACGGCGGTGATGAAGCCGTCCTTGACGCCGATGTCGCCCTTGACGACGCCGAGCAGCGGGTCCATGACGACGACGTTGGTGATGACCAGGTCGAGCGCGCCCTGGACGGAGGTCGCGGCCGGGTCCTGCGCCATGCCGTCGCGGATGCCCTTGCCGCCGCCGTAGACGGCCTCGTCGCCGTAGTGGCCCTGGTTGAAGTCCTGTTCGACCTCGACCACCAGATTGGTGTCGGCGAGGTGGAAGCGGTCGCCGACGGTGGGGCCGAACAGGTCGGTGTACTGCTTGCGGGAGAGGATGGCCATCAGCGGGCACCTTCCTGGCGGGTCTCCCTGGGGAAGTCCCGGGGCCGGCCTTCCTTGTGGTCGAGGTTGGTGCCCTTGAAGCCGAGGGCGATCGCCCGGTCGATGGCGCGGGCTCGGGTGGCGGGCGCGGTGATGCCGCCGTCCACCAGGTTGCTGAAGCCGACCAGGCGGCGGTGGCCGCCGAACTCGGCGAGCGTGACGTCCTTGGTGTCCCCGGGCTCGAAGCGGACGGCGGTGCCGGCCGGGATGTCCAGGCGCTTGCCGAAGGCGGCGTTGCGGTCGAAGTCGAGGGCGCGGTTGGCCTCGAAGAAGTGGTAGTGGGAACCGATCTGGATTGCCCGGTCACCGGTGTTGCTGACCGTGACGGTGGCCTTGGCGCGGCCGGCGTTGATCTCCACCGGGTCGTCGCCGTACAGGTATGCGGCGCCACCGGACATGGCTGGCCTTCCTCTCTGCCGGTTCAGTGGGGGGTGTGCGCGTGGGGGCGTACGTGGGGGTGCGCGGGGGGCTGGTGGTGAACGTGTTGCGCTTCGCCCGGCCCGTGGCTGTGCGCATGTGCTTCGCCCGGCCCGTGGCTGTGCGCGTAGCCGTGCCCGTGCTCCGCGTCGAGGCCGGCCAGGATGCCGTCCTCCCCGTGCCCGAGGAGGTGCAGCGCCGCCGCGGTCCGGGCCGCGACCACGCCGGCGATCGCCGACGGCCGCAGCAGCGGACCGCCGTCGCGCACGTCGAGGGGCGCGCCGGGGGACGTGCCGTCCCGCAAGCCTTCCCGCACCTCGGCCCGCGCGCCGTCCCGCGCGGTGCGCAGGGCCGGGCCGAAGGAGGCCGGAACGGCCGTCACCTCGCGGGCGCCGAGCAGGCGGCAGCGTTCGGCGCCCTCGGCCGGGTCGGGGTCGCCGCCGTCGAAGGCGACTTCCACCCAGCGGTGCCGCCCGTACTGGCGGACCAGCCGGGCGATCCGGAACAGCTCGGCGTCCTCGAAGGGGCCGGCCGCCGGGGCGGTGACGAGCACGGCGCCGTCGGGGGCCGTGGCGGCGGCGGCGCGCAGCCAGCCGACGAGGTGCTCGGTGGCGCCGAAGGGCGCGGTCAGGGCGAGCCGGCCGCGACCGTCCCCGGCGGCGAGCCGGCGCAGTGCCCGGGCGGTGTCGGCCACGAGTCGGGGGTCGCGGCCGAGCGTCATCGGTACGACGCACACCGGCCGGTCGGTCGCGGCGAGCGCCGACCGTACGGCCTCGGCGAGCGGCCGGCCGGCGGGGGCGACGGCGTGGACGGTGGCGTGACTGGGGGCGTGGACGGCGGGCTCGTGCGCCGTCAGGGTGGCCAGGTCGCGTCCGCCGTCGCTCTCGTGTCCGCCGGCCAGCACGACGGTGGCGGGCTGCGGTCGTGCCATGTCTCAGGCACCCACCGGGTCGTGGCAGGAGACGAGCTTGGTGCCGTCGAGGAACGCGGCCTCGACCTGGAGCAGCGGCAGCATCTCGCGCACGCCGGGCATGACGTCCGCGTTGCCGACGGCCTGCTTGCCGATCTCCATGCACTCGGCGACGGTGCGGCCGTCCCGGGCGCCTTCCATGATGGCCTCGCTGATCAGCGCGCAGGCTTCGCTGTAGTTCAGTTTGACGCCGCGGTCCCGGCGTTTGCGGGCCAGATCGGCGACGACGTAGATGTACAGCTTGTCCATCTCACGCGGCGAGAGATTCACAGGAATCACTCTTCCTTTCCGAGGATCCGATGAAATGCAAGGAGTTGGACGGGAAATCAGACCCGGCGCAGACGGGGAACGGCCGGCACGGCCGCCAGGAACAGCATCGTGGTCAGCACGAACGGCCAGGTGAAGGCGTGGCCGCCGAAGGGCGCGGAGATCGCGGAGATCGCCGGCGTCAGGACGGTGGCGGCGGCCGCGCCGAGCAGGGCGTAGCCCGCGCTCCAGCCGCTCGGGGCGACGAACACCCCGCACAGCGCCAGTGCCACCAGCACCCCGCTGTAGCCGAGCAGCCCCTGCCCGACGGCTTCGGCGGGCGCGCCGAACGCCCAGGCGGTGAGCAGTCCGGTGGCGCTGCCCGCGCAGGCCATCAGGCCCGCGAGGTGGCTCGCCGCGAACAGGCCGGCCAGGAACAGCAGGCCGACGTACCACTGGGGCATGAGGAAGATCTGACCGATGTTCGCGAAGAAGCCGCGCCAGAGCTGGTCCCAGGTCAGCCCGGTCTCGCCGGCGGCCGCCACGGACAGGGCGGCGGGTGCCTCCGCGCCGCGCCACAGCCGCCGGAAGCCGGGAGCGGCGACCGTGACGGCCGTCGCGACCAGGCAGAACGGCGCGGTCAGCGCCGGGAGCCGCCACGTCTCCAGGACCACCCCGAGCCCCGCCGTGACCACCACGGCGACGGCCGACCCGAGCACCGCCACCGCGACCGTGGCCGGATGCCCGGCCCCGAGGAAGACCGCGCAACCGAGCGCCACCAGGCACCCGTTGTACCCGTGCAGCCCGGCCTCCACGGCGCGCCGGTCGAGCCCCAGCCCGTGCGCGACGGCGGTGGAGACGGCGCTGCCGAGCAGACCGTAGAGGCCGTACCGCGGGTCGGCCGCGAACAGTGCGGCCAGGAAGAGGAGCCCGCACATGACGGACGGCATGAAATCGACCTGTGCGACGCCGCGCAGGACTTCGGCGACCAACCTGACGGATATCGGACGAGCCGCGGCGGCCGTGCTCTCCCCACCCTTTTGCTGACCCATGCTTCGCACCAATTCCCGGTACGGCCGGTGGGTTTGGAGGCAGCCCCCGGCGATTCCTCCGGAACCGTACTCCTACGGATTGAGGAGTTGAATGCACACGGGGAGCTACGTCAAATCGACGAAGGGTGACCGCGAGGCCACTGAGCTGCAACATTCTGTTGAAATCGGCACGCGTCGGGATCGTTGAAGAGAGAAATTCTTTGCGAAGTTTTACTTACCCACACCCAAGTGCCGGACCAGGAAGCGCTCCGAGGCCGCCACCTCGAAGTCCGGCACCTCCAGGTGGCCGCCGGGGTTGGCGTGCAGCGTCTTCTCCCGCGAACCGAACGCGCCGAACAATGCCAGCGCCCCCTCGCGCGGAACCAGCTCGTCGTCCCACTGCAGGACGAACTCCAACGGCACGCCCACCCGCGCCGCCGCCTCCGCCTGCGCCGCGTGCCCCGCCAGCCCGAACACCGCCGCGACGATGCGCGGTTCGGCCGCCGCGAGCGGAATGCCGACCGCACTCCCCAACGACAGCCCCCAGAACCCGACCGGGCCGAGGCCCTCCCCCACCGTGCCGAGCGCATCCAGCACGGCCACCCACTCCGGCACCGCCCGCTCCGCGAGCGCCGCCGTGTACCGCGCCACCCACGCGCTGATCGGCCGGCGGGCCGCCAGCAACTCCCCGATCTCCGTCACGAACCGCTCGTCCTGCGCGGTGCGCGACCGCTCCCCGTGCCCCGGCGCGTCCAGTGACACCGCGCCGAAGCCGTACCGCGCGACACACCTCCGGGCCCGCTCCGCCACCGCCAGCTTGTCGCCGCCACCCCCGTGCCCGAGCAGCACCAGCGGCCGCCCGTCGAGCGGCCGCCCGTCCGGCCACCAGAGCACACCGGGCACACCGGGCACACCGTCGAGGGTGAAGCCGCGCTGCGTGACGCCGTCCGAGTTGATCTCCGAGGTGAAGTGCACCCAGCCATGATGGCGCCCGACACACGTTCGAGTCGCGGGTTTCCCCGCCCTGGCCGATTGTCGCCCCCGCCCTCGGGCGGCGGGGGCGGGCCGGGCCCTGGCTGCCGGACCGGTCCCGCTGTCAGACCGGTCCGGCAGAGTGCCGATCATGTTCAACGGACTGCACGACATCGACTGGGAGCGGCTGTCGCACGCCTACGGGAGCGCCGAGGAGGTGCCGGACCTGCTGGCGGCCCTGGCCTCGCCGGACGAGCAGGAGCGGGCCGCCGCACTCGACCACTACTACAGCGCCGTCCTCCACCAGGGCAGCATCTACTCTGCCACCACGGCCACCCTGCCGTTCCTTTTCGAGCTGGTGGACGACCCCGCCGTGCCCGGGCGGGCCGCGATCGTCGAGCTGCTGGTGAGCATCGGCCGCGAGGCGGCGGACCACGAGGCGTACGGGTTCGCCGGTGGGGACGTTTCCGACTCGCTGGCCCTCCTGCGCCGGCGCGCGGACGTGTTCGTGCGGTTCGCCTCGGACCACGACGCCGACCGCTTGCTGCGGCAGGCCGCCATCCCCGCGCTCGGGCTGCTCGTCGACGACGTCCCGCGCGCGGTGGCGGTGCTGCGCGAGCGGCTGAGCGCCGAACCCGGGGTGGTCGAACGGCTGCTGCTGGTCGAGGCGATGGCCACGCTGGCCCTGCGCCGCCCCGAGGCGGTGGGCGAGGCGACGGCGTGGCTCACCGCCCTGGCCGACGACGAGGCCCTGGACACCACCACCCGGCTCGCCGCCCTCGTCCACCGCACCCGCTGCGCGACGGAGCCGGGCGGGGGCGAGGTCACGGCCGCGATCGGGCTGCTGCGGCGGGAGGCGGAGCCGGCCGACGGCTGGTGGGTTTCGCCCCGGCCCGTCCAGGAGAAGCCGCCGATCGAGCCGGGCAGCGCTCCGGGGTACGTCATCGCCGCATTCGAGGAGTTGGAGCGCCACTCGGTGGTCCACTCGCCGACCACCCGGCTGCTGCGCACCTTCCACCAGGTGCTGGACGCCCGGGTGGTCGACCGCACCGCACTGCTCGCGGAGCAGCTGCGCAGCCCGGATCCCGGCGCCCGCCTCGACGCCCTGCGGATGACCGCCGAGCTCGTCACGTCCTGGCGGGGCGACCACGGTTCGCTCATCGGCATGGTCGCCGAGCGGCTGGCCGACCCGCATCCCGAGGTGGTTGCCGAGGCCGCGGCCGTCCTCGGCACCTGCCACGCCGTCGCCGGCCCCGCCCGCGAGGCCCTCGCCGCCCTCGTCGCGGCCCAGCGCGCGGAGTTCGGGCCCGAGGTGTGGTCCTCGCCCCAGCCGCACCGGCGCCGGGCCCACCAGGAGGCGGTACTGGCGCTGGCCCACCTCGGCGACGAACGGGCCCGGCCGGGACTGCTGACGGCGCTGGACAGCGGAGCCGACGCCTGGCGGGCGGTCGGTGTCGCGCGCCATCTCCCCTCCGCTGCAGGGACCTTGGCGCCACGCCTGGCCAAGATGCTGCGGGGCTTCGACCTGGCTGCGCAGTGGAGCGACACGGAGGTCGGATCGGTCCTCGCCGCCCTCGGGGCGCTCGGGGACACGGCGGCGCTGCCGGCCGTCACGGAGGTGCTCGACGCGGCGGTGCGGGAGAAACAGTGGCGTACCGCCTCCACCGCGCTGCAGAACCTGCGGCGCTTCGGCCCGGCGGCCGCAGGTGCGGGCACGGGTACGGGTGCCGACTCGGGCTCGGGCTCGGGCTCGGGCACGTTGGCGCGGATCCGGGCGCTGACGACGGCCGCCGAGGCGGATCCGAGCGTGGTGGCCGCCGCCCTCGCCGCGCTGTGGGCGGTCGGAGGCGATCCGGCGGAGGTCCTGCCGCTGCTGCTCCCCGCGCTCGACGCCACCGGCCCCTTCCGGGTGAACGAGGCCGCCGACGTCCTCGGCGGGATCGGTCCCGCCGCGGCGGCCGCCCTGCCCCGGCTGCGCGCGTTGCTGGCCGACGACTACGACTGGGTGCGCGTCCACTGCGCCGCCGCGCTGTGGGAGATCGGCGGCGAGCCCGAGGCCCCGGCCGTCCTCGGCGCGCTGCTCCCGGCCTGGGAGAGGAACTCCGCGACCGGCGGCCACGTCGCCGCCTGCCTGGAGCGGATGGGTGCCGCCGCCGCGCCGGCCGTCCCGCTGCTGCGGGCGCAGCTCGAACTGCCGCGCCGGGGCGGCCGGTTCGGGACGATCGAGGAGGACGAGAAGCTGCAACGCCAGTGCCGCGCACTCCTCGCCCGCCTCGACGCGGCCGGCGTGACGTCAGCCGGTGTGACGCCGACCGGTCTGCCGGTGTGACACCGGCCGGTGTGCCGGCGGCCGGCGTGCAGGCGGCCGGCGTGCAGGCATGACGTCGGCCGGGCGGCGCCACTCTCCGGGGCGCTGAAACGGGCGGGAAGCAGGGAGCGGAAAGTCGGCCGATCCGACGTCCCGCTCCTCCGCCGTGGCCCGGCAACCGGGCCGCTACCGCGCGTCCGCGGCCTCCCGCAGGAAGTCCAGCACCAGGGCGGTCGTCTCCTCCGGCCGCTCCAGGCTCGGCAGGTGGCCGGACCAGGACAGTTCGAGGTATCGGGCGTTCGGGAGCAAGCCGGGGAGGGCGGCGGCGATCTCGCGGAAGTCCGGCACGTCGTGGGCGCCGCCGACGGCCAGGGTGGGGGCCTTGATCAGGGAGAGGTCGACGTCCTCCCGGTCCGGGCCGGTCGTCGCCTCCGCCTGCACGTCGAAGGCGTGCCGCTGCATCCGCCGGACGTTCGCGCGGACCGTCTCGTCCGCCTCCGGCCCCAGCCAGGTCTCGACGTTCAGCTCGACGGCCCCGTCGATGTCCCCGGCCTCGATCAGCTCGTCCTCGCGGCCCCCGAAGGCACGCAGCGTCTCGCTGGGCTGGTGCCCGGGCATGCCCGGGGCCAGCAGCACCAGCGCCGTCACCGCGTCCGGGCGCAGCGCGGCCGCCGTCAGGGCGATCCGGCCGCCGTGCGAGGAGCCGACCAGCGCCGCGGACTCGATGCCCAGGTGGTCCAGCAGGGCCAGGACATCCCCGGCGTCGCTGTAGGGGCCGTCCGCGAGCGGCGAGTCACCGAAGCCCCGGAAGTCGCACCGCACCGCCCGGTACCCGGCGTCGACCAGCCGCTGCCACTGCGCGTCCCACATCCGCCGGTCGCATACCGAGGAGTGCAGCAGCACCACGGCGGGCCCGCTGCCTGATACGTCATGAGAAAGGATCATCGGCTGGATGGTAGCGACCCGGCCCACGGATTCCCAAGCGGATTTACGCGCGGCCTTCAGGCCTCCTGCCAGGCTTTTTGCCCCGCCTTGTGCCCGGCCACCCGCCAGGCCTTCCGCCAGGCCTTCGGTCAGGCCGCTGCCCGCGCCGGCCCCCAGCCCCTCCGCACCTCGCGTCGATCCCCGGCGGCCCTTCCGGCCGTGGCTCTGCAGGAGGGCCCGCACGGGAGTAAGCGCTTCCGTCCGCACCTGGGCTCTGGGTGGGTGAGGAGGTGCTCATGGGAGAAGCGAAGAGCGGGCCGAACGACGAGTTCCAGGCGTTCATCGTCGCGGTCTGGCCGCGCCTGGTACGGACGGCGTACCTGCTGGCCGGCGAGCAGTACGCGGCGGAGGACCTGGTGCAGTCCGCGGCGGAGAAGGCCTGCGCGGCCTGGTCGAAGGTACGGCGGGCGGACGATCCGTACGCCTACGTGCGGCGGATCCTGGTCAACCAGCACGCCCGCCGGTGGCGGCGCCGGCTGCCGGAGCTGCTGGTGGACGCGGTGCCGGACGCGGCGGGACCGGAGGACGGGTTCGCCCGGTCCGACCAGCGCGGGGCGCTGCTCACCGCGCTGGCGACGCTGCCGCCGCGCCAGCGGGAGGCGGTGGTGCTGCGGCACTGGGAGGACCTGAGCGACAGCCAGACGGCGACGGCCATGGGGTGCTCGGTCGGCGCGGTGCGCAGCCACGCGGCGAAGGGCATCGCGCGGCTGCGGCAGGTCACGGAGCTGGTGGGACTCAAGGACACGACACACATCGGAGGAGCGGTATGAGCGCGGACGTGGACGCCGGCAAGGACCTGTGGATCGGGCTCGGCCTGGCCGAGGCGGCGGCGGAGGCGAAGGTCGGCCCGGCACCGGTCGCGGACATCGTGGCGGGCGGCCACCGGCGGCGGAACCGCCGCCGTACGGTGGTCGGCGCGGTGGCGCTGGCCTCGGTGGTGGCCCTGACGGGCGGGGTGCTGGCGCAGTTGCACCCCGGCCCGGCGGCCACCCAGCATGTCGCCCCCGCCGGGATCGGAGCCCCCGCCGGCGCCGGAGCTGTCGGGACCGGAGCCGCCGGAACCGGAGCGGTCGGCGAGTCCGCCACCGTCCCGACGGCCGGAGCCGCCACCCCCGGCGCGCGCGACCCGTTCACCCCGGTCCGGGTCCGGCTCGGGCAGGGTGTCGCCAACGGCAAGGCCTGGGAGATCTGGCAGGCGCTCTGGCCGGCGGCGCCGAAGGAGCGGGCGTACGAACAGGCGCTGGCGGTGTGGCAGGAGCGCACGCCCTTCGACTCCACCGTCCCCAAGCCCACTCCGGAGTACGTCGCCCAGTACTGGGACCCCGACTCCGATGTCATCAACACCTACTTCACCGTGGACGGGGTGCGCCTGGGCCACGACGCGGAGGGCAGCACCCCGTCCCCGGGCAAGCTCGACCCGCGCGAACGGACCGTCCACGGCGGCGGCCTGTTCGGCCGCAGTAGCAAGGACGGCATCGTGCCGCCGGCGGACGTGGTGACGCTCTCCATCGGCCCCGACGTCGGCCGGGTGCTGGTGACCTGGGCGGACGGCACGACCACCGAGCCCCAGCCCGTCACCGTCGGCGACTCCCCGACCCGCCGCATGGTGGTCGCCCGCCCGGGGACGATGCGGGCGACGTCCTGGCAGTTCTTCGACAAGAACGGCAACAAGCTCCCGGACGAGGGCGCCAAGTACCTCACCGAGCCGGCCTCCTGACCTGCTCGGGAGTGGGAAGTCGGCCCCGCCGACTTCCCACTCCGCCCGGGGAACGGTTTCAGCCCACCGCGTCCAGCAGCAGCCTCGCCGCCACCGCGGTGCCGTCCGTGCGGATCTCGCCCGCGACGGCGGCGGCCCGCCGGGTGGTCTCCGGGGTCAGGGCCTGCCGGAGGGCGGTGGCCAGGGAGTCGGCCGTCGGGGTGGGGCCGTCGTGGGCGACGCCGATGCCCAACTCGGCCACCCGCGACGCCCAGTACGGCTGGTCGACGATCTGCGGGACCAGGACCTGGGGCACACCGGCGCGGGCGGCCGTGGTGGTGGTGCCCGCGCCGCCGTGGTGGACGACGGCCGCGACCCGACGGAACAGCGCCTGCTGGTTGACCTCCCCGACGGCGAAGCAGTCGTCCGCGCCGTCGACCTCGGCCAGCTGGGCCCAGCCGCGTCCCAGCAGCACCCGGCGGCCCTGCGCGCGGACGGCGTCGACCGCCGCCCGGGCCGCGCCCGGCGCGTCGCGCAGCGGCATGCTGCCGAAGCCGACGTACACCGGTGCCTCGCCGGCCGCCAGGAAGGCCTCCAGGTCGGCGGGCATCGGGCGCTCGTCCGGCAGGATCCACGCGCCGGTCTGCTCCACCTCGAGGTCGGCCGGCAGCCGCCACGGGTCGAGCGTCGGGTCGGTGGCCAGCCACGGGCGGTCGGTGAGGACGTGGTCGCGGACGTTCTCGACCACCGGCAGCCCGACGGCCGCCCGGTGGTCGTTGACCGGCCCGCCGAACAGCGCGTTCATGGCCCCGATGTTGAGTTCCCACAGCTCCCGGTGGTCGGTCACCTCCGCCGGGTACGGCTGTATCGGGTACTCGAACGGCCGGTGGTGCGGGGAGGGAAGGACGGTCGGCTGCAGCGCGAGGTACGCGAAGCGCGCGCCCAGCTTCTCGGCTGCCGCCTGCGCCCCGGCCACGGCCGGGAACAGCCCGGTCGCCACCACCGCGCCACCCGGCTCGGCCGCCCCGAGCACCGCCTCGTAGAACTGCTCGACCAGCGCGGCCGCCCGCTTCGGCAGGTCCGACGGCGCCGGCGGCGGCCCGCTCACCAGCGAACGCACCGACTGGCCGACCGGCACCAGGTCCACCCCGACCTCGGCCAGCCGCGCCGCGAACTCCTCGTCCGGCGGCGCGCACACCCGCACCTGCACGCCGAGCTCCCGCAGCCGCAGCGCCAACCCGGCCAGCGGCTCGACATCCCCGCGCGACCCGTACGCCGACAACACCACTCGCATTTCGTGACTCTCCCGTTTTCGCCGGTCCTTGGGCTTGAGTTGGTGATTCTGCGGCATGACGGGGGCCTTGCGGCAAGGCCCCCGTGGCTCTATACCTTGAGAGTGGCGAGGAGTGAGTTCACCTCCTCTGCTTCCCTCACCTCGTCCTCCACTCCCCTCGGCCGTTCGACCCTTCCGCCTTTCGCTCTGTCAGACTCTGTCCATGCGAACGATCATCGAGGGCATGGCCGATCAACTGACCACCGTGCCGGGCGTGGTGGGCGTGATGCTCGGGGGCAGCCGGGCACGGGGCGAGCACAGTGCGGGCTCGGACTGGGATCTCGGGGTGTACTACCGGGGCGACCTCGACCTGGAAGCGCTGCGGGCACTGGCCGGCCCCGGCGTGGAGGTCGCCGGGCCGGGCGGCTGGGGGCCGTGGGTGAACGGCGGCGCGTGGCTGCGGGTCGACGGCGTCGCCGTGGACTGGATCCTGCGGGACCTGGACCGCGTCGAGCAGGTGTGGGCGGACTGCCGCGAGGGCCGCTACGAGGTAGGGGTGCAACCGGGCCATCCGCTCGGATTCTGGTCGCCCTGCTACCCCGGCGAGGTGGCGTGCGGGCAGGTACTTGCCGACCCTGCCGGCGAGTTGACGGCTCTGAAGCGGCAGACCGCACGCTACCCCGAGCCGCTCCGCGAGGCCCTGACGGCGGCCGCCTGGGAGGCCGGGTTCCTGCTCGACGTCGCCGAGAAGGGAGCCGCCCGCGCGGACGCGCTGTACGTCTCGCTCTGCCTGTCCCGGGCGTTCGGCGTCCTGGCGCAGGCCCTGCACGCCCACGACCGCCGCTGGTGCCTCAACGAGAAGGGTGCCCTGGCCGTCGCCGAGCAACTCACCGCCGCACCCGAGGACTTCGGCCGGCGAGTCTGCTCCATCCTCGCGGCACCCGGCGGATCGGCGCACGACCTGACCGCGACGGTCTCCCGGGCACAGGAGCTGACCCGGGAGACCGTCGTGGAGCTCGGACGCTGACCGACCATCAGGCGGAGCGGCCCTCAGGCCGAGCGGCCTCAGGCAGATCGGACGGACTGCCGTCCGGACGGTGTTCCGCTCGGTTCGGCGTCACGGCGGACGGGGCTCCATGAGTCCCTCTCATGACCCCGGCCTATGAGTTCCTCGCATGACCCCGACCCATGAGCCCCGCTCATGACCCCGACCCATGAACCCCCCTCATGACCCCGACCCATGAGTCCCCCTCATGACCTTCCCGGTAGCGCCGCCGGCGGCGGCCCGGCCCGCCGCGCTCAGCACCGCCCGTACGCCGGCTGTGAGGACGGAGGTGTCCCGTCCGGCGCCCCAGACGACCCGGCCTCCGATCCGTGCCTCGACGTAGGCGACCGCTTCGGGCCCGGAGCCCACCGCGTGTTCGCTGAAGGAGAGGATCTCTGCCCCGACCGCGTCCGCGACGGCGTCCAGCGGTCCGACGCCGGTGCCGCGCCGTCCGTCGACCTCGGCCCAGTCGTCACCCACCTGCCAGGCCCATGAGGAACTCTCATCGAGGTACTCCGCCCGGAACAGCCGGTACAGCTCCTCGCCCGTCACTTCCCTGCCGCTGTCGTCGGTCGCCTGCTGTACGGTCCGCGCGAACTCGATCTGCAGTCGTCGGGGCAGCTCGAGCCCTTCGCCGGCGCGCAGCAGATAGGCGATGCCGCCCTTGCCGGACTGGCTGTTGACGCGGATCACCGCCTCGTAGTCGCGGCCCAGGTCGGCCGGGTCGATCGGCAGGTAGGGCACCGACCAGGGTGCCTCCCGTTCGGGGACGCCCAGTTCGGCGGCGGTTTTGGCGTGTTGTGCGAACCCCTTCTTGATGGCGTCCTGGTGGGTGCCGGAGAAGGCGGTGTGCACCAGGTCGCCGGCGTACGGGTGTCGTTCGTGGACGGGCAGCCGGTTGCAGTGTTCGACGGTGCGCCGGATCTCGTCGATGTCGGACAGGTCGAGCATCGGGTCGACGCCCTGGGTGTGCAGATTGAGTGCCAGGGTGACCAGGTCGACGTTCCCGGTGCGCTCGCCGTTGCCGAACAGGCAGCCTTCGATCCGCTGTGCGCCGGCCAGCACCGCGAGTTCGGCGCAGGCGACGCCCGTGCCCCGGTCGTTGTGCGGGTGGACGGAGAGGATCACCGCGTCGCGCCGTTCCAGGTGCCGGTCCATGTACTCGATCTGGTCGGCGTAGACGTTGGGTGTGGCGATCTCGACGGTCGCCGGCAGGTTGTGGATGACCGGACGGTCGGGACTCGCGTCCCACAGCCGGGTCAGCCCGTTGCACACCTCCAGCACGTAGTCGGGTTCGGTCAGGTTGAACACCTCGGGCGAGAACTGGAACCGCAGGCCGTCCCGGCCCTCCCCGAGCCGGGCCGTGTGGGTGGCGGCTTCGGTGATGAGCGCCCGCAGCTCCGCCCGTTCCTTGCCGAGGACGACGTCCCGCCACAGCGGCGCGGTCGCGGTGTAGAGGTGGACGACGACGTGCGGCAGGCCGGCGACGGCCTCGAAGGTGCGCTCGATCAGGTCCGCCCGGGCGGCGGTGAAGACGACGACCGTGACGTCTTCGGGGACGGCGCCGGGGGTGGTGGCGAGTTGGCGGACGAAGTCGAAGTCGGCGCGGCTGGCGGAGGGGTAGCCGACTTCGATCTCCTTGAAGCCCATGGCCAGGAAGAGGTCGAACATCCGTTGCTTGCGCGTCGGGTCCATCGGTTCGGCGAGGGCCTGGTTGCCGTCCCGCAGGTCGACGGGCACCCACAGCGGCGCCCGCTCGATGCGCCGGCCGGGCCAGCGCCGCATCAGGGCGGGGACGTGGACCCGGTCGTGGGCGGGGCGGTAGCGGTGGGAGGGCATGGCGCCACCGCGTTGCGGGTTCCAGGCGGGGGTGTCGGCCGGGACGGGCCCGGCGGGGGCGTGCAGGGTCGGGAAGATCATGCGAGTTCCTCATGACGCATACCGGTGACCGGCAGGTCGGCGCCCCGCAGCGGGGTGCCGGTCCGGTCACGCCCCGCTGCGGCCACCAAGAAGAAGGCCCCCCACGGGGAGGATCCACGGCTGCATGTTGGGTAGAGTACCCACGACACAAGTCCTCAGACAACCTGACAGGTGAGCCCGATGATCCCGCTCCGCCCCTCCCCCCTCGCCGAGCAGGCCGCCGCGCGGATCGAGGAGCAGATCCGGTCCGGCCAGTGGCCGGTGGGCGGGAAGCTGCCGGGCGAGGTCGCACTGGCCAAGGAGTTGGGTGTCGGCCGCTCGACGATCCGGGAGGCGCTGCGCACGCTCGCCGCGGCCGCAATGGTGCAGAGCCGCCAGGGCTCCGGGGTGTTCGTCACCGCCGACCGCCCCGCCGAGGACTGGCCTGCCCGGCTGCGCCGCGCCGAACTGGCGCACGTCTACGAGGTGCGGACGATGGTCGAGGTGCAGGCCGCCCGCCTCGCGGCCACCCGGCGCACGGAGGCGGACCTCGCCGCCCTCGACGCCGCACTGGCGGCCCGCCGCGCGGCGGGCGGGGCCGACGACACCGCCTTCGTGGACGCCGACATCGCCCTGCACACCGCCCTCGTGACCGCTGCCCACAATCCCGTCCTGGACGACCTCTTCGCCCAGTTCGCCCCGGTTCTGCGGGAGCAACTGGTCACCCTGATCGGCCTGTTCGACCTTCGGGCCGAGGACCCGAACCAGGGCTACGACTCGCACGCCGCTCTCGTCCGCGCCGTTCACGAGGGCGACCCGGAGGCCGCCGGTCGGGTCCTGGCGGCCGAGCTGGAGGCCACCCGCTCCCGCCTCCTGGCGGACTGAGCCTTCCGACGGACCGCACCGGCGAACGTGCCCGGTGAACCCGCCGAGGCCCGGTCCCGTTGAGTCCGGTGGAGCACCTGCCACGGGCGCTCCCGATGCGGCGTCACACAGTTTTCACACGGCGGCCACCCGCCGGCCGCGCGACGCGTTGACACTGTGTCAAGCGAGTCCGGAACAGCCTGCTCCGCATGCATACAGTCAACGACTGAATGACATTGTGTCCCATGTGTGTGCAAGCACCGCCCAGGTGGCGAACGGGCTTTCACTCCAATCACACGGTATGACTAGTATCGCTTCGTCAAAAACCCGTGCCCGGACGGCCCGGCCCCTTACCGGCCGGCCGCCAGCCCCAAGGAGTCTGCTCTGCGCGCGCGTGCGAATCGGCGGCCCCCGACGCCGAAGGGCCCCCGCAGGCGTCCACGCCTGTCCCTGCGGACGGCGCTGCTCGTCCTGGCCGTCGTCCCCAGCATCGCCCTCGTCGTCCTCTGGGCGGTCACCAGCGGCGAGACCGTCTTCGACTTCCAGCGGCAGGCCGCCCAGGGCCTCCTGGCCCAGAAGGCCGGCCAGCCGTCGAACATCGTCTACTACAACCTCCAGGAGGAGCGCCGGCTCAGCGCCGAGGCACTCGCCCGGCCCGGCGCCAACACCGACCAGCTACGCCGCCAGCGGCAGTCGACCGACGACGCGGTGCGCCAGTTCCAGAGCCTGTCCGGCGAGACCGCCGACAGCGCGCCCGGGGAGGTGCGCAGCGCCGTCGCCGAGGCCCGCCAGGCCATGGGCAAGCTGGCCGAGCAGCGCGCCGCCGTGGACCGCGGATCGGTCGACCAGCAGACCGTCTACGCCTACTACACCGACCTGATCGCGGTGGACCTGCGGCTGTTCACCGCGCTCAGCCACGTGGACACCGGCGAGGTCACCTGGATCTCCAAGACCCTGGTCAACGCCTTCTGGGCGAAGGAGATGCTGGCCCGCGAGGACGCCGTCCTGGCTCGCGGCTGGCCCACCGGCCGGCTGAGCACCGCCGACTACCAGGCCGTCCAACAGGCCATCGGCGCGCAGGACCACCTGCTCACCGTCCAGGTCCTCCCGTACATCCCGGACGGCGAGGCCCCCGCCTGGCACGACCTGATGAACAGCCCGGCCTGGCAGGCCAAGGCCGCCGTCGAACAGCAGCTGACCAAGCCCACCGCCGCCGACGCGGCCGGCACCGTCAAGCTGCCCGCCGCCCAGGACCAGTGGCGCCAGGCCCTCGACCAGCTCAACCCCCCGCTGGTCAAGGCGATCGAGACCCGCACCAGCGGCATCGTCGAGGTCGGCAAGGGCACCATCCTGAGCCTGCTGACCCGGGTCGTGCTGACCACCGTCATCGGCCTGATCACGGTCGTCGCGGTGGTCATCGCCTCCTGGCGGATCAGCCGCTCGCTGCGCCGCCGCATCAAGGAACTGCACACCCAGGCCGAGGAGATGCGGCGCACCCTGCCCGAGGTGGTCGAGCGCCTCGGGCGCGGCGAGCAGGTGGACGTCGAGGCCGAGACCCGCACCATCACCGCCGGCCCGCACGGCAACGGCACCGACGAGCTGGCCCGCCTCGGCCTGGCCCTCAACCTGGCCCGCGCCTCCGCCCTGGAGGCCGCCGTCGGCCAGGCCGAGCAGCACCGCGGCTTCGAACGGCTGCTGCAGCGCATCGCCCGCCGCACCCAGCTGCTGATCGGCCGCCAGCTGCGCAAGCTGGACGAGCTGGAGCGCAAGCACGAGGACCCGGAGGTCCTGGAGGGCCTGTTCGACCTCGACCACCTCACCGCCCGTCTGCGCCGCTACGAGGAGAACCTCGTGATCATGGCCGGCGGCCAGCCGCAGCGGCGCTGGCGCAAGCCCGTCCCGCTGCTCGACGTGCTGCGCGCCGCGCAGGGCGAGGTGCAGGACTACCGCCGGATCATGCTCGACGTCGAGGGCCACCCGTGGCTGTCCGAGCGGGCCGTCGGACCGGTCGCGCACGTGCTCGCCGAGCTGATGGAGAACGCCACCACCTTCTCCAAGCCGCCCACGCCGGTCGAGGTCCGGGCCGCCCTGGTCGGCCGCGGGCTCGCGATCGAGATCGAGGACCGCGGCCTGGGCATGGACCCGGCGCAGTACGACGCGGCCAACGAGCTGATGAGCCGTCCGCCGCGCACCGACGTGCTGGCCCGGGCCGACGACATCCGCCTCGGCTTCCACGTGGTCGCCCGCCTCGCCACGCTGCACGGGCTGAAGATCGAGTTCCGCCCGTCGGCCTTCGGCGGTACCCGGGTGGTCGTGCTCGTCCCGGACGAGCTGGTCATCGACGGCGACACCGGGCTGCCGGACGGCTCCCCCGGCGCGCCCGCCGAGCCCATCCCGCTGGTCCGGCGCTCGCGCCGGGCGGTGCGCTCGGCCTCCGACGAGGTGCCCGCCCAAGAACCGGCCGGACCGCCGGTCGCACCGGTGGAGTCCTTCGGACAGGGCCACTTCGTGCCGCAGGCCGCGCCCGTGCCACTGGCGGTGGCGGCGGCTCCCTACCCGGCGGGCCCCTACCCGGCGGGCCCCTACCCAGCGGGCCCCTACCAGGCTGCGCCCGAGCAGGAGGTGCCCCACCCGGCAGCCCCCGCGCACGAGGGTCCCGTACCGGCGGATCCGGTCCAGGAGGCACCCGTACAGGAGGCAGCCGTACAGGAGGCCTTCCCACCGGTGCCGGCGGCCCCCGCCCTGGAGGCGCCGTACCCGTCGGTTCCCGTCCAGGAGCCGTTCCCGCAGGGGCCCTCCTCGCAGCCGCCCTTCCAGGAGCAGCCCCTCCCGCAATCCGCCCTCCCGCAATCCGCCCTCCCGCTGTCCCCGCTCCCGCCCGAGCATCCGATCGAGCACAGCTCCCCCGGCGACCCCGCGCCCGCGGGGGACACCCCGGCCTACCCGGACATCGCCTACGCCCGGGTCACCGAGGCCGAGGCCCCGTACGCCGACGAGCAGTACCGCCCGGCCGACCACTACCGGCTGGCCGAGCGGCGCAGCACCCGCGAGTACCCCACCTCGGTGCCGTACAGCCCGGCCGAGGGCGGGCAGCCGCCGCTGCCGCAGCGCGTGCGGCAGGCCAGCCTGGCCGCCGAGCTGCGGGTGCCGCCGCCGGCCCCGCAGTGGGTCGAGCGCCCCGCCGATCGCCCCGTCGAGGCCGGATCCGGGGCCGGGTCCCAGGCCGGGACCGGGGTCACCGCCGACGCCGCCGCACCGCCCGCGGGCCCGTTCCAGCGCTCCGACCGCCCGGTGCGGCGCGCGGGTGCGGCAATCGGTGCCTTCCAGCGCCAGTCCCGTGCCGCCCGGGCGCAGGACAGCGGCGAGCACCGGCTGCCCGCGGTCCCCACCCCGGCGGCTCCCCCCGCCCCCGGCGCCCCCGCCGGTCCCCCGGCTCCCGCGCCCGGCCCCTCCCCCTGGGCCCTGCCTGCCGCGGACTCCCGAACCACACGAACGGATGACCAGTGATGAACCGCACGATCGCCACCCACCAGGACCTGGACTGGCTGCTGGACGGACTCGTCGACTCGGTGCCCGGGACCAGGAACGCCGTCCTGCTCTCCGACGACGGTCTCGTGGTGAGCCACTCCCGCACCATCGAGCGGGCCGACGCCGAGCGCCTGGCCGCCGTCGCCACCGGCCAGCAGAGCCTGGCCCGCGGCGTCGGGCAGCTCTTCGACGGCGGGCCGGTGCACCAGGTGATCGTCGAGCTCGCCGAGTGCTGGCTGTTCATCATCGCCGCCGCCCAGGGCACCCACCTGGCCGTGGTCGCCTCCCAGGAGGTGGACGCCGAGGTGATGTCCGTCGCGATGCACACCCTGGTGCAGCAGGTCGGCCAGAAGCTCACCACCCCGGCCCGCAGCGAGAACGCCCCTGGTGCCCCCGCCTCGTTCGACGTGTTCGCCGCCCGGAACCGGGGCTGACCCGGGTGGGCCCGTACGGGAACGACGCCGCGCGGGAGGACCCCCTGCGGCGCGGCGCGGTGCCGCACTGGAGCGAGCTGGAGGAGGACGCGGAGGACGAGACGGGCAGCATGGTCCGCCCGTACACCATCACCCGCGGCCGCACCGCGCCCGAGCGGGACGACCTCACCCTCATCACCGTGCTCACCACGGTCGAGGAGGAGGCCGCCGTGGCCCTGGCGCGGGGCAGCCGCGCCGGTGCCCGCGGCCTCCAGCCCGAGCACCGTCTGATCCTCGACCGCTGCCGGCGCCCGGCAGCCGTCGCCGAGGTGTCGGCCGGCCTGGACCTCCCGGTCTCGGTCACCAAGATCCTGCTGGGCGACCTGGTCGCCCAGGGCCTGCTGAAGGCCCGGGCGCCGCTCTCGGTGGCCCGGGCCGCCGGGGGCGTGGACCTCGGCCTGCTCACGGCCGTACGCGAAGGACTCCGGAGACTCTGAACATGGCAACCCCCCGCTCCGCCATCGGCGACCCCACCGCCACCCACTCCGCCACCCACTCCGCCATCGACAGCCCCGCGGCCGCCCCGGCCGCCCCGGCCGCCGTCAAGATCCTCATCGCCGGCGGCTTCGGCGTCGGCAAGACCACCCTGGTCGGCTCGGTCAGCGAGGTCACCCCGCTGCGCACCGAGGAGTACCTGACCCGGGCCAGCGTCGGCGTGGACGACCTGTCCGGCGTCGACCAGAAGGACACCACCACCGTCGCCCTGGACTTCGGCCGGATCACCGTCAGCCCCGAGCTGGTCGTCTACCTGTTCGGCACGCCCGGGCAGGAACGCTTCTGGTTCATGTGGAACGACCTGGTCAACGGCGCCCTCGGCGGGATCGTCATCGCCGACACCCGCAGGTTGGAGACCAGCTTCGCCTCGATCGACTTCTTCGAGAGCCGGGGCATCCCGTTCGTGGTCGCGATCAACTGCTTCCACAACACCAACACCCGTACCCCCGACGAGATCCGGGCCGCGCTCGACCTCGACCCGCAGGTGCCGATGCTGCTCGGTGACGTACGCGAGCGCGCCTTCGGGCGGGACCTGCTGCTCGCCCTGGTCGACCACCTGATGGAACTCGCCGCCGCCTCCCCCGTCGGCTGAACCGTCCTTCCTCCTCCCCCGGCTATACGTCATCCCAGCTTCACCCGTCATCCCAGCCTCACACGTCGTCCCAGCCTCACACGTCGTCCCAGCCTCACCCGTCCCCCGGCTGAACCGCACTTCCCTGGGAGCACCAGCATGACCACACCCCTGCGCGTCCTCGTCCACGGCGGCGGCATCGGCGGCCTCACCCTCGCCACCGCCCTGGCCAAGCGCGGCCACCACGTCGATGTCGCCGAGCTGCGCGAGCAGTTGGAGGCGCTCGGCGTCGGCATCATCCAGCCGTCCAACGCCCTGCACGTGATGCGCGAGATCGGCGTCCTGGACGCCTGCCTGGCCGCCGGCTTCGAGTGGGAGGTGCTGACCATCTGCGACCCGGCCGGCGCCACCCTCGCCAAGATCCCGCAGCCCCGGATGGGCGACGCCCCGTCCAACAACGGCATACCGCGTCCCGCCCTCGCCCGGGTCCTCGCCGACACGGCCGCCAAGACCGGCGCGACCGTCCGCTTCGGCACCACCATCGCCTCGATCTCGGACCACACCAGCGGCGATGGTGGCGGCGCAGGCGCAGGCGGCGGCGCAGGCGCAGGCGGCGGCGCAGGCGCAGGCGGCGGCGCAGGCGCAGGCGGCGGCGTCGACGTCACCCTCACCGACGGCCACGCCGCCCGCTACGACCTGGTCGTCGGCTTCGACGGCATCGGCTCGCCGCTGCGCAAGCACCTGTACGGCGAGACGTACGCCCCCGAGTACACCGGCTTCGCCAACTGGCGCGTGACGCTGCCGCGTTCCCCCGAGGTGCGAGGCGTGGTGATGTCCGCCGGCAACCTCGAGGCGAAGGCGCTGCTCACCCCGATCAGCGAGGAACTCATGTACCTGGGCTCGGTGTTCGCCGAGGCCGAGAACTTCCGTCCGGACCCGGAGCGCGCCCACGAGCAGCTGCGCGAGCGCCTGGCCGGCTTCGACGGCCCGATCGCCGAGGCGCTGGCGCAGGTCACCGACCCGGCCGCCGTGGTCTACTCGCGGATCTCCCAGGTCACCGTCGAGGACCCGTGGCACGTCGGCCGGATCGTCCTCGCGGGCGACGCCGCCCACGCCTCCACCCCGCACCTGGCCCAGGGCGCCGCGATGGCCGTCGAGGACGCGCTCGTGCTCGCCCAGAGCCTGGACGCCGCCGACACCGTCCCGGCCGCCCTCACCGCCTGGGAGGAGCGCCGCCGCCCGCGCGCCATGTGGGTCCAGGGCCTGTCCCGCGCGATCCTCAAGCAGGAGACCGGCACCCCGACCACCCCGGAGGAGGACGAGCTCCTCAAGGTGGGCATCCCGGGCGCGGCGCACGTCCTCGTCCAGCCGTACTGACGGCTACGCCTGGTCGGCTGCCGGCAGCCGGCAGCCGGCAGCCGGCAGCCGACCAGGCTCAGCGGAGTGCTTCAGCGCGCCGCTGGGTCTGCCAGCTGCCGATCCGGTGGATGGTGTAGATGATCAGCACCCCGGCGAGCACGTCGAGTGCGGCGGCCACGGTGCCCAGGTACACGGCACGGCGCAGATCGTCCTCCGAGAGCGCGTCCTGCATGACCTGGTACGTGTAGGCCCGCCCCACGTAACCCCCGATCACCCACGCTCCCCACCAGGCGGCGAGCAGCGGACCGGGATTCGACCGCCGGGGCGCGCTGGCCTTCCAGATGTCCGTCACGACCTGGTACGGGATCCACAGGTTCGCCACCGGGGTGATCCAGGAACCGACCGTCCAGCCCCGGGCCCGGCGCTGGCTGCTCGGGCCGCCCAGCGACTCCGCGTTGATCCGCGCCCGCCACAGCCAGGCCAGGAACACCACGCCGGCCGCGACGACCAGTACCAGGCCCTTCCAGAAGGTGAAGAAGCTCGAGAAGTCATCGGCCGCCTGGAGCTCCGACTCGGTCGCGTTCCCCGCGAGGGCGTCCTCGACCGCGAGGTAGACGCGCCAGTCTGCCACCGTGAGCAGGACGTCGTACAGCAGCGACAGGAGGATCAGGACCGTCACGACGACACCCCAGCCGGTCACGGCCCGGCGCTGCCCCGTTCCGCCCCCGCCCGTGCTCTCGAACGTGCTGCCTTGCTGCGGATGGTCCACGTTTCCCCCAGAGTTCGTGTTCACCAGAGTCCGATCAACTGCAGTGCCCGATAGCCGAGCCAGCCCGCCAGGACCACCGCGACCACCAGCCCGAAGCCCGTGTGAGCAGCGATGTGCGTCACGAACCAGGCTCTCAAGACCATCGTCCGCCGACGCGGCCCCGAGGACGCCAGCGCTGTCCCCACCGCACGAGCCACCTCGGCTGCGGGCGTTTCCCTCGCGCCGAGACTCGCTCGCTGGTTCCAGCCCCGCCACCCCTTGAGCCGGAGCCCCACCGGGAACACGCGGGGCGTCCAGGAGCCGTCGAAGACGATGACGGCGGAGATCCAGTGCTCGCCGGTGCCCGACCCTTCCGGCGGTACGGGCTCGGGCAGGTACGCGCTCAGCCGGGCGACCAGGTCGGACGGGGCGCCGCCCGGAACCAGCAGGACCAGTTTCTTCGCGGGCTGGGTGGTTCGCGCCTGCTCGACTTCCCACCACAGCCCGTCCCCCTGCCCGAGGCGCAGGACGATGAGCTGGGACAGGTCCATCAGCCGCAGCACGGTGGGCTTCCAGTCGTCCAGCGGCAGGTAGAAGCGGGCCGCGCCGAGATGCGGCAGGCGCTCCTCCGGCCGGCCCACCGCGATCACGGGGCCGACGGCGCCCAGAGCGCCCGCGAGCTGCTCCTCCCGCGTGTGGAGGTTGATCTCCGCTACGTCGTCGACCTGGGCGGCGCTGTCGTCGTCACCGAAACTGCGCAGGTAGAGGACGGGTTGGCGGCCGCTCAGCAGCAGGGCCCGGGCCGCCGGTCGAGCCGCGTACGGGCGGGTGCGTCGCAAGATCAGGAAGCCTGCCGCCAGGGCCGCCAGACCGCCGAACAGCAGCAGGAACTGCGCCTCCAGCGGCATCTTGTGGCCTTGCTTCTCCGACTCGGTGACCGCGTAGAATCCGCCCCCGAACAGCATCAGTCCCAGGCCGTTGGCCAGCCGGAGCGCCCTGTGCCACGGCTGCCGGCGCGGCACGTACCGGCTGACGATCCGCACGAGTTCCGCCGCCCCCGACCGGCGGCGGTGGCGCAGCCACAGGACCGGCCCGAGCAACACCAGGGCGGGCGCCCCGAACCAGAGTGCCAGGGTCGCGTTCCGGCCCACCTGCTGGCCCATGCCCACGCTGACCAGCAGGTGCAACGCGACGTAGGCCGACAGGGCAGTGAGCCCCGTGACCAGTCGGGCGAAATTCCGCAGGCGCGACGACACTTCGGCTCACCCCCAAGCTCTCCCCCGACAGTGTGAGCGGAATGCCCCGAGTCCATACCACTTTTGACTGATCGTCATGCACGCGGAGACCGTCTTGTATCCGTACGGGACGGCGGGGCACGGCAGCACCCCGGCGGACGGCCTGCACGCCGGTCGAGACCGGGTACTTCCGGTTCGCCCGGCCTGCGGCTCCGGGTGATCGGCTGCTCGCGCTCGATCAGCGGCGCTTCGAACTCACCGGGCACGACGGGTTCGTACAGATCAACCTGCTCAACGAAGCGGCGCTGGACGGGCTGACGGCCCTCGCCCGTTCATCTCCCCGCCGAGGGTTCCGCTGACGGCCCCGCCGGTGGCCCCGCCGACGGCCCTGCTGATCTGCCCGCGTCGTGCCCAGACCGCCGCCGAGATGCGGGCCAGGAGGCGGGCGGCCGGATCGGTGCGGTCGGTGCCGGAGGCGAGCGGGCCGGTGTAGCAGACGGCGAGGAGGTACGACGGGCAGTCCCTGGGGTGAATGAGGCCCACGCTGTGGCGGACGCCGGGGAACCAGCCGTTCTTGAACGCGATCCGGGTGCCCGGGGGGAGGCCGGCGGCGAGGTCCACCCGGAAGTCGTTGTCTTCGAGGAGCGCGAGGAGTTCGGGCTCCCCGGCGAGCGAGTGCAGCAGCCGGACCAGGTCGCGGGCGCTGACCCGGTTGTGCACGCCCGCTTCGCGCGCCGCGTAGTCCTCGATCCCGCGCGGGCTGGCGCTGCGGGTCGCCCCCGCGCGGCGCCAGACGTCGGCGACGGCCTGCGGGGTGGTGCGGGCCAGGCAGAGGTTGGTGGCGAGGTTGGAGGAGTGCGTGATCATCCGCTCGGCGAGGAGGCGGAGGGGCACGTGGGTACCCAACAGCTCCCAGGGAAGCGGATCGCTGTCCCAGTCCGGATCGTTGCCGAAGTCCCCGCCCACGACGGACACGAAGCGGTTCACCACCGGAACCTCGGCATCGAGGTTCACCCGGCTACGGGTCAGCGCGGCCAGCACCGCGACCTTCATCGTGCTCGCGGCGTCGTGCAGTTCATCCGGATTACGGACGAATACCGGCTCCGCCACGCCCGCCCAAGGGGCCACCACCACAGAGAGCATGGAGGAAGAGTAGGGGACGGGGAGGCCGCTCCGACCCCCACCGCCACCGCGTGAAGGAAAAGGAGTGGGAAGTCGGCCGACCCGACTTCCCGCTCTCCGCCACGGGCTCTCGGCAAGGCAACGCGTCAGGCGAGGGCGCCGAGGATAGGCGCCCAGGTGGCACCGGTGAGTGCGGCCACCGCCTGCTGCTCGGTGAGCGGGGGCGCGGCCCGGGTCGGCTTCGGCGTCTCGCTGCCGGTGCCGCCGCCGGTGCTGTTCCACTGCACCATCTGGAGCTGCGCGCCGGTCGACTTCAGGGTCACCGTCACCGTCCAGCGGTGGGCGGTGTCGGCACCCGCCGGGTGCTTGGCCGCGTTCTGCTCGGCCATCACCACGGCACCGCCGGGAATCGCGGCACTGCTCGGCAGCTCGCTCAGCGTGCAGATGTCACCCTTGGCGCGCGCGGGCGTCCGATCGCAGCTCAGCCCGTCGCCGTCCCTGAGCGGCAGCTTGAGCCGCACGGCAGAGACGCCGACGAAGGCGGCGCCCTGACCGTCGTCCAGGACCAGTCCACCGTTGGCGACGTACCCGCCGGACGGGTCCGAGGGGTTGTTGCTCTGCCCGGTCTCCTGGCTGAACCGGCCCCCGGGAAACGTCGCCTCCAGGGCCTGGATCATCTGGGTGTCGGTGATCGCGGAACGGGGCGTCGCCAGCGCAGCCACGGTCTCCATGTCGGATCCCGCGGAGCGGCCCCAGGTGAGCGCGCCGGGCATCACCAGGCCGGCGGCCGCGAGCACGGCGCAGGCACCGACCCCGGCGATGACGCCGGCGGTGCGCCGCCGCCGGCGGCTGCGCCCGCGCTCGACGGCTCCGCGCATGAGCGTGGTGAGATCGGGGTCGAGGGAGTCGGTCGTGCGGTCCAGGGCATGTGCGAGGTCTGCTTCGAACGGCATGCTGGCGTCACCTTTTCTGTCGCTGCTGGGGGCTGTGTGGCGGCTTTGACCTGCGTGCACCGGTACTCGGTGCGGCACTCGGTGCGGCACTCAGTGCGGCACTCAGTGCGGCACTCAGTGCGGAACCAGGTCGGACAGGCTGTCGCCGAGCAACGCACGCACCCTGCCGAGCGCGCGGGTGCCCTGGGAGCGGACCGCGCTGCTGCTCAGCTTGAGCATCCGGGCGGTCTCCTCGATGCTGCGGTCCTCCCAGTAGCGCAGCAGCAGCACCGCCCGGTCGCGGGGCGGCAGTTGGCCGAGCGCGTCCAGCAGGGTGAGCCGCAGCGCGGTGTCCGGACCGGACGCCGCACTGTCGGGCATGGTCCCGACGGGGCGCTCCCCGGTGCTCCGCCGACGCCGCAGGCTGAGGAAGGTGCGGACCAGGACCGTCTGCGCATAGGCCTCCGGGCTGTCCGCACCGGCCACCCGCTTCCAGTGCACGTACACCCGGCTGAGGGTTTCCTGGACCAGGTCCTCGGCGAGGTGCGCGTCGCCGGCCGCGAGGACGTACGCCGAGCGGTACAGCGCCTTCGCCCTCGCCGCCACGAACTCCAGGTACTCGGCCTCCTGTGCTGATTTCACGCGGTCCCCGCCCGTTCTCTTGTTCCGTGATCCCCGTGCATACCCCTGATGACTACGTGGGGCGCCAGGATGTCGCGCGGGCGGGAACCCTTTCTTCAGGGAGCCGGAATACGGGTCGGCCCCCGAGCGAAGACCTCCGGCGACAACCGCCAGGTCTCGGCTCAGGGGCCGACGTACGCGAACACGCCTCCGCGAGGGTGTCACATCACCGTGTCACAGCAAGGCGTCACAGCAAGGCGTCACAGCAAGGCGTCGCACCAAGGCGTCGCAGCAAGGTCAGGCGTCGGCGCTGCCGCCCCGGCCGCGCTCGCGCAGCGAGATGCGGTTGCCGTCCGGATCCACGGCCTCGATGGCGATGCCGAACCTGTAGTCCTCCGGCTCCGGGCGGTCGAAGGTCACACCTCGGTCGCGGAAGACCTTGAAGTCCGCCCGCAGATCATCCGATTCGAGGATGACCGGACCGGGCGCGGCGCCCAGCAGCACCTCGGACGGCTGCCCCGCGGCCGCGTCGTCGGCCCACAGGATGATCTCGACCGGGCTGCCGGGGACGCCCACGGTGAGGAAACGCCCACCCGGGTTCGGGAAGTCGATGCGCTTCTCCAGGCCGAGCTGCTCCGTGTAGAACCTCAGCGCGCGGTCCTGATCGGTGACGTAGAGCGTGACGTACATGACGTTGGTGAGCATCACGGTGTCCTTCCATCTGTCGGTCTGCGGTACTTCACCGACGGACCCCGGCAGACGAATGTGACGGACGGACGAGAGAAGGCTCCGCGATCCGCCGGTCCGGTCGGCCGTCAGGCGCCGGTCAGCACGGCCGGCACGCCGTCCGTCTCCCTGAGGGAGGCCGACAGGGCGCGCGCCTCGTGCTCGGTCATCCGGGGAGTGTCGTACGGCACGGCGTTGACCCAGCGCTGGGTCAACCGGGCGATCCGCTCGCCGTAGCGCCGCGCGGTGATCCGGTCGCCGCGCGATCCGGCGTGCTCCGGCCCCAGATCGGCATGACTCTGACTCATCAGACCCAGCCACGAACCCAGCCGGTTCACATCGTCGCGGGTGCCGCCGCTCCAGTTGTTGCCCGGCATGTCGCCCACGCCGATCCACTGCATGCCCAACTGCGCGGCGAAGACCGCCAGCTGCTCCAGGACCGTCAGCTTGTCGCCGCTCTGCGACGCGGACATGGTGAACCCCCCGGCCAGCTTGTCCTTCCACGCCTGCGTGACGAACGGCGTGAACGCCGCCTCCATGAACGCCTTGAACACCGCCGACACGCTGCCCATCAGCGTCGGGCAGCCGAGGACGATCGCATCGGAGCGCTCGAGCAGCGCCAGCACCTCGGCATCGTGCCAGCGGCCCGCGACGACGTCCTCGGGCCGGACCTCGACGAGATACACCCGGGCGCCCGGCACCTGCCGCGCCCCGTCGGCGAGGTGCTCGGCCAGCACCCGGGTGTGCCCGTGCACCGAGTGGAAGACCACCGTCACCGTGACCTCCGGCGGCTCCTGCCCACGGTCAACGCCCGCGCCCTGCGTGCGGTCAGCACCCTCGCCCTGCCCACGGTCAACGCCCTCGCCCTGCGCACGGTCAACACCACTGAATGCCATGTCTCTTCACTACTTCCGGTCGATCGTGGGGAAGCTCCCCGCTTGCCCACCCATCACAGCCCGCGCACGGCACGGCATCAACGCCGAACTCCGGCACACAGCGATCGGCCCCACCGATCGATCGCGTTAGCCTGGTCCCGTGGACAGGATCGAACTGGAAGCATTCGTCGCCGTCGCCGAAGAACTCCACTTCGGCCGCGCCGCCGCCCGCCTGCACCGGGGGCAACCCACCGTCAGCGACGCCGTCAGACGGCTGGAGAACACCCTCGGCGGACGGCTGTTCCACCGCACCAGCCGCCGGGTGGCGCTGACCGACCTCGGCGAAGCACTGCTGCCCGACGCCCACGCCACCCTCGCCCAGCTGCGCCGCTTCCACCAACGCGGACGTTCCCTCGCCGCCGGCGGCCGGACCCGCGCCACCCTCGTCGTCGCCCACGCCGAATACACCGGCCACCAGTTGCTGCTGCACTGTCTGCCGCAACTGCGCGACCGCTTCCCCGACGTGGCGATCGTGCCGGAGGCCATGCCGACCACCGCCCAACTCACCGCCCTGCGGGCCGAGACCATCGGGCTGGGCATCGGCTGGGCGACCGGCGACATCACCGGCGTCCGGGCGAGGGTCCTGTCCACCGAGAGGTTCGTGGCACTCGTCCCCGCGGCCCACCCCTTCGCCGGACACGCCGAGCTCCACGCGTCCGAACTGTCCACCACCGACCTGCTCACCTGGCCCCACCAGATCAACAGCGGCCTCTGCGACCGGCTCCTGTCCGCCTTCCACATCGGCGGGGCCGACCTGCGCATCATCAGGACCGCCGACAGCGTGCACGCCATCGCCGCCCACGTCGCCGCCGGCACGGGCATCGGCATCACCGTCGAATCCGCACTCGACCACCAGCCGCCCGGCCTGCGCGTCATTCCCCTCGCCGGCCCCTCGACCACCGTCGACCAGGTCGTCCTCACCCCCACCGAGCCGTCGGACACCGCCACCGCCCTGCTCGACCTGCTGCTGCGCGCCGCGGCACAGTCACTCCCACGCCCGGCATGAGCAAAGCTCATGGAAGAGCATCCCCCTTCGAACCCATCCGACTGCCGGTCGCCCCCGCAGGTGACCGGCGGGTCAGCGGGCCGGGTCCTCGAACTGCCGGATCTTGTCACCGGCGGAGAAGACCTGCCGCCCGCCGGCGTCGAGGGCCGTGAGGTCGGTGGCGGTACCCGGCTTCACCGCGTAGGCGAAGAACCCCCGCCCGCCGGGTGCGGCCGTGATGGCGACCGGCCGGGGTGCGCCCGCGCTGCTGTGGGCGAGGAGGCCCGCCACGCTGGGGTCGGCGGCGCCGTACACGAGCAGGACGCGGTCGTCCAGGCCGTCGACGGCGACGTTGACCGGGACGGTCTTCGAGACCGGCGGGTCGCAGCCGTGCCCGGTGGCGCGGTGGTCGACCGAGGCCTGGGTGCAGAGTTGCCCGTTCTCGGCCAGGAGGTCCACCTGCCAGGGGATACCGTCCACTTCCCCCTGGGCGATCACCGCGACCCGCGGTGCGTCCGTGCCGGGGAGGGTGGTGGCGGCCGCCGGGGCGGGGGCCGCGGGCGAGCCCGAGCCCGCGGGGCCGCAGGCGGCGAGCGCCGCGGCCAGGGAGAGCAGGATGACGGGGCGGGTCCGGCGCATGACCGTTCCTTCCGGTACCGGAGCGGAGGGCGGGGCCCGCGCCCGACGGCGCGGGCCCCTCGTGCTGGACGTCCTCGGTCAGTTCGTCGCGAACGCCTTCGAGCAGGGCGCCGAGCCGTTCCCGTACCACCGCAGGTAGTACGCCGTGCTGGTGTTGACCCCGATGCCGCGCGGGTCGACGTGGTCCCTGCCGTCCACGTCCCAGCTGTAGCTGGAGAACACCTTCTGGGAGCCGCTGGTCTTGACGAGCGAGACGTAGAAGTTGTGGGCGGAACCGCCCTCGCAGGCCCAGCCGCCGATGTGCACCAGGCCACCGCTGGGAACGAAGTCCGAGCTGGCGTGGTACGACCCCGCGCCCCAGGCCTGCCAGAAGTCGGTGGCCTGCGCCGAGCCGGTGGCGAGTCCGGCCGCCAGAACCGTGGTGGCCGCGATGGTGGCTGTGCTCAGGACCTTTCGGAACATGTGCGTTCTCCTGTCATCAGAGTGATTCACACGCCGGATTGGCAACCTCGCATGAGCTTCGAGCGCGACGGCCTCGACACCATCCGGCCTCGACACCATCCGGCCTCGACACCATCCGGCCTCGACACGATCCGGCCTCGCCCTCGGAGGAAATCCTGCGCGGGCGACCACGACACCGAATTGTAGAAATGCGCATGACAGAAGAGGCTCGAGCGGCGGCCCCATCCCCTCCACCCACCGGCACCCCCTGGGGCCCGGCGCCCGGAGGGCGACAACGACAGCGGGCCCCTCGACCGGTGAACAGGTCGAGGGGCTCGTGGTGATGACGGTTGGTCAGCTCGCGCTGGGCTTCGGCGCCGGCAGGGTCGCCGAGCCGGCGATCAGCGGCCATTCGCGGTGGAACGGGGGCAGCGGCAGCTTGCCCTCGATGATCGGGGTGCCGAAGATCTTCAGGTGGGCGGTCAGCGCGCCGTTCAGGTCGACGCCGCCGAGCAGCGACCAACTGCCCTGCGCCTGCGGCGGGTTGCCTGAGGAGACGGTCAGGGAGCCTTCGGCCTGGGCCTTCAGGTAGGGGGCGACGGTGGTCTCCACGCCGACGGTGTCGTACAGGCCGACACTGATCTCGGCGCCGAGCGCGGCCCGCACGCCGGCCTTGCCGTTGAGCCGCACGTGGACCGGGGTGACCTTGGTCTCGGCGTTGGTGACCGGGGTCCAGCCCTTGCCGCCGGTGTAGTCGGCGCGGACGGCCCAGGTGCCGGTCGCGTCCTGTTCCGCTTCCAGGTGCACCTGGCCGTCGGCGCTGACCTCCAGGTAGCAGGTCAGGCCGAGGTTGACGACCACAGGCAGGCCGGCGACGGTCAGTACGGGGCTGGCCTGCAGCTTGGCGAAGGGCACACGGATGGGCGCCGCACCGGTGTTGCGGGTGACGTCGCCGGTGACCTTCCACTGGGCGTGGGCGCCCAGGTCGAAGCCGATCGACGCGGTGCGCGGGCTGCCTGCGGCGGCGCCGTGGTAGGCGAAGTGGACGGCCGGGTGGAGCTGGAGCGAGCCGGAGGCGTCCAGGCTGGCACCTTCGGGCAGCGGCACAGGGGCCTTGAGGTTCACTTCCAGGGTGCCGGAGGCGTCGGCCTGCACGCCGTTGAGGTCGGCGCCGACGGTCGCCTTGAGGTCCTTGACCAGCGGGGTCACCGTGATGCCGTGCGGGTCGACGGGCACACTGCCGTCGGCCTCGGTGCCGCCGAGGAGTTCGGCGAGGGTGGCGGGGCGGGTGGCCAGGTTGAGGGTGTTGCCCGCGCCGGGGTGGACGGCGGTGACGGCGACCAGCGCGCCCTGCGGCGCGGCGGCGGTGGGCGGGCTGGCGATCAGCTGGCCGGGCTGGACGGCGGCCGCAACGGGAGCGGCTGACGGGGCGGCAGCGGTCGACGGGGCAGCGGGAGACGGCGCGGCGGGAGACGGGACAGCGGCAGCGCTCGGGGAGGCCGCGCCCGTCGGGGCCGGACCGGCGGCCGCCGTCAGGACGGCCGTGCCGCCCGCCGGGTCGTACGCGGTCAGCTGCAGGCTCTTCGTCGCCGCCGTGACCGCGGCGCCGTCCTTGCCGGGGCTGCCGATCGCGGCTTGCCGGTCTCCGGCGGGTGCGGCGGTGACGGCCGCCTGGCCGGCGGTCGGTCGGCTGGTGGCGGGCGGGGCCGCCTTGGCGCGCGGGACGCCGCCTGCGGGCGCGGCCGCGGCCGGGCTGCCCCCGGCGGCGGTCGGACTCGCGTCGGCGACGGTGGCGGCCGCCGGGGCGGCGCCGGTCTGGGAGGTTCCGGGGCTGGTCGGCCCGCACGCGGCGGCCCCGGCGAGGATGACGGTGAGGACGGCGGGGCCCGCGGCCCTGCCTATGGAGCTCTTGAACACGCGGCGTCATGTTACTGACGAGGAATAAGTTTGTCGAAGGCAGGCCAAACGGACGACCAACGCCGGGTGAACCAGTGGTCACCCTAGGCGTGCCGCTCGTCCTGCCGCCGGCCCCGTCGCTCGCCCTGCCCCCGGCCCTGTCGCTCGTCCCGCCACCGGCCGCGCCCCCAGCCGTGCCACCGGCCGCGCCTCGCCGGGCAGTGGGCCCGCCGCGTCGCCCCCGGCGGCCAGCTCCGCGAGGTAGCGCGAGCGCGCCATCGGCTCCGCCCCCAGGCTGCGCACGTGCGGTCCGTCCCACTGCGCGTCGAGCAGCCGCCCGCCGGCCGCACCGAACCGCGCGCCGAGGTCGGCGACGGCGACCCGGGCGGCGTCCGGGCGGCGGTGGAACATCGAGTCGAGGCTCAGCACCGGCCCGACCGCCACCCCGAACACCCCGCCGATCAGCTCCTCCCCCTCCCACACCTCCGCGCTGTGTGCCGCCCCGAGCGCGTGCAGCTGTGCCATCATCGACGCCAACTCATCGGTGAGCCACACCGGTTGACGCCCATCGGCGCAGGCCGCCAGCACCTGCCCGAAGGCCCGGTCCGCGCTCGTCCACCACGCCGACCGGTTGCGCAGTCGCCGGGCCAGCCGGCTCCCGAGCCGTACGCCGTCGGCCGCGATCACCGGCCGGGGGTCGGGCGACCACCACGCCAGCGCGTACGGGTCCTCCGCGCCCGGCAGCAGCGGCAGCTCCCCCGCTTCGACGGCGTCCCCGTACACCGCCTCGTTGTACGCGCTCGCGTACATGTCCGCGGCCGGCAGCGGGAACAGTCCGCGCCGGTACGCCGCCAGCAGCTCCCGCGGCCCGAGTGCGCCGCCGAACGCCACCGGGCCGTCGCCCGGGGCGAGTCGGAGGTCCAGCGCGTCGAAGGTGGCGGCGGCGTCGGGGCGGCCGCTCATCGCGCCTCCCCCAGATATCCTTCCGCCTCCAGCTCCGCCAGGTAGTGGTCGATCAATTCATCGCCCACCGGCGGTAGTTCGATGCCGCTCCCGACCAGCGCCGCGTCCGTGTTCGCCCGGTCGAACAGGGGGAACGTCGGCCGGAAGTACATCTCGCTGATCGACAGCTCCGACCCGGGCGCGCGATCCACGAACAGGGGGACGAACGGCGCGATCGGATGGGTCGGGTTCCCGGCCGCGAACCGGACCAGGCCCTGCACCCATTCCCCGTAGGGCAGTTGGACGATCCGGTGGCCGCGCGCCCGCAGCCGGTCGGCGAGGTCGGCGAGGACGCCCGGCTGCGGCGAGGTGAGGTGGTAGACCTCTCCGTCGGCGGGCGCGTGGGCGGCGATGTGGGCGATGGCGTGGGTGAAACGGTCGGCCGGGACGAAGTCGAGCAGCAGCTCGACGTCCGGGCATGTCCCGCTGTCCGCCAGGTACTTGATCAGCGCGCACAGTTCGGTACCGGTGTTCATCACGCCGTTGGTCAGGTCCCCGGTGACGTCGTTGGTGCGCAGCACGGTGACCGGCAGCCCGACGTCGGCCGCGTTGTGCAGCAGCTGCTCGGCCACCCATTTGCTCTCGACGTAGCCGACGCCGATCCGTTCGGGGTGGGCCAGCTGGGTCCGCTCGGTGACCTTGCCGACGCCCGCCGCTCCGAAGCCGGCCAGGACGGCGAGGGTGGAGAGGTAGTGCACGGGGATGCCCCGACTGTGCCCGGCGAGCCGGACGATCTCGCGGGTGCCGCCGACGTTGGAGTCGCGCAGCTGGCGGTACGGGTAGAGGAAGTTGACCTGCCCGCCGAGGTGGTGGATCGCGTCCAGGTTGCCCGCCATCCAGTGGAACCGACGTTCTGTGAGCCCTATTCGGTCCTTGGTGAGGTCGCCCACCAGCGGCACCACCCGGCTGTCGGCGAGGTCGTGCCGCAGGAAGCGCTGCTGGGTGGCCCGCAGCCGTTCCAGGGCGTGCTCCTCGTCGGGCGCCCGAACCAGGCAGTGGATCCGGGCCCGGGTGGTGGCGAGCAGCGCGTGCAGCAGGTGCGCGCCGCAGAAGCCGGTGGCGCCGGTGAGCAGGATCTCGGCGGGTTCAGCGCGGGAGGGCGCGGGGCTCCAGGACTGGCCGACGGGGTCGGTGAGCCGGGCCTCCGCGAACCAGTCGACCGGTGCTTCCCTGGCGCTCGGGCCGCCTCCGCCCGGTTCCGTGTGCGCGCCGCCGCCCACGCCACCGCCGCCCCTACGCGCCTCCTGCAGCGCCGCCGCGAAGGGCCGCAGCTCGGGCTCGCGCAGCAGCGCGCGGGTGAGCGTCCGCACCCGGCCGACGTCGACGCCGAACATGATCCGGGCGCGCGCCAGCATCTCCATCGCCAGCAGCGAGGTGCCGCCGAGTGCGAAGAAGTCGTCGTCGGGGCCGACGGTCTCGACGCCGAGCAGCTCCGCCCAGAGGTGCCCGACCGCCTCCTCGATCGGATAGCCCTCGCCACCGCCCGCGTCCGCCGCCTTGGGCGCCGTCCGTACCGGGGCGTCCGGCAGCCGGCGCCGGTCGATCTTGCCGGCCGCCGTGAGCGGCATCGCCTCCAGCGGCACGAACTCGGCCGGCACCAGGTACTCCGGCAGCCGCTCGGCCAGGAACGCCCGGATCCCCGCGGCGCCGTCCACCGCCCCGGCCGCGAGCGTGTAGTAGGCGGTGAGGGCCCGGCTGCCGTCCGCCGCCGTCCCGCCGGCCGAGACCCGGGCCTGCCGGACGTCCGGATGCGCGGCCAGCACCGCCTCGATCTCCGCCGGGTCCACCCGGTGGCCGCGCACCTTCATCTGGTCGTCGAAGCGCCCGAGGATCTCCAGCTGGCCGTCCGCCCGCCACCGTCCGGCGTCGCCGGTGCGGTACATCCGCTCGCCGGGCAGCGGCGCGTACGGGTCGGGCAGGAACGTTTCGGCGGTGAGCCCGGGGCTGCGCCAGTAGCCCCGGGCGAGACCGGGCCCGCCGAGGTGGATGTGTCCCTTCTCGCCGGGCCGGACCGGGCGCAGCCGCGAGTCCAGCACGTGCACCCGCACGCCCGGCAGCGGCCGCCCGATCGGCACCGGCGCGGCCGGGGCCCCGCCCGTGCCCGCGCCGTCCAGCAGCTCCGCCGTGACCTCGCAGAGCATCGAGGTGACGGCCGCCTCGGTGACCCCGTACGCGTTGAGCAGCCGCGTGCCCGGCAGCCGCTCCAGGCAGCCTCGGCAGTCGGCGGCGTGCACGACGTCCCCGCCGACCACCACCAGGCGCAGCCTGTCCGGGCCGCCTCCGCCGGACGGGAGCAGGTCGAGCACGTGGTGCCAGTAGGCGGGGGTGAAGTCGGCGACGGCCAGGCCGAGCCCGGGCAGCCGGCCGACCAGCTCGGTGGGCGCCCAGGTGCCGCCCCCACTGCCGCCGCCCAGGACGACCGTCGCGCCCGCGAGCAGCGCGCCCAGCACCTGCTCGAGCGCGGTGTCGGAGCCCAGTGCGGCCAGCTGAAGGACGCGCTCGCCGGGCGCGAGCCGGTATGCGTGGACGATCCGGTCGAGGGTGAACACCAGCGCACGGTGGGTGACCGGGACGCCCTTGGGGCGGCCGGTCGTGCCGGAGGTGTAGATCAGGTACGCGAGGTCGTCCGGTACGACGCCGTCGCCGAGCCGGGCTTGCCCGACCTCGGTCCCGGTCCTGGTGCCGGTGCCGGTGCCGGTCCCGCTGAAGTCGTCGGGCCGGGGCTGCCCGGGCCCGGCGCCGCCCTTCGACGGGGACGGGGCCGAGGCCGGGGCGTCCCCCACGCCGCCGCCGTCCACCCGCACCGCCGTCACCCCCGGAAACTCGTGACCGTCGGTGATCACCACCCGGGCCCCGCTGTCCTCCACCAGCCGCGCCAGCCGCCGCGGCGGATGCGCCGGGTCCAGCGGCAGGAAGGCCCCGCCCGCCTTGAGCACGCCCAGCCAGGCGGTCACCAGCCCGGCCCCGCGTTCCAGGCAGATCGGCACCACCTGCTCCGGCCCCGTTCCGTACGCCCGCAGCTCGGAGGCCAACCGGTCGCTGCGCAGGTCGAGTTCGCGGTAACTCAGCGTGGTGCCCTCGGCGATGACGGCGAGCGCCTGCGGGTCGTGCGCCGCCCGCGTGCGGAACAGCCCGTGCACCGTGTCGGCGAACCCGGCCGGGGCCCGCCGGACGCCCTCGGAACCCGCGAACCCCAGCTCCGCCGGCCGCCACTCCCGCTCCACCCAGGCCCGGCAGTCGGCCCGCTCGGCCGGGCCGTACACCTGCCGCCACCCGCCGGGAACGGTCAAGTCCCCCGGCCAGACCGCGTACTGACCGTTGTCGTTGCGGACCACGGCGTGACGTCCGGAACTCGCATCCGTTCGTACGCCCTGTGCGCTGTCTGCTGCGTCATCCACCGGCTTGACCTCGTGCTGTGGCGGCAGAATGCTTGGGGGTGCGACATTTCCGACTATACGCACTCACGGCACATTGAGTAACGTCCGGTCGCCCACCGACCGGACGCCGCGCACGTGCGCGAAGAAGCGCCGGTCCGAGCACGAGTACGCGCCCGGTCCCGACCGCCGACACGCGCCCAGTCCCCAGCCCTCGGACGCCCGGTGACACCCGGACCGCCCGGGCCCCGCCCTCGCCCGAACTCCCCCGCCCGACCGGCGGGGCGATGTCGCGGAGGAGGTAGCCTCGTTGACACGCCGGCGACAACGCCTGATGGCCTGTTACCTGCTCTGGATGGTGCTGTTCACCGGCATCTACTACACCAACCCGGGCCAACGGATCATCTGGTGGACGGGCATCGGCCTCGGCGGCGTCGCCGCCATCGTGGTCGGCATCCGCCTCAACCACCCCGCGCACGCGCGCTTCTGGTACCTGCTGGCGCTCGCCAACCTGAGCTTCACCGCAGGCGAAGTGGTGCAGGCGGTCCAGCTGGACATCCTGCACCTGCCCAACCCGTTCCCCTCCGTCGCGGACGGCTTCTACCTCGCCGAGTTCGTGCTGTACGCGGCCGGCGTGCTCGGCTTCATCCGCTGGCGCACCGCCCGTCAGGACCGCGCCGGACTGCTCGACGCGCTGATCCCCACCATCGGCCTGGCCCTGCTCTCCTGGATCTACCTGATCCTCCCGTACACCCACAGCCCCGACCTGACCTGGTTCCAGCGGGCCGTCTCGATGGCCTACCCGCTCGGCGACGTGGTCGTCCTCGCCCTGCTGCTGCGCCTGCTGACCCCGCGCGGCGGCAACTCCCGCTCGCTGCAGCTGCTCGCCGTCGGCACCGTCGGCCTGCTCGTCTCCGACGTGCTGTACGGGCTGATCCAGCTGCACGGCACCTGGCGCATCGGCACGCCCGTCGAACTCGGCTGGGCCGCCTTCTACACCGCCTGGGGCGCGGCCGCCCTGCACCCGTCGATGGTCGAGCTGACCAGACCCGTCCCCACCCAGCAACCGGACCTCAGTGCCGCCCGGCTCGTCCTGCTCACCCTCACCTCGCTGATCGCCCCGGCGATCCTGATCATCGAATCGCTGAACGGGAACACCGGCAACGCGGGCGTGATCGGCGCCTTCTCCGCGCTCCTCTACCTGCTCGTACTCGCCCGGCTCGCGGTGGTCGTCTCCGCCCGCAGACAGGCCATCGCCCGCGAACGGGCGCTGCGCGAGGCGGGCGCCCGGCTGACCGCGGCCGTCACCGTGGTGGAGGCCGCGGACGCCGTCCAGTCCGCGGCCTCCACCCTGATGCCCGCCGAACCCGGGCACGTCGCCCTGCTCGCCGTCGCCGAGGCCGGCGTGCTGCACGTCCGGCACGCCGAACACGACGCGGCCGAGCATCGGCTGGGAACCGCCTCCGACTCCGACCAGGTGCTGGCCCTCGCCGCCTACCGCGAGAGCCGACTGCTGCCCGTCGAGTCCGTCGACCTGCCCGGCCACGAGCTGACCGGGCACCTCGACAGCCTGACGTACGCCCTGATCTGCCCGCTCACCCTCGCCGAACGCCCCTCCGGCGACCCGCTGATCGGCGCCCTCATCGTCACCGGCACCGAGCAGGAACTGGCCAGCCTCTGGAGCTCACTGGAGATCCTCGCCGCGCAGGCCGCCCTCGCCGTCGAACGGGTCGTACTGAGCCAGGAGGTCAACCGCCGCAACAGCGAGCTGTACTTCCGCACGCTCGTCCAGAACGCCAGCGACGTCATCCTGATCCTCGACGCCGACGACGGCGTGCGCTACGCCTCCCCCTCCGCCGAGTCCGTGCTCGGCAACCCCGCACTGGAAGGCACCCTGCTCATCGACCTCGTCCCGCCCGAGGACAGCCGGGACGTCAGCAAGGCGCTCGCCCGGATGCGCGGCTCGACACCCCCGCCCCGCGGCGAGCAGCCCCGCGAACAGTCCAGGGAACAGCTGCGCGAGCACTGGCGGCTGCTGCGCCAGGACCGCACCCCGATCGAGGCCGAGGTCCGCTTCAACGACCTGCGCGCCGACCCGACCGTCGGCGCCCTGGTGCTCACCCTGCGCGACGTCACCGAGCAGCGGCAGATGGAGCGCGAGCTGACCCACCGGGCCTTCCACGACTCCCTCACCGGCCTTGCCAACCGGGTGCTGTTCCAGGACCGGGTCGGGCACGCGCTGTCCCGCGGCGAGCGCAGCGGGTCCGTCACCGGGGTGCTCTTCATCGACCTGGACGACTTCAAGGTGGTCAACGACACCCAGGGTCACGCGGTCGGCGACGAGCTGCTGGTCGCCGTCTCCCTCCGGATCTCCACCACGCTGCGCTCCTCCGACACCGCCGCCCGGCTCGGCGGCGACGAGTTCGCGGTGCTGGTGGAGGACGCGATGCGGACCTCGGACGTGGACACCATCGCGGCCGGCGTGCTGGAGGTCTTCACCGAGCCGTTCAAGCTCAAGGCGGGCGCGGTCCGGGTGAACGCCAGCATCGGCGTGGCGACCACCGAGGACAGCGTCGACGCCGCCGAACTGCTCACCCACGCCGACCTCGCGCTCTACTCCGCCAAGGCGGCCGGCCGCCGCCAGTGGTGCCACTACCGGCCGGCCCTGCAGGCCGGGCTGGTGGAACGGCACGAGATGAACGAGCACCTCGACTCCGCGATCGCGGAATCGGCGTTCCAGCTGTACTACCAGCCGATCGTCGACCTGCGCACCGGCGACCTGGTCGCCTTCGAAGCCCTGGTCCGCTGGCCGCACGACCGGCGCGGCATGGTCCTGCCCGACGAATTCATCGCCCTCGCCGAGGAGAGCGGCCAGATCGTCCCGCTCGGCGCCTGGGTCCTCGAACGCGCCACCCAGGAGGCCGCCGCCTGGCACGCCGCCAGCTCCACCGCCCGCACCACCGCCGGCCGCCTCCCGCTCCGGGTCAACGTCAACGTCTCCGCCCGCCAGTTCCGCGACGCGGGCTTCGTCGACGTGGTCCGCCACGCCATCGCCACCTCCGGCATCGACCCGCACACCCTCGTCCTGGAACTCACCGAATCCGTCCTGATGCGCCGCGACGACCGCATCCACGCCGACATGGCCATCCTCTCCGGACTCGGCGTCGGCATCGCCATCGACGACTTCGGCACCGGCTACTCCTCGCTCTCCTACCTGCGGGAGTTCCCGATCTCCCTACTCAAGATCGACAAATCCTTCATCGACGGCCTCGGCCACTCCCACCAGCAGTACGCCCTGGTCGAGGGCATCGCCCGCATCGCCGACACCCTCGGTGTCCAGGTCATCGCCGAGGGCATCGAACACCCCGAACAGCGCGACCTCCTCGCCGCCATGGGCTGCCCCCTCGGCCAGGGCTACCTCTTCGCCCACCCCATGGACTCCCCCCACGCCCGCTCCCTCGTCCGCAACACCACCTACGAACCGGCGTGAGGGGCCCGCGTGAGGGGAAGGCTCGTCGGGAGGCCCGCCCGGTGATCCTCGTGCAGCGCCCTCGACAGCACCGTCAGCAGCGCGAGCGTCGGCATCGCGTGTCCGGCCTCGATCGCGCGCAGGTGGGTCTCGGGCAGACCGGAGCGGGTGGCGAGGTCGGCGAGGGTGAGGCCGAGGGCGGCACGGCGGTCCCGGACGGCGCGGGCCAGGGTTGCGGCGGGATCGCCGTCGGGATGGGCGGGGAAGTCCTCGATCAGGGGGCGCGCGTGGTCCACCGGGGTCTCCTCATCGTCCTGTGAGGGCGCACAGTTTGACACACCGTCACCAGCAGGAGAGGCCAAGGGGCGGTCAAGGTTCCTTGACCGCCCCTTGGTTCCGGACGCCCGCCCGGAGAGCTCAGGGGTTCGCGCGGCTCAGGGGTTCGCGCGGCTCAAAGATTTGCGCGGCTCAGGGATTTGCGCGGCTCAGGGATTTGCGCGGATCAGGTCGAGCAGTCCGGGGAAGCGCTTGTCCAGGTCCTCGCGGCGGAGGGTGGCCGCGCGACTGTTGCCGCGGTCGACCTGACGGACCAGGCCGGCCTCGCGCAGGACGCGGAAGTGGTGGGTGATCGTGGACTTGGAGACCGGAAGGTTGAAGGAGGCGCAGGTGCGTGCCGCCCCCTCGGCTTCCTGCAACAGGGCGGAGATCACCCCGTAGCGCAGCGGATCGGCGAGTGCGTTCAGGACCATCCGCAGATCCATCTCCTCGGTCGAGGGGTGGCCTTCCGGGTCGGGCATCGGATCCTCCTTCCTCAGACATCCTCAGGTATGGGTTGCATCGTACCTCGCCCGCATGGCACCGTAAGGTTCGAAAAATTCCTTACCTGGCCGTTCCGCGGTCGGGCCGAGCCTGGAGTTGTGCCCCATGAGTACGCAGACCACGTCGTCTGCCACGCCGCCGGTGGTAACGGAAGCGCAGCAGCCCGGCCGAACGCTGACACTGGCCGCGGTTCTCCTCGCAGTGTTCGTCGTGCCCATGTCCATCTCCGGCACGGCGGTCGCCCTCCCCGACATCGGCACCAGCACCCACGCCGACCTCGCCCCGCTCCAGTGGGTGGTGAACGCCTTCAACGTCGCGTTCGCCTGCTTCACCCTGGTCTGGGGCTCGATCGCCGATGTCATCGGCCGGGTCAAGGCCTTCGCCGCCGGTGTCGCCGTCTACGCCGTCGCCTCGCTCGCCAGCGCCGTCGCCACCGACGTCATCTGGCTGGACGCCGCCCGCGCCCTCACCGGCATCGGCGGCGCCGCGATCTTCTCCTGCGGAGCGGCGATCGTCTCCACCGTCTTCGACGGCCCGGCCCGCGCCAAGGCCTTCGCCATGTTCGGCACCATCGCCGGCATCGGCGTCGCCATCGGACCCTCCCTCGCCGGCGTACTGGTCCAGGGCCTCGGCTGGCGCTGGGTGTTCGCCGTCCACGCCGTCGCCCTCGCCGTCGTCCTGCTCGCAGTGCCCGCGATCTCCCGCGCCATGCCCTCCGACAGCGGCAGCGGCGGACGGATCGACGTCCCCGGCAGCGCACTGTTCGTCGTCGCCATGGTGCTGCTCACCACCGCCATCGTGCAGGGCTCCCAGTGGGGTTGGGGCAGCGTCGGAGTGATCGGCCTGTTCGTCGGCGCGGTCGTCGTGCTGGCCGTCTTCGCGGCCGTCGAGAACCGCAGCGCGCACCCCATGCTGGACCTGAGCGTGCTGCGCAACCGCCGCTTCGTCGGCCTGTGCCTGGTGCCGGTCGCCGCCTCCTTCGGCTTCGTCACCATGCTCACCTACCTGCCGAGCTACCTGACCGCCGTCACCGGCCGCAACACCGGCGCCGCCGGCGTGCTGATGCTGCTGCTCACCGCCCCCGTGCTGGTCTTCCCGATGCTCGCCGTCAAGCTCGTCACCCGCGGCGTCTCGGCGCTCACCCTGATCTACGTCAGCCTGGTCTGCCTGGTCGTCGGCGACATCGCCCTCACCCTGCTCTCCCCCTCCGTCACCGTCCTGGTGCTCGCGGCCCCGATGCTGATCACCGGCGCCGGCATGGGCCTGTCGGCCGGCCTGGTCGACGGCCAGGCACTGGAACTGGTCGACCCCGCCAAGGCGGGCATGGCGGCCGGCTTCCTCAACACCCTGCGCCTGGGCAGCGAGGCCGTCGCCGTCGCGGTGTACGGCTCCGCGCTGGCCACCGTGCTCGGCACCCGCATCACCGACGGCATCGGCGCGCACGAGGGCGCCTCGCAGGCCGACAAGGTCGCCGACCAGGCAGCCGGCGGCGACCTCTCGGGAGCGGCCGACCTGTCCGGCGCCACCGACCACAAGGGCTTCGTGGACTTCCTCGCCAGCGCCTACGACTACGCCTTCCACTCCGTCCTGTGGGGCCTCGCGGCCGTCGGCGTGGTGCTGATCGTCGTGATCGCGGCCATGCTGCGCGGCGGCGGGCAGAAGGCTCAGGCCTGACGGTCCGGGCCTGACAGCCCCCGATGACCACGGCCGTGAGGCCGTTCCGAGACGCGGGAGGGCGGCTACCCCCGGGCCGCCCTCCCGCACCATCGCCCCGAGACCGGGCCCGGCGCCGACACCCCCGAACGGCGCCGGGCCCTCACCCATGCGCCGACCGCCATGAGCTCCGCTCATGCGCGCGGCCATGAGCGGAGCTCATGCAGTTCGCCCATGAACGCCACTCATGTCGCCTTGCCCATGAACGCCACTCATGTGGACCCGCCCATGAACTCCGTTCATGCCGCCCACCCATGAGCGCCGCTCATGTCCGCGCCTACCCCACCCGGAAAGGACCTCCGCACCCATGGATCCCGCCACCACTTCCCGTGCCCAAGTCGTCGTCATCGGGGGCGGCCCCGTGGGCATGCTCGTCGCCGCCGAGCTGGGCCATCACGGCATCTCCACCGTCGTTCTGGAGACGAACCCGGAGACCGTCGACCAGCCCAAGGCCGGCACCCTGCACGCCCGTACCGTCCAGGGCCTGGCCCGCCGCGGCCACCTGCGCGCCCACCAGGCCACCGACACCGGCCTCGCCCGTCCGAACGCCGACGCCTTCCACTTCGCGGGCTTGCCCGGCCTGGTCATCACCGCCCCCGGCACCGAGCCCGCGCCGATCTACGGCCGCTCCCAGGCCGACCTGGAGCGGGACTTCGAGGCCCGGGCCCGCGCCCGCGGCGTCACCGTCCTGCGCGGCCACACCGTGACCGACCTCGTCCAGGGCCCGGCCACCGTCGAGGTCGTCGCCGAGGGCCCGGACGGCGTACGGCAGCTGACCGCCGAGTACGTCGTGGCCGCGGACGGCGCCCGCAGCACCGTGCGCGACCTGCTCGGCTTCGCGAGCGAGACCCACCCGGCGACCGTCTCCGCCCTGCTCGGCCTGGTCCGCCTCAGCGACCCCCACCGGGTGCCCTCCGGCTGGAACCGCACCCCGCGCGGCTGGACGATCGCGGGCGTGAACCCGTACGGGCACAGCCGCTTCTTCACCATCGACTTCCGTGGCCCGCACCGCGACCGCCACGCCCCGCTCACCCTAGGCGAGCTGCGATCCGAGGCCGAGCGCATCCTCGGCCACGCGGTGCCGATGACGGACCCGGTGTTCTTCTCCAAGTTCAACGACTTCTCCCGCGTGGTGTGCGACTACCGCAAGGGCCGGGTCTTCCTGGCCGGCGACGCCGCCCACGTGCACTTCCCGGTCGGCGGCCAGGGCCTCAACCTCGGCCTGCAGGACGCGCTCAACCTCACCTGGAAGCTCGCCCACACCCTGGCCGGCACGGCGGGCAAGGACCTGTTGGACACCTACAGCGCCGAGCGCCGCCCGGTCGCCCGCCGGGTGGTCGACAACACCCGCGCCCAACTCGCCCTGATGCGGCCCGATCCGGGCCTGGACCCGCTGCGCGACCTGGTCTCCGAACTGCTCGGCGTCGAGGGTGCCAACACCCACCTCGGCAACATGATCAGCGCCCAGGACACCGTCTACCCGGCGCGCATCTCGGACGGCTCCCCCTGGGAGGGACACTTCCTTCCCAACCTCCCCCTCACCACCGAGGACGGCCCCACCGACGTCATCCGTCTACTGCTGGACGGACGCCCGGTGCTGCTCCTGCTCGGCGCCGACGAGGAGGCGCACCGCAAGCAGGCCGAGGGCTGGTCGCACCTGCTGCGCGTGGTCCGGGCCGAGGGCAACCGCAAGCTGCCGTGGGACGCCGTCCTGGTCCGCCCGGACGGCTACGTGGCCTGGGCGTCCGACGGCGGTCCGCTGGCCGGCACGCTGCGCGAGTGGTTCGGCGAGCCGTAGCGGACGCCGGCCCGACCGGCCATGCCCGAAGGGCGGGTACGGCTTCCCGTACCCGCCCTTTCACGCACCTACCGGACCGCCACCGCGACTACCGGCGCGGCTACCACCGCACCGGCAGCGAGGTCGGCCGCCGCAGCACCGTGCCGATGTCCCACGGCACGTCCGCCGGCTCGACGGCCAGTGCCAGCGTCGGGAACTCCTGCGCCAGGCGGGTCAGCACGGACACGATCTCCATCCGGGCCAGCGCCGCGCCCATGCAGTGGTGCATCCCGTACCCGAACTGCAGGTGCCGCTTGGCCGGTTGGCGGTCGGGGTCGATCACCAGCGGGTCCGGGAACACCTCCGGGTCGCGGTTGGCGGCGAAGGCGTCCGGGTAGACGACGCTGCCCTCGGGCACCAGGCCGACGCTGGTCTCCAGGTCCCGGCCCGCGATGCGCGGGAAGGCGGAGATGGTGCCGAGCGGGATGAGCCGGATCAGTTCCTCGGCCAGCCGCGGCGCGATCTCCGGTTCCTCGGCGAGCCGGCGCCACAGCGCCGGGGCGGCCAGCAGGGTGTAGAGCGACTTGGTGAGCACGGACACGATGTTCTGGTCCGCGCCGAGCAGGGAGCCGAAGAAGATGCCGGTCAACTCGGCGTCGTCCATGGCGGGTTCGACGCGGTCGCGGTTGGCCCGGAACTGCTCGATCAGGCCGCCGGGCAGCACCGGCCGGGCGCCGGTGACCAGGTCCTGGACGTAGCCGTAGACCTGGTAGAAGTGCTGGACGAGGTCGGGCACGTTCTCGTGGGAGGCGATCTGCACCACCCGCGAGGACGGCCGGAAGTAGTCGACGTCGTCCAGCGGCACGCCGAGGAAGTGGCAGTTGACGGTGATCGGCACGCGGTCGATCAGGTCGCTGAACAGGTCCGGGGATTCGGCCGTGCGCAGCCGCGCGATCCCCTCCTCGATCACCCGGTCGAGCACCGGGCGCAGCCGCTCCACGCCGGTCGCGCTGTAGTCGGCGGCGACGAAGCCGCGCACCCGGGCGTGGTGCGGGGCGTCCAGGTTGAGCAGCAGTTCCTTCGGCATCACGGTGGGCAGGAAGCTCGGCCCGCCGTCGACGTTGGTCTCGGTGCGGCCGGAGGCCGGGTCGGTGAGCAGCTTGTGGACGTCGGCGTAGCGGGTGAGGTGGACGGCGGAGTGGCCGCTGGGCAGCTCGATCAGCGGCACGCCGTTTGGTCCGGGCTCGGTCAGCGGGGTGAAGGCCGGGACGGGGTCCAGGTGCGGGATGTCCGTGACGGTGGCGGTCGCGGACGGGACGACGGTGGTCATGCGTTCTCCGGTGGGAGGTGGGGGTGAGGGAGCGCGGCCGAGGACAGCCGATGAGCGGTCAGGTGAGCGCGGGCAGTCCGATCAGGCTGGTCAACTCCCGTACGGCCTGGGCACTGTTGCGGAAGTGCACCGCGCGCCAGCCGCAGCGGCGGGCGGCGACGCAGTTCTCGGGGAGGTCGTCGATCAGCACGCACTCCTCGGGCGTCACCCCCGCCTGCTGCTCGGCGAGGCGGAAGATCTCCGGGTCGGGCTTGCGGAACCCGACCTTGCAGGAGTCGACCACGCAGTCGACCTCCCCGGCGGGCGCCACGATGGCCTGCCAGTACGGCTCCCACTCCACGACGTTGTTGCTGAGGATGCCGACCCGGAAGCCGTTCTCCTTGGCGTGCCGCACGGTCGCGGTCATCACCGGGTTGGCGTTGACCCCCTCGAACCACTGCTCGCCGAAGCGCTCGAAGCGGGCGCGGGTCAGGTCGATGCCGGGGTTCTCGTCCCGCAGGACGCGGACCATGGCGTCGCCCCACTCGGCCTCGGTGAGCATGGCGAGTTCGATGGGCGCGAGCGGTTCGACGCCGAGCTCGCCGGCGACGGTGCCGAGGGCGGTCTTCAGCTGGCGCGGGGTGATGCCGGTGCGGGTGTGGTACGAGTCGAAGAGGTCGTCCAGCGGCGGCGAGAGCACACCGCCGAAGTCGAACCAGATCATGGGCTTGGACATGGCGGTGTCTCCTTGCGGTGCCGTGACGTGGCGGCGCCGTGACATGGCACAGTGACGTGGCGCCGCGACTCGGGCTGTTCGGGCTGTTCGGGCTGTTCGGCTTTTTCGCGCTGCTCAGGCTTCTCGGGCTGCTCAGGTTTTTCGCGCTGCTCAGGCACTGGCCGCGGCATAGGCGAAACGATTCTCCAGAGCACCCGTGATCGGGCTGGTACGGGCGAGGTGCACCCGGGCGCGGGCGATCTGCTCGTCCTCCTGCACCATGCTGATCTCGAACGCGACGGTGTCCGCCGCCGGCGACTCCACGACCCGCACGACACAGTCGGTCGGCAGCTCGAACTCGCCGAAGCGGGTGAAGTCCGTCTCCACCCGGGAGAGCAGCAGGCTGCGCGACGAGAGTCCGAACAGCTCCTGCGCCGCATACATCGCGGACTGGCGGAAGCCCTCGAAGATCAGCGCGCCCGGGATGTGGTCCAGCGGGTGGTCGAACAGCGCCGGGTTGCCCTGGTCCACGACGACCTGGGCGCGCAGCTCGTGGCCCCCCAGCTCGACCCCGGCCAGCACGACGTTCTGCCCCGAGGCGCGGCCGACGGAGATCGACGGCACCCGGCGCCCGGTGTGGTGCGGCCGGGCCGGGGCCAGGGTGAGGGCGGCGCGGCCCTTGTCACGCATCCGGTCCCAGGCGGCACCCGGCATCCACTGGCACACGGTGCGCATGGTGGCGGCCTCGTCGCCGTCCACCGAGAGGACCAGGTCGAGGGTGCTGCCGGTGACGACGCCGTCCCGGCGCTTCAGGTCGACCTGGTGGGCCCGGATCTCGGCCTGGCCGGGGCGGGCCCCGATCCGCAGAGCCTCCGGGTCGGTGATGTTGAGTTCCCCGCTGACGAAGATGAACTTGTTGTCCAGCGGCGCGTCCAGGAAGGTGTGCGCGGCGTAGATGGACGCCTGGCGGAAGACCTCGACCAGCAGCAGCGGGTCGTAGGCGGCGGGCGCGGTGACGTTGTCGCTGTAGTAGCTGTGCACCCGCGGCAGCTGCGCGGCGATGAGGTACTCGCCCTCGGCGACCCGGGCGGAGTCGGTGAGGAAGACCTCACAGATGGCGGCCCGGTGGACGGTGGCACGCGGGACGGTGTTCGAGTAAGTGAGAGTACCGTCCAGGATTGCGGACATGACTGAGCTTCCCCCTCTGGGCTCTTGCATGTAGGTACCCCTCCGATCGGAGGTGCGAGCGTGATCGTACCTCTGTTCGCGGCGAGGTTACTGTGGCGTAGGCCACGTGAAAGCGAACAGGTGTGTTAAAAGTTCGCGTGGACCTTGTTGCGGGGATTGCCCAGGTCAGCGGCCGATCCAGGACGGCGACCAGGAGAACGCCAACGGCCCGCCGCAGGTTGGCGACGGGCCGCTGACGGAACAACGGGTCAGCCGAGCGGCAGCTCCAGGCTCGCCTCGCCGCCGGTCTGCGAGCTGATCGTGGTGGTGCTGCCGTCCACGCTCGCGAAGGAGTACAGCTGGTCACGGCTGTTCACGACCAGGGCGAGGCGGTGCCCGGCCGGCAGGTCGTAGGCGGCCGGCTGCAGCTCCCAGCTGACGGCACTGTTGACGTTCGGGGTCAGGTTCGTCGCCGTGTACGGCTCGTGGGTGATGATCCGCGCGGTGCCGTCCGGCGCGACGTCGTACAGGTAGGCCACCAGCGTGGTGGCGTCAGCCGTGCTGCGCACGGTGAGCTTCACGGTGGCGGCGCCGCGGATCCGCCGCGCCACCTCGCCCTGGCCGGTGAGCGGGTCGGTCGACCAGACCAGCAGCTGCGCGCGGTCGAACTTGGCGACGTCGTAGACCTTGGGATTGCCGAACCACTCCTGCTGCCCGGTCGCCATGAGGGCGTTCACCGCGGTGGCCTCGGTCAGGTTCCCGGCGGTGAAGTCCCGCGACCACCCGGCGGTCGGCTTGTCGGACAGCGCGCCGTCGCCCGCACCACCCGTGCCGGTGAGATACCAGGACTCGCTGCCGGTGGTGACGTCCTCCCAGGCCCCGTGCGGCTCGCGGCGCGCCGGGACGGTGATCAGCTTGGTGCCGCCGGGGATGACGATGGTCCGGTAGGTGAACATGGTCTGGTTGTTCACCGCCGTCCAGCTCGGCACGTCGTTGTCCGCGCCGAGCAGGTGGCGGTCCAGCCACTCGTAGGCCTCCCGCATCGGCACCGCCAGACCGGGGAACGGCAGGCCGCCGACCAGACCGGCCAGCCCCGGGCCCTCGGGGGCGCCGTGGTCGCCGATCCACAGGTTGAGGCGCTTCGGGACGGTCAGCCGGGTGAACGTGTCGATCACCGAGGCGACCGGGAACAGCGTCTCGTGCCAGGTGTTCGAGACGAAGGTCGGAATGTCGCGCTCGTTGGTGATGTCCAGGTAGGCCTCCGGGGAACGCTCGGTGCCCCAGGCGACCACGCCCTCCAGGTTCTGCCCGCTGAGGAAGTCCTTGAGGAGTTGCTGGGTGGCCTCGTCGAACTTCTCCTCCAGCGCGCCGCCGGTGAAGCCGATCAGCGCCTGGACGGCCGAGAGGTGCCGGGTGTCGTTGTGGAACAGGCTGGTGGCCAGGTTGCCCCAGGTGCTCAGCGCGACGACGGCGTCGACCCGGTCGGCCGGGTCGTGCGCGGCGACCAGCTGGCTGATCCCGGAGCCGTAGGACTCGCCGAGGAAGCCGATCCGGGAGGGGGTGAAGTGCTCCTGCGCGTAGTCGATCACGGCCGAGCCGTCGGCCCAGTCGTTCGGCCCGGCCACGTCGATGAAGCCCTCGGAAGTGGACAGCCACCCCGCGATGCCGATGCCGCGCGGCGAGTAGGCCAGCACGTGGTAGCCGCGCCGCGCCAGCGTGAGGTACGCGTAGAGGAACGGCAGCCAGCCGTACGGGTTCCAGCCGGCGGGCACGATCACGACGGGGTGCGGGTTGCCGTCGTTCAGCTTGATGCTGAGCGCCGACAGACGGACGCCGTCGGGCGCCGTGATGCGGGGCAGCTCGACCGTGGCGGCCTGCCGGATATCGGCCACCAACTCGGAGAGCTCCGACGGGAGTTCGCCGACGGGCTCCCCCCGGAGGGCCGCCAGCAGCGCCTGGGCCACTTCGACGACGGACGGGTTGACGGTGAGACCGGCGCCCCAGATGCCGTTGGTGGCGATGTCAGTGAGTGTCGCGTCGGTGATCGACGGGGTCTGGTCGGTCATGCGGAACCACCCTCTCGTGAACGGATACCGAAGCGCTTCTTGGCCACAAGGGACGTATCCAAACTGATGGCATGGCAGCTTCGCCCGAACGAATGAGCCGCAGAGACCCTCACCCACGGACCTCCCCGGCCTGTGGTAGTCGCCGCCTCCGAGGCCATGCCATCCGCATGCCTCATCCGCTGCCGCGACACTCGCGGTCACTCGTGCGAGTGAGATGCCGTGCCGTCGCCCCGAGTCGTCCGCCCGGTCGGAAGACTGGCCCGCGCCAGTAGGACCGACCGAAGGATGTGCCATGGCAGAAGAGCTGTACGCGACGCTGAAGACCAACCAGGGCGACATCGTGATCCGGCTCCTGCCGCATCACGCCCCCAAGACCGTCCGGAACTTCGTGGAGCTCGCCAAGGGCGACCGGGAGTGGATCAACCCGGAGACGGGGCAGAGGACGACCGACAGGCTGTACGACGGCACGGTCTTCCACCGGGTCATCGAGGGCTTCATGATCCAGGGCGGCGACCCCCTGGGCAACGGGACCGGCGGGCCCGGCTACAAGTTCGCGGACGAGTTCCACCCGGACCTGGCGTTCACCAAGCCGTACCTGGTGGCGATGGCCAACGCCGGGCCGGGCACCAACGGGTCCCAGTTCTTCATCACCGTCACGCCGACCACCTGGCTCACCGGCAAGCACACCATCTTCGGCGAGGTCGCCGACGAGGCCGGCCGGAAGGTCGTCGACGGCATCGCCGAGGCGGAAACCGGCCGCAACGACCGCCCGGTGAAGGACGTGGTCATCGAGTCGGTCGCCATCGAGGCCCGCTGACCGGCGGAGGCCCACCACCGCCCGGAGTGGGAGGTCGACCCCGCCGACTTCCCACTCCCACCGCCGACGGCTGATCGGCGACCGGCTGCGCGAGCGTGAACCCGGCCCACTGCCCCGGGGGGACTGCCCCGGGGGGACACTCCTGCCTCAGCACATCACCGGGTCGGTAGTCGTGACTCATGGGCGGGCCCCTCGTACAGTGGACCCGCCGACGCCGAGGCCGCGTTCGGAGCAGCGACAGCGCACGTCCCAGCCGATCCGAAGGCCGAAGGAGCCACGCCATGGGCATCGCACGTCGTGATCTTCTCAAGTGGGGCGCGGGAGTCGGCGGGGCAGCCGCCCTGGGAGGCGGCCTCGTCCTGCCGTCCACCACCTGGGCCGCCGCGCGGACCACTCCACGCGGACTGCCGACCGACAACTGGATGAGCCGCCTGGACGGAAACGCCTCCCTGCTCGGTCTCACCATCCCCGGCACCCACGATTCGTGCTGCGAGAACCCCGGCTACGGCACCGAGTGGTCGCACACCCAGAACTGGGGCATCCCACAGCAGTTGCAGGAAGGCGTTCGCTTCCTCGACATCCGCTGCAACGGCCTGCAGGGCGCGCCCGACGAACTCGGGATCTACCACTCCGACAACTACCAGCACATCCGGCTGCAGGACGTCCTCGACCAGTGCCGGTCCTTCCTGCAGGCACACTCCGGCGAGACCATCGTGATGCGCCTCAGGAACGAGCGGGCGGGCGGACAGGCCCTCGGCGACGACGAGTTCATGCGACGGGTCAACTACTACTTCAACGAGTTCGGCTTCCGGAGCCTGTTCCACCTCTACGGCTGGCCGACGCTCGGCACCGCGCGCGGAAAGGTCGTCCTGCTCGCCGACTTCGCCAACCCCTGGGGTCTGATCGACTGGTCCAGCGGCCAGAACGAGTACCTCGACACCCAGGACGTCTGGGAGATCGGCGGCAGCGACCCGCTGGGCAAGAAGGGCCAGTACATCGTCACCCAGTTCGACAAGGCGTTCCTCAACCCGAACTACTCGAAGATGTTCGTCAACTTCCTGAGCTACGCCGGTGGTTACTGGCCCAAGAGCAGCTCGCAGAGCCTCATGGACCGCACCGTCTACCCGTACCTGAACGCCCGCACCCAGCAGCGCGCCCGGTTCGGCATCGTGCCGATGGACTTCCCGGACTTCCACGTCAACGTGCTGCAGATGCTGATCGACAAGAACTTCGTCTGACCGGGACAGGCACACGGTGAACACCGAGCCCGAGCCCGAGCCCGAGCCCGAGCCCGGTGCGCCGGCGCACCGCCAGGCTGTCGCTTTCCGGTCCGCATCAGCCCAAGGACGTAAACCCGTGGGCCAATACCCGGTGACGGAGGATCAATCGGCGGGCTGATGCTGCCCGCCCGCCCCGCGTGACAGCGTTCAGCGCATGGACACCACGCCGTTCGCAAGCCGTACCGGACTGACGCGCCGCCGCATGATGGGCACCGCCCTGGCCGTGGGCACCGCCGTGCCGCTCGGCCTCGCCGGCGCCGCCTGGGGCGCCCCGGCCTCCTCCGGCGGTCCGGCCACGCCCACCGGGTCCGCCCCCGCCCGACTCACCCTTCCCGCGCCCACCGGCCCGTGCCTCGTGGGCATGGTGCCGCTCCACCTGCGTGACACCTCCCGCCCGGACCCGATCGCCGGCCCCGGCCGCTACCGCGAGCTGATGGCCACCGTCTGGTACCCGGCCCGGAGCGCCGACACCCACGCGTACCCGCTCGCCCCCTGGATGACCGACGGCGCCCTGCGCGCCTTCCTCGACGACGCCGGCTACCCGCTCGACCCCTCCGTCGCCCCGCTCACCGCCGGCCACCAGGGCGCGCCCGTCCACCGGACCGGCCACCGGCTGCCCGTCGTCGTCTTCTCGCACGGCTCCGGCAGCCACCGCGCCGACCACACGGTCATCTGCCAGGAGCTCGCCAGCCACGGCTACGCCGTCGTCACCGTCGACCACACCCACGACGCGTTCACCGAGTTCCCCGACGGCACCGTCTCCACCCCGTCGGACCTCGTCCCGATGGCCCCGAAGGACTACGCCGCCGACGTCCGCTTCCTCCTCGACCGCGTCGACGACCTCGCCGCCGGCCGCAACCCCGACGTCGACGGTCGCACCCTTCCGGTCGGCCTGCTCGGCGGCCTCGACCCCGACGCCGTCGGCGCGTTCGGCTGGTCCAAGGGCGGCACCGCCACCGCCCTCGCCATGGCTGCCGACCAGCGCATCCGCGCCGGACTCTCCCTCGACGGGCCGATGATCGCCAACCCCGCCCCCACCACCGACCTCGACCGGCCGTTCATGATGATGACCGCCGTCTGGGCCCGGGCCACCAACCCCGCCGCCGAAACCTTCTGGACCCACCTGCGCGGCTGGCGGCTCGACATCCAGGCCACGGGCGCCATCCACGCCTCGTACGGCGACAACATGACGCTGATCCCCCAGGCGGGGAAGCTGCTCGGCATGACCGAACAGCAGATCCAGTCCCAGGTCGGCACCCTGGACCCCGACCGGGGCATCCGCATCCAGCAGGCCTACCCGCTCGCCTTCTTCGACCTCCACCTGCGCCACCGAGGCCGCCAACTCCTCGACGGGCCCTCGCCGGCCTTCCCGGAGGTCACCTACCACCCGTAGGCCGCAAGCCCGGACGGGAGGGGTCCAGGTGAGAGGAGCCCGGGGCGAAGGTCCGAGTGGGAGGGGCCCGGGTGGGAGGGCGGCCGCCACGGGGGTGCGGCCGCCCCTCTCACCGGCTGCCCGCCAGCCGCTCACCCGTGCGGTACAGCTCCACCAGCAACGGGCGCAGCGCCTCCCCCGCCGGCGTCAGCCGGTACGAGGTCCGCACCGGAAAACCGGTCAGCCGCTCCCGCACCACCAACTCCCTTTCCCCCAGGGCCTGCAGCCGCTCCGCGAGCACCTTCGAGCTGATCTCCGGCAGCCGCGCCCGCAACTCCCCGTACGAGGCGGGGCCGTGCATCAACTCCCGCAGCACCAGGGTCGTCCACCGGCCCGCCACCGCCGCGAGCGCCACCTCCACCGGGCAATCCGTCTCCGGTCGCACCGTACGGCCGCGCTCGCCGGGCACCAACTCCGCGTCCCAGCTCCGGCTTTCGGCGCGCGCGTCGCTTCCCGTTTGGTGACCTACGGCACGCCCGTCTTCACTGCTCACATGACTCACCCCACCAGCCTCCCCGCGAGCACCGACCCGGCACAACACCCGGCAGCCTTCGCCGCCGCGTTCAACTCCGGCGACCCGGGCCTCCTCGCCCAGGTCTACGAGCCCGGCGCCGTCTTCGTCCCCTCCCCCGGAGCCGCCGTCACCGGATCCGAACTCCACGGCGCCAGCGCCGAGTTCCTCGCTCTCGGCCTGCCCATCACCGTCCGCCCCCGGCACACCTACGTCGCCGACGACATCGCCCTCCTCATCGTCGACTGGGAGATCACCGGCACCGCCCCGGACGGCACCCCCGTCCACCTCACCGGCACCGCCACCGACGTCGCCCGCCGCGACCCGGCCGGCCACTGGCGCTACGTGATCGACAACCCCTTCGGCACAGCGAGGCCTTGAGAGGCGAGGCCTTGAACGGCGCGGCTTTGAGAGGCGCGGCTTTGAGAGGCGGGGCTTTGAGGGGCGGGGCCAGTCGACTCGCACCCTCCGGTTCACCGCGCAGGAGCAGACCTGGCCGGTCTGCGGGTCGAAGGAGAAGCTACCCAGGTACCGGCCCCGGGTGACCGACCGGTCGAACAGCTCGCTGTGCTACCAGTTCCTGGGCCCCAGTGGCCGTAGCCGACGTCCTCCACCGCGCCGTACCGCCAGGTGTCGGCGAGCGTCACCGCCGTGCACGATGTGTCCCCACCGCACGCGGCGAGGCACGCGGCGGGGAGCAGGGCCACCTCGAGCACACGTCCTTCAGGAACCCGACCGAAGTCAGACCCGCATGCCCTGGGTGGCCACGACGGTGGGCGGGGTGGTGCTGCCGGCGGTGGTGCCGAGGGTGCGCTCGACCTTGGCCACGGCGGTGCGGTACTGCATCGAGGCGGTCTGCGAGGAGGCGCCCTCGCGCTGGAAGTAGCCGAAGGCCATCGCGACCGTGCCGAAGCGCTCGATGCCGATGAAGGCGTTGAGTTGGACGCCGGCCAGGGTGCCGTCGAGGCGAACCGCGGGGGCGTCCTGGCGGTCGCCGAGGGTGATCGGGGTGACGGTGAAGGTCACCGTGTCCTCGGTGCCGGCGTTGAAGGTGATGTTGTGGCAGCTTCGGAGGGCGTCGGCCACGCTGTTGAAGTCGGCGGCGAGCCGATCGGGCGCCTCGGCGGCGAGGGCCTCGGTCACCATCGGGTTGCCGTCCGGGCCGTCGAGTTCGGTCTCGGCGCGCGGGTTCGCGAGGCCGGGCTGGGTGGCGTGCATGTTGATCAAGGCACTGAGCGCGTCACAGCCGCTGACCGGGCTCGGGTTGTCGCCCGGGCTGGGGCTCTGGGTGGCGGGTGCCTCGGTGAAATCTGGGCCGAGGTCGGCCGCGGTGAGCAGGGCAGATTTCAGCTGGTCGGCGGAGGGGAGCTCCTGGGTGGGCGCGGCCGACGCCAGGTGGGCCGGGCCCAGAGCGACCGCCACGACGACGGCCGCGGCGGTGATGGCGTGGAGAGGCCTAGGAAGAGACATACGGGCCCCCGGTCGAGAGTTCGGGCAGGGACAAGGCAACCAGTGTCCCACCGGCGGCTGGGCGCGGCGCGCGGGGCGGGCATCTTCGCAGGTCAGGGCCGGGTGCGGCGAGGGTCAGGCATGGTCCGGGGAGAGGGCTTCGAGGGTCTCGGCGAGCCACTCCAGCCAGAAGGTCTCCAGCCCGATCCCGGCCCGCAGCACCGCGTGCTGGAGCCGGTTCTCGCCGTCCGCCTTCTCGGCCGGGAAGTCGCGTCGCTCGATCTCCAGGTAGTCGGCCAACTGCGCGCGGTGAAGCGCCAGATGGCGCTCCAGCTCGGCCGTCAGGCCGTCCGCGCCGACCACCGCCGCCGCCCGCAGCCGCAGCAGCAGCGGCTCCCGGACGGCGCGCGGGGCGGCGCCCTCGGCCGTCCAGCGGACCAGTTCGGCACGGCCCTCCGGCAGGACCTCGTACTCCTTCTTCTGCCCGCGCACCGGCGCGTCCGGCCGAAGGGCCCGGATGTGACCGGAGGCCTCCAGCCGGCCCAGCTCGCGGTAGATCTGCTGGTGGGTGGCGGGCCAGAAGAAGGCGATCGACTTGTCGAACCGCCTGGTCAGTTCCAGCCCCGAGGACGGCTTCTCCAGGAGGGCGGTGAGGATGGCGTGCGGCAGCGACATGCGGACGATCCTAGGGGCGCATGAGCGGGTCGGATGGCTGCGGGCCGTGAGCGGGTCTCATGGAGCGAGGCCATGAGCAGGCCTCATGGGGCACGCTCATGAGAAGGTCTCATGGCCGCGCGCATGAACAAGTCTCATGGGGCACGCCCATGAACGGATCTCATGACCGCCCCCCATGAGCAGGTCACATGGCCCGGTCACATGAGCGCGTGCATGAGCAGCCCTCATGCACGCGCCCATGAGCCGCTCAGAGCGAGGCGGCCAGTTCGGTGCCCTGCTTGATGGCCCGCTTGGCGTCCAGCTCGGCGGCCACGTCGGCGCCGCCGATCAGGTGCACTGCCAGGCCGCGCTCGCGCAGCGCCTCGTACAGGTCGCGGCGCGGCTCCTGGCCGGTGCAGAGCACCACGGTGTCGACCGGGATCAGCTGGCGCTCACCGTCCACGGTGATGTGCAGGCCGGCGTCGTCGATCAGGTCGTACGTCACGCCGGGGACCATCACCACGCCGCGGTGCTTGAGCTCGGTGCGGTGGATCCAGCCGGTGGTCTTGCCGAGCCCGGCGCCGACCTTGCTGGTCTTGCGCTGCAGCAGGTGGACGCTGCGCGGGGGCTTCGGGCGCTCGGGGGCGCGCAGGCCGCCACGCTCGCGGTATTCCGGGTCGATGCCCCACTTGGCCTGGAACACCGGCGGGTTGAGGCTCGCCTGGTCGCCCTGGTCGGTGAGGAACTCGGCCACGTCGAAGCCGATGCCGCCCGCGCCGAGGATGGCGACCCGCTCGCCGACGGGCGCGCCGTCGCGCAGCACGTCGAGGTAGCCGACCACGCTGGGGTGGTCGATCCCGGGGAGGTCGGCGGGGGTGCGCGGGGTGACGCCGGTGGCGAGGACGAGGTCGTCGTAGCCCGCTTCGGCCAGCTGTTCGGCGGTGGCGGTGGCCCCGAGGTGCAGCGTGACGCCCAGTTCGGCGAGCCGGGTGCGGTAGTAGCGCAGCGTCTCGTCGAACTCCTCCTTGCCGGGGATGCGCCGGGCCACGTTCAGCTGTCCGCCGACCGTCTCGGCGGCGTCGTACAGCGTGACCTCGTGGCCGCGCTCGGCGGCGGAGACGGCGAAGGCGAGGCCGGCCGGGCCGGCGCCGACGACGCCGACGCGCTTGCGCACCTTGGTGGGCGCGAGGACGAGTTCGGTCTCGTGGCAGGCGCGCGGGTTGACCAGGCAGGAGGTGATCTTGAGGCTGAAGGTGTGGTCCAGGCAGGCCTGGTTGCAGCCGATGCAGGTGTTGATGGCGTCGGCGCGGTCGTCGCGGGCCTTGGCGACGAAGTCGGCGTCGGCGAGCAGCGGGCGGGCCATCGAGACCAGGTCCGCGTTGCCCTCGGCGAGCAGGCTTTCGGCGATCTCGGGGGTGTTGATGCGGTTGGTGGTGACCAGCGGGATGCCGACCTTGCCCATGACCTTCTTGGTCACCCAGGCGAAGGCGCCGCGCGGCACCGAGGTGGCGATGGTCGGGATGCGGGCCTCGTGCCAGCCGATGCCGCTGTTGATGATGGTCGCCCCGGCGGCTTCGACGGCCTGGGCGAGCCGGATCACCTCGTCCAGGGTGGAGCCGCCCGGCACCAGGTCGAGCATGGAGAGGCGGTAGACGATGATGAAGTCGTCGCCGACCCGCTCGCGGACCCGGCGGACGATCTCCACCGGGAAGCGCATCCGCCGCTCGTACGGGCCGCCCCACTCGTCGTCGCGCCGGTTGGTCGCGGCGACGATGAACTCGTTGACCAGATAGCCCTCGGAGCCCATGATCTCGACGCCGTCGTACCCGGCTCGGCGGGCGAGTTCGGCGCAGCGGGCGAAGTCCTCGATGGTCTGCTCGACCTGTTCGGCCGTGAGCTCGTTGGGCACGAAGGGGCTGATCGGGGCCTGGAGGGCGCTGGGGGCGACGAGGTCGGGGTGGTAGGCGTAGCGGCCGAAGTGCAGGATCTGCAGGGCGATCTTCCCGCCCGCGGCGTGCACCGCGTCGGTGACCAGGCGGTGCCGGTCGGCTTCTTCCTCGGTGGTCAGCATCGCACCGCCTTCCCAGGGGCGTCCGGCCTCGTTGGGGGCGATGCCGCCGGTGACGATCAGGCCGACGCCCCCACGGGCGCGCTCGGCGTAGAAGGCGGCCATCCGCTCGTAGCCGTGGGGGGCTTCTTCCAGGCCGACGTGCATCGAGCCCATGATCACGCGGTTGGGCAGGGTGGTGAAGCCGAGGTCGAGTGGGCTGAGCAGGTGCGGGTAGCGGCTGCTGCCGGGGGTGGCGCTCATCGACGTCTCCTGGGGCGCGGGCTGGGTGTCGTGGTTACCGCAGGGTAAGGGGACGGGTCGATCGGTTGCAACTAGTTGCATAAAGCGGGGGAAGCCCAGCGGCCACGGCCCGAACCGGCCGCCCTGCGGCTCGGACCTGCCGCCCCGGACCGAACCGACCGAACGCCGCGCGGACGGCGGGACGCCCGCGTATCGTCGTGTCCCGGACATCGCGGGCTCGGGAGAGGGGGCGGCCGTGCGGGGTGGTTCGGTGGCCGTGGTCGGGGGCAGCATCGCCGGGAGCGCGTTCGCCGGGGCCGCCGCCCGGCTGGGCGCGGAACGGGTCGTGGTGCTGGAACGCAGCCCGGGCCGACTGGAGGACCACGGCGTGGGCATCTGCACCCACAACGACCGCTTCGACGAACTGGTCCGCGCCGGGCACCTCGCCGCGGACACCCGCCGCCACCGCCTCACCGTCCGCCGCTGGACCACCCGGGGACCGGCCGACGAGGGCGACGGCCCGGACGGGCGCGGGCGGGTGCTCTGGGACCAGCCGTTCCCGTTCCACTCCCACCACTGGGCCGTCCTCTGGCAGGCCCTGCGCGAGCGCAAACCCGAGCAGGTCGAGTACCGGCTGGGCACCACCGTCACCGCGGTCGGCGGCGACGAGCAGGGCGCCTGGGCCGAGGACGCCGACGGCGGCCGCCACGCCTACGACCTGGTGATCGGCGCGGACGGCTACCGCTCGGTGGTCCGCGCCGCCGTCTGCCCGCAGGCCGCGCCCGAGTACGCCGGGTACGTGTGCTGGCGCGGCAGCTACGACGCCGCACTGCTCGACGGGCTTCCCGGCGGGGCCGCGGTCTGGCCGGAGGAGGAGTGCATCACCGTCTGCTACCGCGGCGGACAGGTCGTGATCTACCGCATCCCCGGGCTGGACCCCGGCCGCACCCAGGTGAACTGGGTCTTCTACGCACCTACCCCGGCCTGGCTGCGCCTGGACGGCCCGACCAGCCTCCCGGCGGGCGCCCTCACCGACGGGCGGCTGGACGAGCTGCGGCAGCTCGCGGAGCGGCACCTGCCGCCGTACTGGGCTGGGCTGGTCACCCTCACCCCGCGTGAACGGACCTTCCTGCAGCCCGTCTACGACCTGGCGACCCCGCGCCGCACGGCCGGGCGGCTGCTCATCGGCGGGGACGCGGCCACCGTCGTGCGCCCGCACAACACGAGCGGGGCGGTGAAGGCTATGCAGGACGCACACGCCTTCGAGCAGGCCGGACGGGCCGCCGGCTCCTGGTCGTCCCTACTGGCCGCGTACGACCGCGAACGGAGCGCGGCCGGCCGGGAGTTGGTGGACCTGGGCCGGACGCTCGGCCGGGCGCAGGTCACCGAGGCACCGGACTGGTCGACCATGGACGAGCCCGCGATGACCGCCTGGTGGCAGCACCAGCTCACCGGCAGCGGGGGTTTCGGCGGCCACGCGCTCGGACGGACCGAACCTTCCGCGTGACCACCGAAACCCGCCGGCTCCGGCGCGAGGATCAGACGTTGACGCCATAGTCGGTCGCGATGCCGCGAAGGCCGGAGGCGTAGCCCTGGCCGATGGCGCGGAACTTCCACTCGGCGCCGTTGCGGTACAGCTCTCCGAAGACCATCGCGGTCTCGGTCGAGGCGTCCTCGGACAGGTCGTAGCGCGCGATCTCCTGGCCGTTGGCCTGGTTGACGATCCGGATGAACGCGTTGCGGACCTGACCGAAGCTCTGCAGCCGGGCGTCGGCGTCGTAGATCGACACCGGGAAGACCACCTTGGCCACGTCGGCCGGCACCCGGTCCAGGTCGACCTTGATCTGCTCGTCGTCGCCGTCGCCGCCACCGGTCAGGTTGTCGCCGCTGTGCTCGACCGAACCGTCGGGGCTGCGAAGGTTGTTGAAGAACACGAAGTGCTGGTCCGAGATCACCTTGCCGAGCGCGTTGCACAGCAGCGCACTGGCGTCCAGGTCGTAGTCGGCCCCGGTGGTGGTGCGCACGTCCCAGCCGAGACCCACGATCACGGCGCTCAGACCGGGCGCCTCCTTGCTCAGCGAGACGTTGCCGCCCTTGGCCAGTGAAACTCCCACAATGCCCTCCTCTGATCTCTCCCTGCGGACGAATCTACAACACTGTAGAGATCACGAGAATCCGCCTGAAGGCGGGCTCCGCCCCGGGAATTTCTCCGGGTCCTTTTCAGGGACTCCGACGGGAACCGATCGAGGGGAACCCGAGGCCGGACCGACCGGACCGACCGGGGCGCCGGGGCGGTGCGGCCGACCTAGACTGGCGGTGGTTCCCCGATTCCCGGTTCCCCCGGCTGCGGCGCCCTCGCGGGAGGTTCCCATGCGCCAGCGGTACAGCTTCCACGTCGACCAGGGCGGACACTCCGTGACCGTCAACGTCCGCTCCGGCTGGATCACCGAGACCGAGCTGCTGGTGGACGGCAAGGAGTGCGCCTTCCACCGCGTCCACGGGCACGGCAGCTACCCGCTGACCCTCGCCGCCCAGCTCGCCGAGGAACCGCCCCGGCCGCTCGCGGTGACCCTGGACCGCACCGGCAGTGCCGAGCAGCCGCTCTCCTGCGTCCTGGAGCTCGCCGGCACCGAACTCCCCATGCCGGAGCACGCGGCCCGCTGAAACCGTCCGTGCGGGTGGTTTGCCCGTGAATGCGCCGAAACCCTACGATCTCCCATTCGCATGTTCCACCCTCCCCCATGAGAGCCCCGCATGCCCTCCTCCGCGACCCCCCACGCCTCGGACTCCCCGGACGCCTCGGACGCCCCGGGCTGCCCCGACGCCCCGGACTCCCCCGACGCCTTCGCCGTCTTCGACGACCTGCTGCGCGAAGCGATGACCGGAGCCGAGCGCTTCGGCCACCGCCGGCACGTCCGCCTCACCTGGCTCGCGGTCCGCCGGCACGGCGCCGCCACCGCCCTCGGCCTGATCGGCGACGGCATCCGGCGCACCGCCACCAAGGCCGGGGCGCCGCAGAAGTTCCACGTCACCATGACCCGGGCCTGGGTCGAGCTGGTGGCCCACCACGCCGACGGCGCACCGGTTTTCGAGGAGCGCGAGGACTTCGAGGCGTTCGCGGCCCGCCATCCCGAGCTGCTCGACAAGGAACTGCTCGCCCGCCACTACCGGCCCGGAACGCTCGCGAGCGAGCAGGCCCGGACCAGCTGGGTCGAACCGGACCTGACGCCCTTCCCCTGGGCCGATCAGCCGTCCTGACACTCCGTCAGAATCTCTTCGACCACCTTCCGTGCCCGTTCCGCGTCCTCCGCGACCAGCCCGATCCGGGTGCGGCGGTCGAGCACGTCGGCGGCGTCCAGCGCGCCCTCGTGGGTGACCGCGTACGCGATCTCGGCGCGCGTGACGTCCAGACCCTCGGTCACCGGCACCGACTCCCCCGCCGCCAGCACCTCGTGGGCGGCGCCGCCGTGCCGGGCGAGCAGTGAGGAGGGCGCCTTCTGCGCGGGCAGGGGTCGGCTGTCCCGGTGTCCGGGGGCGCCGACCAGTGGCAGCCGCGCCGTCCAGCAGGTCCGAGCGGGCAGACCGCGCAGCCGGACGGCGGCATCCACCGCGTCCTCGGCCATCCGGCGGTAGGTGGTGAGCTTGCCGCCGACCACGGTGACCAACCCGGACGGGGACTCCAGCACCGCGTGCTCGCGCGAGATGTCGGCGGTGCTGCCGCCCCCGGTGTCGATCAGCGGGCGCAGCCCGGCGTAGGCCCCGCGCACGTCCGCCCTGGTCAGCGCGGTGGCGAGGGCGGCGTTGACGGTGTCGAGGAGGAAGGTCAGCTCGGCCTCGGCGGGCTGCGGCTCGTCCGGGATCGGGCCCGGGGCGTCCTCGTCGGTCAGGCCGATCGCGACCCGGCCGAGCTGCTGCGGCAGGGCGAACACGAAGCGGCTGGTCGAGCCGGGCACCGGCACGGTGAGGGCGGCGGTCGGATTCCCCAGCATCCCCGCATCCACCAGGACATGGGTGCCACGGCTCGGACGCAACGTGATCGAGGTGTCCACCTCACCCGCCCAGACGCCGGTGGCGTTGACCACCGCGCCCGCCCGGACGGCCAGTTCCTGTCCGGTCAGCGTGTCGACGAGCCGGGCGGAGGTGCCGGTCACCGCCTCGGCCCGGACCCTGGTCAGCACGCTCGCGCCGTACTGCGCGGCGGTTCGCGCCAGGGCGACCACCAGCCGTGCGTCGTCCACGAGTTGGCCGTCGTGCGCGACGAGCGCGCCGCGCAGGCCCGCGGTCCGGACGCCCGGCACCAGCTGTCGCGTGCGGGCCGCGTCGATCCGGCGCATCCGGGGCAGCAGCGCGCCCGGCGTGCCGGCGCTGACCCGCAGCGCGTCGCCGGCGTGGAAGCCCGCGCGGATCAGCGCGCCCTGCCCGGGGCGCAGCAAGTCCGGTAGCAGCGGCACCAGTTGGGGCAGCGCGCGGATCAGGTGCGGGGCGGTGCGGGTCATCAGCACGCCGCGCTCGACCGCGCTCTCCCGGGCCACCTTGATCCGGCCGGAGGCGAGGTAACGCAGTCCGCCGTGCACCAGCTTGGAGCTCCAGCGGCTGGTGCCGAAGGCCAGGTCGTGGGACTCGACCAGCACCGTGCGCAGGCCGCGCGAGGCGGCGTCCAGGGCCACCCCGGCGCCGGTGACACCGCCACCGATCACCAGCAGGTCGATGTGCGGGTCGTCGCCGAGCGCCTCGAGTTCCAGCGTGCGGCGTGCGGCGTTGAGTCGGCTGGTCCCCGCGAAGGGGCCGACGGCGGGCGTCGTCATGGTGCGAGGTATCCGTTCAGCGCTCTGGCCAGTTCGCGCCGCCAGGCCGCCTCTGGCAGCAGGGAGGCGACCATGCGGTGCGACTGGACGGTGGACTGGGCGATCAGCAGGACCATGGCGGCCAGTTCGAGCGGCTCCCCGGCGCGGACCGAGCCGTGCGCCTGGCCCCGCTCGATGCCGCTGCGCAGCGCCTCCAGCAGGCCGCGCTGGCTGGCGCCGAGCCGCTCGACCACGTACTCGAGCAGCAGGTCGGAGTCCTCGGAGTGGAGCAGCGCGCCGAGCACCGGGTGGTCGCGCAGCCGGACGGCGACCTCGACGACCCGTTCCACGAGGGTCTCCCGGTCCTGGACGTCCAGCGAGGCGCCCTCCAGGGTGGCCAGGATCTCCCGGGTGAGCAGCGCGCCGATCACCGCCCGGACGTCCGGCCAGCGCCGGTAGACGGTCGGCCGGCTGACCCCGGCGCGGCGCGCGATCTCGGCCAACTGCGTGCGGCGCACGCCGAGGTGGACGAGCAGGTCGGCGGCGGCGTCCAGGATCGCGTCGTCGGTGCTGCGGGGCTGCCCGGCTGCTGCCGCCGGCTCGGCGTTACTACTTGACATGATGTGTGAAACTGTAACGCATGGCACCTGAGACGCAAGCGGGACCGGCGGGCGCCGCTCTTCCGCTCCCCCCGATGAAGTGGGACGCCTGGGGCGACCCGGCCCTGGCCAAGGAGCTGTCCGCCGACATCAAGGGACTGCTCGCCGCGGCCCTCGGCGTCACCGGCGACGCAGCCCCCGGGCCGAGCGCCGAGGAGGTCGTACTGCACCCGTCCCGGACCTCCGCCGAGGACCTCAAGGCACTCGCCGCCGCCGTCGGCGAGACCCACGTCAGCACCGCCGACGCCGACCGCCTGCCGCGCGCCGGCGGCAAGTCCACCCCCGACCTGCTGCGCCGCCGCAGCCGCGAGCCTCAGGACGCGCCCGACGCCGTCGTGCTGCCCGGCAGCGAGCAGGAGGTCGCCGCCGTCCTCGCGGTGTGCGCCGAACGCCGCATCGCCGTCGTCCCCTTCGGCGGCGGCACCAGCGTCGTCGGCGGCCTCGACCCCGAGCGCGGCCCCTTCCACGCCGTCGTCTCGCTCGACCTGCGCCGCTTCGACGAACTGCTCGACCTGGACGAGACCTCCGGCGAGGCCGTCCTCGGCGCCGGCCTCACCGGCCCGGCCGCCGAAGCACTGCTCGCCGAACGCGGTTGGGAACTCGGCCACTACCCGCAGAGCTTCCGCTACGCCACCATCGGCGGCTTCGCGGCCACCCGCTCCTCCGGCCAGGACTCCGCCGGGTACGGGCGCTTCGACGAGATGGTGCGCGGCCTGCGGGTGGTCACCCCTGCCGGGGTGCTCGACCTCGGCCGCGCCCCCGCCTCCGCCGCCGGCCCCGACCTGCGCCAGCTCTTCCTCGGCTCCGAGGGCACCCTCGGCGTGATCACCGCCGTCCGGCTGCGCGTCCACCCGCTGCCCGCCGTCAAGGCCTACGAGGCGTGGAGCTTCCCCGACTTCGCCACCGGGACGGCCGCGCTGCGCGCCGTCGAGCAGCAGGGCACCGGCCCGACCGTGATCCGGCTCTCCGACGAGGCCGAGACCATGGTCAACCTCGCCATGACCGAACAGATCGGCGGCAGCCCGACCGTCAGCGGCTGCCTGGCCGTCACCGTCTTCGAAGGCAGCGCCGAACAGGTCGCCGCCCGGCACCGTGCCACCCGCGAGGCGCTGCTCGCCGCCGGCGCCACCTCGCTCGGCGAAGCCCCCGCCCGGGCCTGGGAACACGGCCGGTTCAACGCGCCCTACCTGCGCGACTCACTGCTCGGCGCGGGGGCGCTGTGCGAAACCCTGGAGACGGCCGCCGGCTGGAGCCGACTGCCGGCCCTGCGGGCCGCCGTCACCGAGGCACTCACCGCCGCCCTGCCCGGCGCGCTCGTGCTCTGCCACATCTCGCACGTCTACCCGACCGGTGCCTCGCTCTACTTCACCGTCGTCGCCGCCCTCGGCGAGGACCCGCTCACCCGCTGGGGCGCCGCCAAGCGCGCCGCCGGGGACGCCATCGTCGGCGCGGGTGGCACCATCACCCACCACCACGCCGTCGGCGCCGACCACCGGCCCTGGATGACCGACGAGGTCGGCGACCTGGGCGTCCGCATCCTGCGCGCCGTCAAGGCCGAGCTCGACCCGGCGGGCATCCTCAACCCCGGCAAGCTGATCCCATGAACCGGGCTCATGGGGCGGACGGCCCGAGAACCGTCCGCAGGGTCGCCGTTCTCGCCAACCCGGCGGCGGGCGCCGGCCACGCCGGCCCCGCCGCGGAGCGGGCCGTCGCCCGCCTGCGCTCCCTCGGCATCGACGCCGAACCCCACGCCGGGCGCTCCGCCGACGACGCCGTCCGCCTCGCCCGCGAAGCGGCCGCGGACGGTGTGGACGCGGTCGCCGTGGTCGGCGGTGACGGCATGATCAACCTCGCCCTGCAGGCCCTCGCCGGCACCACCGTCCCGCTCGGCGTGATACCGGCCGGCACCGGCAACGACCACGCCCGCGCGTACGGCCTCCCGCTCGACGCCCCCGAGGCCGCCGCCGACATCATCGCCGCCGGCCGCATCCGCACCGTCGACCTCGGCCGGGTCACCGGTCCGGACGGGTCCGTCCGCCGGTTCGGCTCCATCCTCGCCACCGGCTTCGACTCCCTGGTCAGCGACCGCACCAACCGCCTGCGCTGGCCACGCGGCCGGATGCGCTACAACCTCGCCATCCTCATCGAGTTCGCCAACCTGCGCCCGCTCCCGTTCCGGATCACTCTCGCCGACGGCACCGTCATCGAACGCGACCTCACCCTCGCCGCCGTCGGCAACACCCGCAGCTACGGCGGCGGCATGCTCATGTGCCCGGACGCCCTCCCGGACGACGGCCTACTCGACGTCACCCTCGTCGACGCCATGCCCCGCCTGCGCATCGCCCGGTTCTTCCCCACCCTCTTCAAAGGCACCCACACCACCCGCCCCGAGGTCACCACCCTGCGCACCGAGTCCCTGCGCATCGATTCCCCGGGCATCACCGCCTACGCCGACGGAGAATTCATCGCACCCCTGCCGGTCGAGGTCGCGGTGGAAAGGAACGCCCTGCACCTGCTGGTGCCGTGACCCGATGCCGCGGTCCGGTCCGCCGACCTCCTGGCCTGCTGGTCGGCCGGACCGGGGCACCGGTCATCCGTCCTCATGGGAAGAGGCGCGCCGGCCGCTCGAACGCCGACCGGTCCGGCTGCCAGGACGGTCCGCCGGGATCACCGACAGGACGTCATCGCTCACGTCCCGGCTTCCTTCCTCACGGCCGCCGCACCGGGTTGGCCGCCTCGACCCGCCGCGCCCAGCGGCGGACCAGCGGGTTGGCGTCGTGGTCCGGGGAACCGTCGAGGATGTCCACGCCCGCCGTGGCACCCGGGCCGGCGCTCATGACCGCGTTGAGCAGGTAGCCCAGCAGCGCGCCGAGGTCCCTTCGACGGGCGTCCGGGGTGCCGAGCACCTGCCAAGCCCAGCCGACGGCCACCGCCGCCACCCGCCGGTCCTCCCAGGCCCGCCCCCGCCGGGCGTCCGCGATCACCTGCCGCCGCACACTCCTCGGCAACGCCCCCCACAGCTCCCGCGCGTTGCTCCGCGGCACCTTCCCCCGCTGCATCATGCTGCTCCCCCGTTCCGTCGAACGTTACCGAACACCGTCGGACGCCGTCGGGCACCGTTATCGGCCCCGGAGGATACGGCAGTTCAGGTCCGATCACCCGCCCAGGCGGCGGCGCCAGAGCAGGGGGCGTATCTCGATCGCGTGCGACGGGTCGCCGTTCCAGACCGTGGGCAGGCCGGCGGCGGTGAGGGCGGCGACAACCTCGTGGCCGACGGCCGTGGCGGTCGACGGGGAGCCGTCGAAGCCGCCGTAGAGGAGAGACAGGCCGTGGCCGGCGGCGGCGGATTCGGTGCACTGGGAGTGGAAGTAGACGAAGCCGCGGGCGTCCGGGGCGCCGGCCGCGCCGATCTCTGCCTCGCCGCAGGACCGGCAGCAGGTGAAGTCCTCCCGGGCCGTGATGCCGCTCGCCTCCAGGGCGGCGAAGGCGTGGGCGAGGCGCTCCGGATCGGTGTCGCCGATCCAGCCGGTCTGCTCGCCGACGCGCTCCAGCCAGAGCCGGTCGGCGAGTTGCTCGGCCTGCGCACGCGAGAGGGGACGGAGGCCGCCCGACACCAGGTACTCCTCGGCCTCCTCGGCCAGCCGGGCGCGGTCGGTGTAGCCGCAGGCCAGGGTCAGGCGCAGCCGGTCCTCCAACTCCCGCCGCTCGCCCGCTCCCAGCTCCACCGGCGGTACGGGCTCCGGCACCGGGCCCATGTCGAGTAGCTGCCAGTCCAGGCCGTCACCCCAGCCCGCCTCGCCGCGCGCCCAGGCCGTCATCGCCTCGGCCACCGGCCCGGGCCCGTCCAGCCGCACCTCGAAGTGCCGCTGGGCGGAGCCGTCGCGGTGCTCCAGCGTGTAGCCCTCGCCGTCGGAGTGCCACACCTGGATGTATACGTCCGGCAGGTCCGGTATCCGCTCCAGGACGAGGAAGCGGTCGTCCTCCGCGCCGATGCCCCGGACCAGTCCCGCCAACTCGTCCGCGCTCGGTCGGGAACGCCGCTTCCCGTCGTTCGTCTGCACCGTGATCGCCAGCATGGGGCCACCCTTGCACACCCCACTGACAATCGCGCCGCCCGATCCCGCAGTTCAGGCCCGGTGCGAGCGGGGCCGGTCGGCCAGGTGCGCGACGGCCTCCGCCGCCTGGGCGGCGAACCTCGCGCCATCCACGGCCAGGCGATCGGACGGCGCCGACGCTCTTGGTGCCGGTGGGTTCGCCGGCTCCCGGTCGGCGCTGAGGACCCGTGACCCGGTGTCGGTGATATCGGTGACGTCGGTGCTGACGGTGATCCGGTCGGAGGCGGTCCACACGGCCGACCGGAAGGCCCGGTCCCCTCCCCTAGGACAGACGGTCCTCGCGGCGCAGCCGGAAGACCACGTTGCGGCGCAGCGGACCGTCCGGGGCGGCGGGGTCGTCGAAGTCCTCAGCGGGGTCGTGGGTCATGCCGAGGCGGCGCATCACCGACTGGGAGCGCTGGTTGGCGGCCGTGGTGATGGCGAGGACCTCGGGGAGGCCGAGGGCGTCGAAGCCGTACGCCAGGACGGCGCGGGCCGCCTCCGTGGCGTAGCCGTGTCCCCAGGCGGAGCGGGCCAGGCGCCAGCCGATCTCGACGCCGTCGACCGGGTCCGTCTCCTCGATGTCGTCCAGGCCCACGAAGCCGACGAACTCGCCGCTGTCCCGTACTTCGACGGCCAGCCAGCCGTACCCCCGCCGCTCGATCGCCGCTTCGAAGCGTGCCACCGACGCGTCGCTCCGCTCCCGGGTGAGCGGGCCGCCCAGGTGCTCGCGGACCTCGGGGTCAGCGTTCATCGCGGCCCACGGGACGAGGTCCGACTCGCGCCAGCGGCGGATCAGCAGGCGTTCGGTGCGCAGCTCGGTCAGCGGTCGGTTCAGCGGTTCGGCCTGCGGTCGGTTCAGCGGTTCGTTCATGCGGCCAACCCAACGGCATCCTGACCTCTCGGGCAAACGGAAATAACTCCGGTGCCGGGACGGCCGCCCGTCGGGTAGCGTACGGAGCATGTCGAGCCCTGAGGCATCCAGGGTGGGGACTTTCGGTCACGCCGTCAGCCCCCTGAACCCCCGCAGCCGTTGAAGCGCTGAGCGCTGAAATGCCGTGCGCGAGCGCGGGCCCGGCCGCGAAAGCGTGCGCCCTCGGGGGCTGAGCGCGGTGACGAGACGCCGTTCCTCGTTGCTTCTCCTCGTTCCGGAGCCCCTCGATGCCCCTTCCGCTCTATCTGCTCGCCCTGGCCGTCTTCGCCATGGGCACCTCGGAGTTCATGCTCGCCGGTCTGCTGCCGGACCTCGCCGACGATCTCGGAGTCACCGTCGGCACGGCGGGCGGCCTCACCTCGGCTTTCGCGGTCGGGATGGCCGTCGGCGCGCCGCTGATGGCCGCGCTCGCCCGCAGCCGGCCGGGGCGCGGCAGCCTGCTCGGGTTCGTCCTGGCGTTCGCGGCGGCTCACGCCGTGGGCGCCCTGACCTCGAGCTTCCCGGTGCTGTTGTCGACCCGGGTGGTGGCCGCGCTAGCCGACGCCGGGTTCCTCGCCGTGGCGATGACCACGGCCGCCGCGCTGGTCCCGGCGGACCGGAAGGGGCGGGCGCTCGCCGTACTGCTGTCGGGGACGACGGTGGCCACGGTCGCCGGGGTCCCGGGCGGTTCGGTCCTCGGCGCGCTGTACGGGTGGCGCGCCGCGTTCTGGGCCGTCGCCGTGCTCTGCCTGCCCGCCGCCGTGGGCCTCGTCTGGGCTCTCCCCGCCCGTCCCACGACCGCGCGCGGGCCCCACGCCCCGTCCCTGCGCACGGAGTTCCGGCAGCTGGGCCGTCCGCGACTGCTCCGTGCGATGCTGCTCGCCGCTCTCGTCAATGCGGCGACCTTCGGTGGCTTCACCTTCCTCGCCCCTGTCGTGACCGGCCCCGCCGGGCTCGGCGCACTGTGGGTGCCGGTCGTGCTGGTGCTGTTCGGCGCCGGGTCCTTCGTCGGCGTCACCGCCGCGGGACGGCTGGCGGACCGCCGCCCCGGTCTGGTCCTCGCCACCGGCGGCCCGCTGCTGCTGGCCGGCTGGCCCACGGCGGCCGTCCTCGCGGACCGACCGGCCGTCCTGCTGCCCCTGGTGTTCCTGCTGGGCGCGCTGTCCTTCGCCGTCGGCGGCACGCTGGTCACCGGGGTGCTGTACGAGGCGGCCGGAGCGCCCACCATGGCCGGCGCCTACGCGACCGCCGCCCTCAACCTCGGCGCCACCGCCGGCCCGCTGCTCGCCGCGACCACGCTCGGCTCGGCGGCCGGCGATCTCGGCCCGCTCTACACCGCCGGCCTCCTGGTGGCGACGGCCCTGCCGATCGCCGCCGTCCGGCCGGGAGCCGGTTAGCGGTACCGTGCCGCCGTCCGACCACGGCGGCACGGCGCGGGTCCACGGGGTCGACCGCGGACCGCTCGAAGGAAGCTCGAGGGGCCCGCGACCTCCCGCCCGTGGGCCGCCCGGCCGGGCCGCCGACCGACGATGCCGCCAACCGGCCATTCCCCGGCGGGAATTGTCCGACTGCGGGGCCGTCCCCAGGATGGGTCGCACCGAGACCGGCCGAACACCACAGGAGTCCGCCATGACCACCGGTACGCCCATCGCCACCGGCACATCCATCGCCACCAGCGCCCAGCAACTCGCCGACCGCTACGCCGCGTTGTGGACCGAGCCCGACGCTGTTGCCCGCCGGTCGGCGGTCGAGCGGTTGTGGGCCGTGGGCGGCGTGCACCTCCTGCACCCGCCTGTCGAAGCCCGGGAGGCAGCCGCGCGGGTCGGGTTCGCGGAGCCGGTCCTGGAGGCGCGCGGCTACGAGGAGTTGGAGTTCCGGGTGGCCCGCGCCCACGAGGAGTTCGTGGCGCCCGGCGAGTTCACCTTCCGGGCCCGGCCGGACGCCGTGCGGCTGCGGGACGTCGTCCGCTTCACCTGGGAGATGGTGCCCGTCGGCGGTGGCGAACCGGTCGGCAGCGGGGTGGAGTTCGTCGTCCTGGACACCGACGGCCGGATCACCGCCGACTACCAGTTCCCGGGGCTCTGAGCGGCCGCTCCCGCTATGCCGCGGCCGCTCCCCGCAACGCCTCGGCGGTGGCCGCGTCCGCCGGCAGGAAGGCTTCCAGTTTCAGTTCGGCGAGGGTGACGTCCACGGCGGTGGCGAAGGTGGTGACCGTTGTCATCAGACGCAGCTCGCCGAGCGAGGTGCGCAGCTCGAGCGGGACGGCGAAGCCCAAGTGCTGTTCTCCCACCTCGGTTTCTGGAACGTACGAGCTCAACTCCGCGTGCAGTTCGCCGAGATGCCGGGTGCGTTCGACGATGTGGCGGGCCCAGGCGGCGAAGTTGAGGATGCGCGGGGCGAGGCCGTCCGGGTGCAGGGCGAGCCGGTAGGCGTTGGTGCCGGGGCCGACGAGCCGCGGGTCGGCGCCTGCGGTGATCACGTCCAGGGCGGCGTTGGCGGCCACCACGTCACCTCGGTGGTCCACGACGAGTGCCGGGTACGGGAGGTGGCCGGCCAGGATGTGGCCGATCGCTTCCCGCACCGGTGCCAGCGTCGGCCCGTCCAGCGGTGTCTCCGGGTAGACGGGTGCGTAACCGGCGGCCAGCAGCAGCTCGTTGCGGTCCCGCAGCGACAGGTCGAGCGATTCGGCGAGCCGGACGACCATGCCCCGGCCCGGCACGGAGCGGCCGGACTCGATGAAGCTCAGGTGCCGCTGGGTCGTTCCCGCTCGGGTGGCGAGGTCGAGCTGGCTCAGGCGGCGGCTGGTACGGCGCTCACGCAGCGTTTGGGAGAAGTCCACGGCACCAGCCAACCGCGGGCGGCCGCGGCCCGCCATTCCCCCGGGGGAATTGAGGCCATTCGCCCCGGCCGCCAGCATCGACGCCATGGACATCGGTGTTTTCCTCCCCACCGGCCAGGACCAGTGGGCCGCGCACGGCCCCCGCGACCTGGTCGCATTCGCCTGCCGCAGCGAAGAGTTGGGCTTCTCCTCGCTGTTCGTCAACGACTCCCTGCTGAGCCCGAGGATCGAACCGCTCACCATGCTGGCGGCCGCCGCCGCGGTGACAGAACGCGTCCGGCTGGGCACCGGCGCCCTGCTGCCGGTCCTGCGCCGCCCGGTGCAGGCCGCGCAGACGCTGGCCTCGGTGGACCAGTTGTCCGGCGGCCGGCTGACGGTCGCGGTCGGCGCCGGCTTCCCGGGGCGCTTCGGCCGCCCGCTGCACGAGCTGTCCCAAGTGCCGTGGGAGCGCCGCTTCGCCCGGCTGGACGAGACGGTCGCCCTGTGGCGGGCGCTCTGGGCCGGGGCGAAGGAGTTCCACGGCGAGTTCCACTCCTTCGCCGAACTCCCGCCCACCACCAGGCCGTTCCACGAGCAGGGGCCGCCCGTCTGGCTCGGCGGCGCGACCCCGGCGGCCCTGGCCCGAACCGGGCGCCACTACGACGGCTGGCTGCCCTATCCGCCCGACCCGGCCGACTACGCCACCGGGCTCGCCGCCATCCGGGCGACGGCCCGCCAGGCCGGACGCACACCGGAGGCCGTCAGCCCCGCCCTCTTCGTCAACGTCCGGATCGACCGCGACACGGAAGCCGCCCGCCGGGCCATGGACGCCTACACCCGCTCCAACTACGGCCTGCCGCTGGCCGAGACGGAGCAGATCCAGGCGTTCGCCCTAGGCACGCCGGACGAGGTGGCCGCCAAGCTCACCCGGTACACGTCGGCCGGTGCCCGGCACCTGGTGGCCCGCCTCGGGGCGCTCGAACTGGCGGATCAGCGGGAGCAGTTGGAGAGGCTGGCCGCTCTCACACTCCCCGGGTCGCCGTGATCCTCCCGTCCGCGACGGCGGCCACCAACTCGCGGTGATCCACCTCCGTCCGGTCCGCGTACCGCACCGCGAACTCGGCCACCGCCTCCGCGAAGGTGTCCGCGCTGCCGAGGTAGCCGGCGATGGCGAGGCGGTCGCCGGTGCGGGCGTGGGCGCGGGCGAGGGTGCGGCCGCAGAGGTCGGCGTAGGCGCGCAGGCCGGAGGGCTTCATGTCGCCGACCTCGACCGAGCCCTTCATGTCACGCAGTTGGCGGCCGTAGAAGTGGCGCCCGGCGGGGCCGGTGGTCCAGCCGAGGAAGATGTCGCTGGCGGCCTGCATCAGGTGCTGGCCGGTGACCACCCGGCGGCCGCCGTGGTGAGGGGCGACCTCGGCGTCCACCTTGGCGGGCGGCAGGTGGTCCTCCAGTACCGACCGGCCGGCCTCTTTGAGTTGCAGGAACAACGGGTCGCGGCCGTCCCGGCCCTCCAGCAGGACGATGAAGCAGCGGGTGCCGACGCTGCCGACACCGACCACCTTGGTGGCCGCGTCGACGAAGCGGTAGCGGTCCAGCAGGACACGGCGGCTCTCGGCGAGGGTGCCCCGGTAGTCGCTGAACACCTTGCCGATGCCGCGCAGTTCGGTCTTCTTCAGCGGCTCGATCAGCGGTGGCGCGCTGATGATCCGGCGCCGCCCGTCCCGTTCCTCGGTGAGCTTGCCGAAGGCCTGCAGGCTGGTACGGCGCCGGGCGTGCGCGAATTGGGCCTCGGCGCGCTTGCGCTGCCGGGGCTTGCCCAGCAGCGGCAGCAGCTGCGCGGTGTCCACCCGGGCGTACCAGACGTCGAGTTCGCCCAGCCCCGCCAGGCGTCGCATCGCGGTCGCGTAGCCCTCGACGGCGGTGCGGGCGGCGCGGCGCACGCGCTCCTCGTCCTGGCCGTTGTCGCGGGCCGCGACGGCGACGCTGGCGGCGAGGCGTTTGACGTCCCACTCGAAGGGGCCGGGGTAGGTCTCGTCGAAGTCGTTGACGTCGAAGAGCAGGGCGCGTTCCGGCGAGGCGTACACGCCGAAGTTCACCAGGTGGGCGTCGCCGCAGAGTTGGACGGTGAGACCGGTGTCGGGCACGGCCCCGAGGTCGGCGGCCATCACGGCGGCGGCGCCGCGCAGGTAGCTGAACGGGCTTTCGGCCATCCGCCCGTAGCGGATAGGCAGCAGCCGGGTGACCCGGTCCTCGCCCTGCCGTTCCAGCACGCCGAGCGGGTCGGGCCGGTCCGCGGCCGGGATCCACCGGCCGTGGTCGGAGCGGGAGACGCGGTCGCGGGCGGCCCGGCCGCGGCGGCGGCGTTCGGCGGGAGTGGTCATGCGGCGGCTCCATCCGTCGGTGGGCGCTGCCCGCGACGCCGGGCGGCCGGCGGGTGCCCCTCTCCGCGACGCTAGGACACGAGTGCCGGAGGGCGCAGCGCACGCCCTCCGACACTCGGCCGTCCGAGTGAAACCGGGCGGTTCACCGCAGGACGGCTCACCGCACCGATCACCCCGCCGCTCACCGGGCCGACTCACCGCACGGTTCACTGCACCGTGAAGTCCGCCATCATCGCCATGTCCTCGTGCTCCAGGTTGTGGCAGTGCAGCATGTACGCCCCCGCGTAGTCGGTGAAGCGCACCAGTAGCTCCACTGCCTCGGCCGGGCGCAGGTCCACGGTGTCCTTCCACCCCGCGTCGTAGGGGCCCGGGTTCGCGCCGTTGCGTCCGATCACCTGGAAGTGGTCCAGGTGGACGTGCACGGGGTGGTGCAGGTCGGACGAGAAGCGCCAGCGCTCGATCGTCCCGAGGGCGGGCGTGGCGATGTTCTGGCCTGGGTGGTAGGGCTCGCCGTTGATGGTCCAGCCGTCGCTGCGGCTGCGGCGGAAGGTGAAGTCGCGGGTGGTGACGGCGGCGGAGGCGTCCAGGCCCTCGACGGCGGCGAGCTTGTCGGGCACCGTCGCGTCGTCGTTCACCTGCTTCGAGGAGACGTCGAACCGCATGACCTCGGCCGTCCGACCACTGCCGAAGCGGTTGACCAGGCGCACCAGGGTGCCGGGCGCGTAGCGCGAGAAGTCGACCACGACGTCGAAGCGTTCGGCGGGAGCGATCTCGATGCCGTCGTGGGCGACCGGGGCGGCGAGCAGGCCGCCGTCGGAGCCGATCTGGACCAGGGCGCCGCCGCCGGGGGGCTGCGGGTCGAGTTCGAGCCGGTAGAGGCGGGCGTTGGAGGCGTTGAGCAGGCGCAGCCGGTAGCGGGCGCGGTCGACGTCCAGACGGGGCCACGGCGCGCCGTTGACCAGGATGACGTCGCCGAGCACGCCGTTGGCGTAGCCGGCGGTGACGCCGGGCTCGCCGAGCGCGGGGTCGGTGGAGGGGTACTGAAAGGACCCGTCGGCGGCGAAGGAGCGGTCGGCGATCATCAGTGGCAGGTCGCGCTCGCCGCGCGGCAGCGGCAGGGCGCCCTCCTCGTCGTCCTGGACGAGGTGGAAGCCGGCCAGTCCGCGCCAGACTCCGGGGCCGGTGAAGCCCATCCGGTGGTCGTGGTACCAGAGGGTGGCGGCGCGCTGCCTGCCCGGGTAGGTGTGGCTTCGCTCGCCGACGATGCTGCGGCCCCCCGCGTGGCGCATCCCCGGCATGCCCTGCATACCGGCCATGCCCTGGGCGGCGTCGGCCGACGACCCGACGGGCAGCAGCAGGTCCACCGGGTAGCCATCGCTGTCCGCCGGGGTGTGCCCGCCGTGCAGGTGGGTGACGGACGGCACCGGCAGCTCGTTGCGGTGCTTGACCACCGCCGCCCGCCCGGAGCGGGTGACCAGGGTCGGCCCGGGGAAGCTGCCCCCGTACGTCCAGGCCTCGGTCTTCACACCGGGGATGATCTCCAGTTTGGCGACCTGCTGGGTGATCTCGTAGTAGTCGCTGGTCCCGTCGGTGCGCACCGGATTCAGCACGGCCGGCACCGGAAGCGGGACCTGGAACGCCTCGGGCAGGTCGAGCCCGCTGCTCAGGAGCTGCCCGGGGCGGCCCTCGGCGAGCAACCGGGCGGCCGAGGGGACGGCGACGGCGGCCAGCGCGCCCGCGCCGAGGACGGAGGCGCCGATGCCCAGGAACCGGCGACGCTTCACTTGGACACCTCCACTGGCCCGCCGGGGCGCGGCAGCAGTCCGCTGCCGTCCGGGCCCGCATCAGGCTGCCCCGTCCGGGCGGGCAGCGGCAGCCGCCAGGCTTCGACCAGGCCGAACAGGATGCCGCTGACCAGCAGCACGCCGAGGGTGACGTGCACGCCGACGGCCCGGGCGTAGCCGGCCGCGATCTGGCCGATGACCGCGACGTTGAGCAGGAGGGTCGTCCACAGCGGCCACAGCGGGCCGCGCCCGGGCCACCGCACCGCGACGGCGACCACCAGTTGGAGCACCACCACGGTGGCCAGCGTCATCGCGTTGCCCTCGTGGTCCTTCAGGGAGTCGAACGTGCCGTTGAGGAAGCTACTGGCCAGCATGACCTGGAGCAGGGCCAGCAGGGCCAGCGCGGTGGCGGTGGTGCGCAGCAGGATCAGCGGCCAGCGGGCCGCGGGGACGGCAGGGGGACTGCTCATGTCGGGCTACTCTCTGCTTCGGCGGTCGGGCGGGGCGGGCGAGAGCGTAGCTGATCCGACATCACGATCAGTTCCAATAAAGTCCTTTGGGGCTTCCGGTTACCCCATTGCGCCTGCTCGTCCCGCCTTTGTCACCCGGACGAGTGATGCCCTTGAGTGGTTCTCAAGGGCATCCGTCATGAGCTTCTCTCCAGTGCGTCTCATGGGCTTCTCGCCGGGGCGCCTCACGAGGCGGTCTCATGGGGGACGCCATGAGACCGCCTCATGAGGACCTCATGCACTCCTCTCATGGGAGGGCCTCATGAGCTCGTCTCACGGGGCGGCCCCATGAGTCCCGCTCATCGCCCCACCGGCCTACTGCCGCGCCGCTCCCAGCGCCGCCGGACGGGTCCGCAGCAGCGCCCGGACCGGCAGCCCGGTCGCGCCGAGGCAGAGCAGCACGGCCCCTGCCGCCAGTGGCAGGGCGAGCATCGGCGGGACGTACGGGGAAGCGTTGGCGACGCCACGGGTGACCGGCACCAGCGTGATCCAGGCGATCACCGCGCCGACCGCCAGCCCGGTCGCGGCCACCAGCAGAGCCTCCCAGCGCATCATGTCGCGCACCTGGCGCCGGGTGGTGCCGGCCAGTCGCAGCAGCGCGACCTCGCGGCGGCGGTCCAGCACGGTCATCACCAGGGTGTTGGCGGCGCTGACGGCGGCGAACCCGCCGAGCACGCCGGCCATCACGGTGTTGGCCCAGCCGCTGAGCTCCATGTCCTTGTCGGCCTGGGCGACGAACCCGGCCCGGTCGGTCACGCTCGTCCCGGCCTGCGTGCCCAGCCCGGCGGCCACCGCCGTGCGGTCGGCGCCCGGCACGTCGGCGACCAGCACCTGGCTGTCGTACCCGGTGGTGACGTGCTCGGCCAGGGCCGCCCGGGGCAGCACCGCCTGGCCGACGCCGAGCCCGCGTTCGTACACGGCGACCACGGCGGGCCGGACGGCGGTGCCATCGCCGAGGCGCAGCGGGACGCGGTCGCCGACCTTGGCATCCAGGGCGTCGGCCAGGGTGGTGCTCAGGGCGATGGTGTCGGTGGCGCGGCCGAGGTCGGCGAGTGAGCCGCTGCGTACGCCCAGGTCGAGCACCTTGGGCAGCCGGGCCGGGTCGCCGTCGACGCCGAGCGCGGGGGCGGAGCTCAGCCGGCCGCCGCTCTCGAGGACCAGGCCGGTGCGGAGCACGCCGACGGCGGTGTCCACGCCGGGCACCTTGGCCGCCCGCTCGGCGGTCCCGGCGGGCAGGCCGGGGCCGGTGGTGCCGATCACGTGGTCGGCGGTGATGCCGGCCCGGACGTTCTCGCCGGTGGTGTGGCGCAGGGTGCTCTGCAGGATCAGCAGGGTGCCGCAGAAGGCGGTGACCAGGACGATCGGGGTGATCGCGGAGGCCAGCCGGCGGGCGTTGGCGCGGGTGTTGTCGGCGGCCAGCGAGCCGGGCGCGCCGCCGGCCCGCAGCGGGGCGCCGAGCACGGCGGCGGCGATCCGGGCCACCCACGGGCCGAGCAGGGCGACGGCCGTCATGAAGCACATGACCACGCCGAGCGCGGTCTGGGCGGCCTTGGCGCCGTCGAGGGAGGCGGCGAGGGCGGCGACGGCGATGCCGCCGCCGGCGAAGACCAGTCCGAGGAGGGTGCGCACCTTGCCCGGGCGGGGCGCCTCGACGGCGGCCTCGCCGAGTGCCTCGGCGGCGCGCAGCTTGGACGGTCGGCGGGCGGCCAGGAAGCCGGCGGTCAGCGCGGCGAGTGTGCAGGTGAGGACGGCGGCGAGCATCGGCAGTGGGCCGACGTCGAGGCGGATGCCCTCGGGGACGGCGCCGCGTTCGGCCAGCTGGCCGAACCACCAGCGGGCGAGCGCGAGTCCGGGCAGGATGCCGAGCGCCGCGGCGACCGGGGCGATCAGCATCGCCTCGGCGGCGATGGTTCGGCGGATCTGGCGCGGGGTGGCGCCGATGGCGCGCAGCAGGGCGAACTCGCGGGCGCGCTGGCCGGTGGCGAGGGCGACGGTGCTCATCACCACGAAGATCGCGGTCATGGTGGCGTAGCCGCCGAAGGTGCCGCCGAGGGCCATCAGCGTCGTCCGGGCCTCGCCGAGAGCGGGGTGCTCGACGGTGCCCCGGTCGTCTCCCGAGAAGACCTTCGCCTCGCCGCCGACGGCCTGGCGCACCTGTGTGGCGAGCGCGGCGGCGGTCACGCCCGGGCGGGGCTGGACGGCGATGGCGTCGATCCGGCCGGGGTGGCCGGAGAGGCGGTCGGCGGCGGTGTCGGCGAACCAGGCGGTGGGCCCGGCCGTCTGGGCGGCGGCGAGGCCGGAGACCCGGTAGCTCGCGGTGCCACCGGGCGCGGTGAGCGTGAGGTTCACGCCGGGCGCGAGGTGGGCGGCGCGCGCGGTGTCGGCGTCGAGCACGACCTCGTTCGCGCCGGGTGCACGGCCCTCGGTCAGCTTGTCGGCCGGTCCCGCGATGCCGAGGGCGGCGTAGCCGCGGCCGGTCAGGGCCGGGGTGTCGTTCGCGGCGGTATGCGGGAAGGCGGTGAGCGGGAAGGCGGTGAGCGGGAAGGCGGTGTCCGGCCGGGCGACCGCGACCCCGGGCAGGGCGGTCAGCCGGCCTACCAGCGCAGCGTCCGCACGGGCCCGCTCCGGGGTGGCCTGCTCCTGGGTCTCGGTGTCCTCGCCGACCTTCTTCTGGATCTTCACCGTCTGCTCGGCCGCGACCACCACGGGCGCGGAGGCGTACCGGTCGGGTTCGAGGCCGGCGGTCAGGCCGGTCTGCAGCAGCACGCCGCAGGCCGTCACGACGGCGGCGCCGAGCAGCAGGGCGACCAGGGTGCCCACGAAGGAGGCGGGACGGAAGCGCACCGAGGCGCGGGCGAGTCCGTTGGTCATGCCGCCGCTCCCACCCGGCGGGCGGTGAGCGCGACCATCCGGTCGGCGACGGCCTGCGGGCTGGGGTGCGGCAGGTCGTCCACGATCGTGCCGCCGGCCAGGAACAGCACCCGGTCGGCGAAGGAGGCGGCCACCGGGTCGTGGGTCACCATGACGACGGTCGCGCCGAGGGAGTCCACGGCCTGCCGCAGCAGGGCCAGCACCTCGTGTGCGGTGCGGGTGTCCAGCGCGCCGGTGGGCTCGTCGGCGAACAGCACGTCCGGGCGGGTTATCAGCGCGCGGGCGATCGCGACCCGCTGCTGCTGGCCGCCGGAGAGCTGGCCTGGCCGCCGCCGGGCGTGCTGCCCGAGGCCGACCCGTTCCAGCAACTCCCGCGCCCGGGCGCGGTCCTGGCGCTCCCCGGCGAGCCGCTGCGGGAGCAGCACGTTCTGCTCGACGCTCAGCGAGGGCAGCAGGTTGAAGGACTGGAAGACGAAGCCGATCCGGCTGCGGCGCAGCTTGGTGAGCCGGTTCTCGCTCAGCGCGGTGATCTCCTCGCCGCCGAGCCGGATCTCCCCCGCCTCCGGGCGGTCCAGGCCCGCAGCGCACTGCAGGAAGGTCGACTTGCCGGAGCCGGAGGGGCCCATCACGGCGGTGAAGCTCCCGCGGGCGAGCGCCAGGTCGATCCCGCGCAGCGCCTGCACCGCCGCCTCGCCGCGCCCGTAGGTGCGGCGTACGCCGCGCAGTTCGATCGCGGGGGCCGCCGACGGTGCGGCGTGCGGGGCACCGTCGTACGCGTCGGTGGCGTACGGGTGGGTCACCCGCTCGTCGGTCCTGCGGCGGTCGTGGCGGCGTGCCATGGAGGGGCCTTCCTTCGGTTCTGCGTCGCTCGTCGTCAACGTGTTTCGCTCGTCGTCAACGTGTTCAACGCTAGGAAGTCCGGGCCCCGCGGGCCATGGAGGTCACCGGCGGAACGGGGGTGGGGTTATCCCTACACCGCTTCGGCGGTGGTCCCGAGGTAGGCCGCGCGCAGCTCGGCGAGCACCGGGTGGGCGGGGTCGAGGGTGGTGCCGTCGACGGCCGCCAGCGGCCGGACGCCGATGCCCGCGTTCACCGCGAAGGCGGCTGCGAAGCGGCCCAGCGCGGCGGCGGGCAACGGCTCGCGGGACTGCGGGCCCCGGTACGCCCGGGAAAGCAGGGACTCGGTGACGCCAGGCAGGCTCGGGCCTTCCGGCCAGACCAGCCTGTCCTCGTCCAGGAAGCCGACGTTCCAGGTCGCGCCCTCGGTCACCCGGCCGTCCGTGTCGATCAGCAGCACGTCGTCGTAGCCGGCGAGTTGGGCCTGCCGCCGGTGGTGGACCAGGCCGAACAGGCCCACGTGCTTCACCGCCGGCAGTTCCCGCCGGTACACCGAGGTGCGCACCCGCAGCGGGGCGGGCTCCGCCGTCGCGGCGGGGCGGGTGGTGACCAGCAGGGCGGGTGCGGCCGGGGCGGCGGGGCGTTCCAGACCGAGGGCCGGGTCGTACACGGTGACCCGGACGATCACCGGTTCGCCGCCGGCGGGCAGCACCGCGCGGATCCGCTCCCGCACCGCCGCCCTGTCCAGCTCGACGGCGAACAGCGTGCGGCAGTCACGGACCAGCCGGTCCAGGTGCAGCGTCAGGCCGCGGACCCGGCCCGCCTCGGCGCGCAGGGTGGTGAAGTGCCCGTAGTTGAGCAGCCCCAGCGCGGCCAGCCGCGCCGGGTCGGCGGGGGCGCCGTCGATCTCGATCTCAGCCATCCCCCGAGTCTGCCAGCTGCGACGACGGGACCGAGGCCTGCGACGGGGCCTGCGTCGCCGCCCGCTCCGGGGCTTGTGCCGGGTCCCGCTCCGGGTACTGCACCGAACCCTGCGTCGGGCTCTGCGGAGCGGGGACCGGCGCAGGGCCGTACGGGGAGGACGCCGGGCGGGGGGCGGCCCGCTCGAACTCCTCGATCCGGTATGCCAGTCCCTCCGGCTCGCCCGCGTCCGACCAGCGCCACGCCTCCGCCCACCACTGCGGGCCGCGCACCAGCGGGAAGCCCGCCAGCGCCAGGTGCAGGGCCAGCGTCGAGCGCGCGTAGTCGTGGACCCAGCCGTCGGCGCCCCGGTAGTCGGCCGTCTCGTCCAGCCGCAGCCAGCGGCCCTCGCGGCCGGCGGTCAGTATCGGCACCCAGCCGCGCAGCCGGTCGGCGACCAGCAGGAGCAGCCGCCCGTCCTCCTCGCGCACCCGGTAGGAAGGGAGTTGGGGCATCCGCGCGAGCGCGAGCGAGCGTTTCCAGCCGACCGCCCACAGCCCTCGGCGCAGGTAGTAGCGGACAGCCGGCTGCCAGGTCCAGTGCGCCTCGAGCCGGAATCCGGGCAGGCCCTCGGCGGTGGCCGCCGCGTACACCTCGTCCAGCGTGGCGGCGGCCAGCCCGCGACCGCGCGCCGCCGGGCTCACATAGAGGGAGGAGACGGCGGGTTGGCCCGGGCCCTTGGTCCAGTTGTCGACCGCGACGGTGCCCACGACGGCGCCGTCGTCGCCCTGGATCCAGTACCTCCGGCGGTACAGCTCCCCGCCGGGCCACTCCCGGCCGCTCTCGCCCAGCCGCTCTCGCCAGCCGCGCTCCGCCGACGGCGCCAGCCCGTCCGGGTCCACCAGCGCGCCCAGCTCGCCCTCCACAAGAGACGCCAAGTCCCAGAGGGCGAACCGCCGTTCGTCCCCCTCGGCGACCGCCCTCAGCCGCGGCCCCGCCGCCAGCCGGTCCTGTGCCCGCTCAACCGCCGCATCCCACGCCCTCACCACGCCGCCACCCTAGCGGGGCCCGAAGACATTCCGTAATTCATTGGACACCGAACGTCAGGTCGGGTACGAATGCGCTGTCCGATCAGCCCGGTTCCCGCCGGCTTGTCCCGGGTGGGCCCGTTCAGGGAAGGAGATCCCCATGCGCGGCATCTTCGTACGCGCCGTCGTCGGGGCGGCGCGTGCCCTATCCAACGGTCTGGCCCGCCTTCGGGGTCTGGTCCGCCGCGCCGGTCGCGGTCCGGGGGCGGGGGCGGGGGCGGGTCAGCGCCACCGCCGCGATCACCAGGACACCACCGGCCAGGGCGTTCCAGCCGACCGGCTCCGCGAGGAACAGCGCACCGATCGCGGTGGACCACAGCGGCATCACGTAGGCGACGGCCGAGGCCACCCCGGTGCCCGCGGTCCGGACCAGGCCGAGGTTGAGCAGGTACGCCAGGCCGGTGCCGACCACGCCGAACACCAGCAGGGCGACGGCCGGGCCGGCCCCGGGCCAGTGCGGGGCGCCCGCGGCGAACGGCACGATGACGGCCAACTCGGCGGTGGCGCAGCCGATCTGGAGCGCGGAAAGGGTGGTGACCGACTCCGGCCGACCGGACAGGAAACGCCGCAGGTAGGCGAAGCCCGCCCCGTAGCAACAGGCGGCGGCCAGGCAGGTGAGGCCCCCGACGGCCGCACCGGATCCGATGCCGCGCCAGACCCCGAGCACGGTGAGCACGCCGACGAAGCCGAGGGCGAGGCCGGTGAGCCGGCGGGCGCCCGGGCGGCGCTCCTCGGGGACGGTGAGCACCGTGAGCAGCAGGGCGAACAGCGGAGTGGTCGCGTTCATCACCCCGGCGAGCACCGAGCTGGCCCTGGTCTCGCCGAACGGGAACAGGATGAACGGCACGGTGTTGAGCAGCACCGCGACCACCGCCGAGTGCCCCCACAGCGCACGGTCACGCGGGACCTTCTCACCGCGCAGCACCAGGACCGCGCCCAGCGTGGCCGTGCCCAGCAGGCACCGCCACAGCGCCACCCAGACCGGGGGCACCCCCGCGTCGACCGCCACCTTGATCAGGGCGAAGCTCGCACCCCAGATCGCCGACAGTGCCGCAAAACCCGGCAACCAGCGCCGCACCGCAACCACCCCCGCATTCCTCCGGTGTTCCCTGCACCTGGACAGAGGATGGTGCGACGTTCGACCATGAGTCCAACAAGTGGCATTCCGACATGGATGAGGAAGTCTCATGACCCGAGGTCACACGCCCCAGGGCGTCCGATGACCACGGAGGTCAACCTGGCCCAGCTCAGGGCTCTGGTCGCGGTTGCCGACACCGGCGGCTTCGGCGCGGCCGCCGACGAACTGGGTATCAGCCAGTCCGCCGTCTCACACGCCGTGGGCGCGCTGGAGCGGGCCCTCGGCGCACCCGTCCTGATGCGCGGCACCCCCTGCCGGCCGACCCCGCTGGGCGAGCAGGTCCTGCCGCACGCCCGTACGGCCGTCGCCTCCGCCACCGCCGTCCGCCTCATCGCCACCCAGCACACGGGCGGCCTGACCGGCACCGTCCGGCTCGCCGCACCGACCACCGTCTGCCAGGCGCTGCTGCCCGGGCTGCTGCGGGACTGGAAGGCCGCGTACCCGGAGGTCACCGTCCGGGTCTTCGAGGGTGAGGACGCCGAGCTGACCGCCTGGCTGGAGGCCGGCACGGTGGACGCCGCCGTCCTGGTGGACGCCGGGCCGCTCCAGCCCGGGGCGGTCGCGCTCGGTGCCGACTCGATGCACGCGCTGCTGCGCCGCGACCACCCCCTCGCCGGTCAGGAGACCATCCACGTCACCGAGTTGGAGGACGACGACTTCCTGCTCTCCGAGGGCGGCTGCGAGCGCCACATCCGCGAGGCCTACCGGCGGGCCGGCACCCGCTTCGCACCCCGGCACCGGATCCGCGACCTCAACACGCTGATCGGCATGGTGCACGCGGGCGTCGGAGTCTCGGTGATGCCCGCGCTGGCACTGACCATGCTCCCGGCCGACTGCGTGCTGGTCCCGATCCGGCCCGCCGTCCACCGGACGCTGACGCTCACCGGACCGGCGAGCCGGCCGTGGTCCCCGGTGGTCAGCGGGCTGCTCGCAGGAGTGGGGGCGATGACGAAGGGCAAGGCTCTGGCCGGGTCGCCGGCCTGAGTGGAGTTTTTCGGCTCTGCGGGCAGGGTTAATGGAACTTCCCGTCGATACGGGCGGCAGCAGCTGGTCGGCACGGGCGTACGGCCGGAGGGTGACGGCATTCCGGCCGTACACCCGAGGGAGGACCCGTTGTCCGCACACCCGCTGCCCCCGCCGTCCGCACGCCCGACAACCGAGCAGCCGACAACCGAGCAGCCGACGCCCGTGAACCCGCGCCGCTGGTGGGCGCTCTGCGCGCTGCTCACCGCGGAGGCGATGAACCTGCTGGACGCGACGATCGTGCAGGTCGCCGCGCCGCGCATGCGTGCCGACCTCGGCGGGCCGGCGGCGGCCGTGCCCTGGCTCACCACCGCGTACACCCTGCCGTTCGCCGTACTGCTGCTCACCGGCGGGCGGCTCGGCGACCGGGCCGGACGGCGGCGGGTGTTCCGGATCGGGGTCGCGGGCTTCCTGCTCGCTTCGCTGGCCTGCGCCTGCGCGCCCACGCTCGGCGCGCTGCTCGCCTTCCGGGCCGTCCAGGGCGCGGCCGCGGCCGTGATCGTCCCGCAGACCATCGGCCTGATCAAGGCCATGTTCCGCGGCCCGGAGACGGCCCGGGCCCTCGGCACGATCGGGCCGGTGATGGGGCTGGCGGCCGTCGCCGGCCCGGTGCTCGGCGGGGTGCTCACCCACGCCGACCTGTTCGGCTCCTCCTGGCGCGCGGTCTTCCTGGTCAACCTCCCACTCTCGCTCGCCGTCCTCGCCCTCGCCCCGCTGCTCGCCGAGGACCGCGCCCCGCGCCGCCCCGGCCTCGACCCGGCAGGCAGCGCGCTCGCGGCGCTCGCCACCGGGCTGGTCGTGCTGCCGCTGCTGGCCACCGGAAGCACCCCGCCGGTGTGGACGGCTGCCGGAGCGGTCGCCGCGGTGGTCTTCGCCGTCCACCAGCGGCGCGGGGCCCGGCGCGGCACCGACACCCTGGTCGAGCCGAGCCTGTTCACCTCCGTACGGTTCCCGGCCGCGATGGTCGTCCTCTCGCTCGCCTTCGCGGCCACCACCGGGCTCACCCTGGTCGTCGTGCTGCAGCTCCAACTCGGCAGTGGAGCCGACGCGTTGGCCTCAGGCCTGACCCTGCTGCCGATGTCGGCCGGGCTTGCGGTCGGCTCCCTGTGGGCGGGCGCCTCCCTGGTCCGGCGGTACGGGGCGCGGGTGATGCCCGTCGGGCTGGCCGTGATGGCGGTCGGGGTGGTGTCCGCCGTCGGCGCCTACCGCACGGGCCAGCGGCCGGAGGCGCTGCCCTACGCGCTCGCCCTGGTCGGGCTCGGGCAGGGGCTGTTCACGCCAGCCTTCTTCACCACCGCCCTGAAGCCGCTGCGGCCGCAGGAGACCGGCTCGGCGGCAGGCCTTCTCAACGCCGTGCAGCAGCTCGGCTCCACACTCGGCGTCGCCGTGCTCGGACGGATCTACCTGGCCGCCCCGGACACCGCCGGGGCGCAGCGCGCCTGCTGGCTGGCGGTGGGGGTGCTGGCGGCCGCCGCCGTGGCGGTCCGGCTGATGAGCAACTCTCATGGCACTCGCACCGCCAGCCACACGGCAGAATCGGACGGTGTGTCCGACCACCGGGAACCCACACATGCTCGATGACCTCGACCGCGCGCTCGTCCACGCCCTGCGCGTCGACGGGCGCGCCCCGTTCAACCGGATCGCCGCTGTCCTCGACGTCTCCCCGCAGACCGTGGCACGCCGCTACCGGCGGCTGCGCGCCGAGGCCGGGCTGCGGGTGGTCGGGCTCGCCGACCCGCACCGGGCCGGACGGTCCCAGTGGCTGCTGCGCCTCACCGCCGGGCCGCACACCGCCCAGAACCTCGCCCAGGCGCTGGTCCGGCGCGCCGACACCGCCTGGGTGAAACTCACCTCCGGCGGCACCGAGATCACCGCCATCGTCGACACCGGTCCCGGCCCCGACGGCCACAGCCTCCTCCTGCGCGACATCCCCGCACCGCCACCGTCACCGGTGTCTCCGCCCACTGCCTGCTGCACACCTATCGGGGCGGCCCGTCCGCCTGGCCAGTCAGCACCGAGGCACTCAGCGAGGAACAGCAGGACCGGCTCCGCCCGGTCGCCGTGAGCCCTCCGTCCGGCGGCCTCGACGAGGCCGACCACGCCCTGCTCGGCGCGCTGCACCGTGACGGCCGCACGCCCCTCGGCGACCTCGCAGCCGCGACCGGCCGCACCCCGGCCACCGTCGCCCGCCGGCTCGCCGAGCTCCGGGCGGACGGCACGGTCTTCCTCGACGTGGAACTCGACGCCCGGCTCCTGGGCGCGGACATGCAGGCACTGCTCTGGCTGAGCGTCGCGCCCGCCCACCTCGACCACGTCGGCCGCGCCCTCGCGACGCACCGCGAACTCGCCTTCGTCGCCGCCACCACCGGCCCCAGCAACCTCACCGCCCTCGCCCTGTGCACAGACCCGGCCGACCTCCACCGGTACGTGACACAGCAGTTGGGCGCGGTCAAGGAGATCACCGCCCTGGAGTCCTCCCCCGTCCTGCGCACCCTCAAGGCCGCCGGCCCGGTCCCGGCACCGCCGGGGCACGGACGCCCCTGACCGCGCCGCGACCGAGTGGGTGGCCCCACCCTCACACCGGCGGGTGGAACAGTCGACACCCTCCCGGCCGCGGGCGAGCGCCCGCCGGGACCGAAGCCGGACGTTCTCGCCGACCTCCCGGACGCCGCCCCCCAAGGCGACGCCCGCCACGGGACGGGATCTCGCCAGACGCCGCCCCACCTCCCGGGCAAGCGCCCGAACCACCCCGGACCCCGAACCATCCCGAGCCCCAGGCCGCCCCGGACCGTACGACCGGCCGCTCAGCCCCGCAGCCGGACGCCGTCGAGCACCACGCCCACGACGCTCCGCGCCGGGACGGCGCCCCACGTCCGGGAGTCCGTGCTGAACTCCGGGCTGTCGCCCAGCAGCACCACGTGCCCGCCCGGCACCGTCCCGCCCGCCACGACCGGGCGGACGGACTGCGGGACCGGGTCACCGGGCAGCGCCGCCAGGCGCTTCACCAGCAGACGGTCCGGCCGGCTGCCGCCGGGCCGGGCCACCGCCGGGCGCGGCGAGCCCGTCCGGGGAGACCACCACGATCCGCCCCGCACGCAGCCGGGCCAGGCCTCGGCGCAGCACCGGGACGCGCTGGCCGGGCCGCAGGGCCGGGCTCATGCTCGGCCCTGACACCACGACCACCGACAGCGCCACCCGCAACAGGACGACGAGGGTCATCACCGCCGCCAGCACCGCACCGCCGACCACCGACCACAGCCCCACCGGCACACCTCCTCCGCTCAACGGGCCGACCGGCCCGACATCCCGGCCCGCCGCAACACCGCGACGGCCGACGGCCGTTCCCGTCCCCACCTGCCGGCCACTGCCCCGCACCTCCCGGCAACTGCCTCGCACCTTCCGGTCACTGCCCCGCGCGACCCGACACCACCGCGTCCTGGTAGCCGGAGGCCTGCAGGGTGAACGGCTCCGCGTAGCGCCCGCCGAGGGCCATCAGCGCGTCGTGGGTGCCTTCTTCGACCACCTGGCCGGCGCCGAGGACGACGATCCGGTCGGCGTCGCGGACCGCGCTGAGCCGGTGGGAGATGACCAGGCTTGTGGCGCCCCAGCGCAACTCCCGCACGTTCTCGTGGAGTTCCTGTTCGGCTTCCGCGTCGAGGCCCGCACTGGGTTCGTCCAGGATCATCAGGTCGGCGTCGCCGCGCATGAACGCCCGGGCCACGGCGAGGCGTTGCCACTCCCCGCCGGACAGGGAGTGGCCCCAGCCCGCCTCCGTCACGCCTTCGGGCAGGAAGATCCGGCTGAGCAGGGCCCCGTACCCGCCGTCCAGCCGCTGCACCCGTTCGTGGATGCCGGCCGCACGGGCCGCGTCGGCGACGCGGGCCCGGTCGTCAAGGTGGGCGAGGCGGCCGAGGCCGATGTTCTCGCCGGCGGTCAGGTCGTAGCGGCAGTAGTCCTGGAAGACCACGCCGATCCGCTGCCGGTACTCCTCGGGCGGGAACTCCCGGATGTCGACGCCGCCCCAGAGCACCCGGCCCCGCGGTCCGGGTCGTAGAGCCGGCAGAGCAGCTTGACGAGGGTGCTCTTGCCCGCGCCGTTGAGTCCGACCAGGGCGGTGACGGAGCCGGCCCGCAGGGTGAGGTCGACGCCGCGCAGGATCCACGGCGCGTCGGACGGGGGCACCGGCGGCCGCGTGTCAGCCGGCCGGTTCGGTCAGCAAACCGGGGCGGGTCAGCAGCCGCCGACGATGACGTAGGTGACACAGGACGGCTTGACCGCACAGTTCCAGGAGCAGCACTCCGTGACGTACAGGTTTTCGCCGCTGCAGTGGGTGGTGGTGCCGGCCGGGCAGGCGCAGTAAGCGTCCGCGACATTCGTGTTGCGGCCGCCGGAAACCACGCGGTCGACCAGGTTGAGAACCGCCTGAACCATTGTGTTCCTCCGCTCGGGAAGGTGGATTGGAGAGGCTGTGCACTTAGGGCGTCCGCCAGTAGGTCATCGGATGCGGGGGCTTCGAGGCCGGGTATCCCAGCGGTAGAGGGTCCAAGCCCGTCTGATTAGGCAGCGGACAGTGATGATGATGCTGGCCAGGGCGATGAAGAACTCGACGATGGTTCTTCGTCGCTCGGTGCAGCG